>CAZSVK010000198.1:0-10605 GCA_964610245.1 uncultured bacterium
CCTGGAACTCGTGGCAAGGAGGGATGGCGCACAACTCCAGCACCGTCGGGGCCAGGTCCACCAGACCCACCACGTCGCGGATGCGCCGCCCCGCGGCGATGCCGGGGCCCGAGAAGGCCAGCGGCACGTGGAGCTGCTCTTCGTAGAGATCCCTGATGTGGCCGTAATACCCATGCTCCCCCAGGCTCTCGCCGTGATCGCCGGCCACAATCAGAATCGTGTTCTCGAGAAGACCTCGCGCTTTCAATTCGTCCCGGAACACTCCCAGCCACGAATCGGCGTAGGACACCGCTCCGTCGTAGTGCGCGACAATGTGCCTGCGGTCTGCTTCCGACAGCGGGATGCGCTCGATCCGGGTACCAGGACTGACGTCGAGCAGCGAGGAGGCGAAGCCGGAGGAAGCCGGCCGGGAGGCGGGCGCGAAGGCCGGCGGCGCGAGCGGCAGCCGCACCACGTTGTCCACGACATTGCGCAGGATATCGGACTTCAGCAGCTCGCGCTCGTGCACGAGACCGCGGTAGTCCGGGTCATAGAGTTCCGAGAAGCCCGCCGGTGGCTGATAGGGGCAGTGCACATCATAGCCCTGGACCAGGGCGAAGAAGGGGCGCTTGCCCGCTCCCGCGTCGAGCCACTCGAGCGCCTCGGGCACGGTGTGAAAGAAGGAGCCGAAGTGCGGCTTGTCGCGGTAGGTCGCGAACCCATTGTCTAGCCCGAAGGAGCGACTGAGGTGGCCGCCCCCGACGAAGCCGCCGGTCGCGTAGCCATGGGTCGCCAGGATCTTGGGAAGCGTGAGAAACGATCCGTGGAGCAACTGGGCCGATTGGTCCACCGCGTGCGAGGGAGGATGAAGCCCACTGAGGATCGTGCAGTACGAGGGCAAACTCCAGGGCGACGGGGCGATCGCCGCCTCGAAGAGCGTGCCCTGACTCGCCAGCGCGTCGAGCGCCGGTGAGGTGCGTTTCGGATAACCCAGGCAGGAGACGTGATCGGCGCGGAGCGTGTCGATGAAGAACAGGACGACATTCGGCCGCGCGGGAGCGGCGATGGCCGCCTGGGTCAGCAACCAGGCAAGCAGCAGCGAGGTCATGACATCGCTGTTAGTTCTCGAGATGCAAGTCACGCGTGGGAAGCTCTCACGTGGAGCCGGCCCCAGCGGCCGCCCGACATGAGGGTGTGTGAGTTCCGGTTACTCCCCCGCAAGACTGCCGGAGACTACCGCGAGTGCAGTTCCTGCTCGACCAGCCGGGTGGCCGTCAAGCCGCGCGTGCCGAGGGGCACGCGCGCGAAGGGAGGATCCGCTCCGGTTCGAGTTCCGCCGGGGATGACGCTACCGAATCTACGAACTCACTGACCGTAGCGCTCCTTGTAGAACTGAATTTGCTTCTCGAGCTGCTCCTTCGAGAGGCCCTTTCGCCAGTCGTGCAGCGGAGAGGCGTCCAGGATCTTGGAGACGATCTCGGGCGACAGCACCTTCGCCTCCGGCAGGAACTTCGTGTAGAAGTGCTTGGCGACCTCATAGATGCCATGCCACTGCACGAAGTCGGGGCCCATCATCGCGGCGCCGTGGCGGCCTCGCCGGCCCTCGTGGTGCCACAGTTCGTAGTAGGTCCACTCGAGCTGCTCGTCGAACGGCGTCTTGGTGAGCTTCCCGGCGGCGATCAGCGCGTCCATGATCTCCTTGGCCGGCCTGGCGAACTTGTCGTTGTAGAGGTTCACGAAGGAGTCGAACTGGGTGAAGTAGTTCTGCACCCACTGGCCGCCGTGGCAGCTGGAGCAGACCTCGGTCATCGAGGCGCGCTTCTCTTCCCATTTCTCGAGGCGGGTGGAGATGGCCGGCCGCAGGGTCCACGAGATGCGCTTCCCGACATCGTGGGTCGCGGCCTGCTTCTTCGTGGCCGACATGTGGCAGGTGGCGCAGGTGGGCGCGGCCGAGTAGTCCTGACCGGCGACCCAGGGCTTGGCGGAGAGGTTCATCTCGTGACGGAAGGTCTCGAACAGCACGCCGTGCTTGGATTCCTGGTAGATCTCGTCCGGGGGGTGATCCGGGCCCCGGTGGCACTTGCCGCAGGTCTCGGGCCCGCGAGCCACCGCGAGCGAGAACTCGTGACGGTAGTGGCAGGCCGCGCAGGAGCCCTTGGAGCCGTCCGGGTTGATCCGGCCCATGCCGCCATTCGGCCAGGTCTTGGGGTCGAGCTTGCCGGTGGGCAGCACCTTCACCTCCGACCCGTGGCACTGCCTGCAGCCCAGGTCGGCCGCGGGGCCGCCCTCGACGATCTCGCCCAGGAAATTGTCGAGCGAGCCGATGAAGCGCGCGGCGTCGGCGTGCCGGCTGCCCTGCTGCTCCTGGTACTCCTTCTCGTGGCACTGCGAGCAGTCCTTCGGGCTGACGATCGTGGCGATTCGCTTGCCGTGGTGGTCGAAGCCGTCCTTGTCATCCTTGGCCGCCTCGTGGCACCCGAAGCACCCGATGCCGTTGCCGGCATGGGGCGACTTCTCCCATTGCTGCACGACCGCCGGAGTGATCGTGCGATGGCAGGTGACGCAGTCCTTGCTGTCGTCGGGCACGGCCACGGCGACGCTGGCCGGTGCGGTCGCCGCCTGAGCGCCGGCCGCCAGCACCGCCCCCCCGGGGGTTCCCGCCGACAGCAACAGCAGGAGCAGCCCAGCAACAGAACCCGCGAACGATCTCGAACTCACAGCGACCTCCTCGACGTCGAGGCCACCCCGCACGGCGGCGCGGTGGCCATTCAGAGTGTTGTCAAGTTAGAGGCCTTCGTTGTTCTGACCGGGCCAGACTAGACGTTACGCAAGAACTCCCGGGACGTCAACAACCAATCAGGAGTTTTTCGCGTGGGCTCAGAAGGTGTAGGTCGTCTGCAGGTAAAACCAGTCGGCGTCATCCGAAGGGCGGCCGCGGCCCTGCTGGTTGTCGCCCGGCGTGAACCGCGCGTAGCCCGCCTCGAGGCCCACCTCCTTCCTCCACTGGTACTTGAGCAGCAGGTCCCACTCGCTGCCGGCGTCGTCGGAGGCCAGGCCGGTGGGGTCGCGCAGCGACGCGGGCAGCGGCGTGCGGGCGGCGCGGTACCAGAAGTCGCGCACGTCCTGCAGCGCGAACAGGTGCCAGTCGAGCGTGGCCCTGAGCTTCCGGTTGACGTCGGTCGACACTGCCAGCTTGAACTCCGACATGTTCCGCCACGAGAAGAAGTCGCCCATCCCGTACAGGTAGTGGTTGGTCGGGAAGAGGTTGTCGAAGGTCTCGAGCTTCCCGGCGGTCGGATCGTCGTCGCCGCTGGCGGCGTTGAACTCGACCGACAGCCGCGTCTTGCGCCGGTCTTTCAGGGAGTATCCCAGGCCCGAGTGCCAGGCCCAGGCGTCGATGTCGAGCCCGGCGCGCTCGCCGCCCTGCAGTGCAGCCTCCACGCTGTAGTCGAAGTCGCCGGCGAGGGGGCCCTTCGACCTCACGCCGTAGGTGTACTCGTCGAGTCTCACGGCCGCCCGAGGATCCAGGCGCCGGAAGAGATAGGCCTCGAGCACGCGTTTGCCGCCGAGATCGAATCCGTTGTAGAGGCCCCACAATGACTGGTCGGCCGGGGCGCTCGCGTCGTGGATGACGCGCGAGACGAAGAGTTCGTGCCAGGCGTTCTTCCGCTCCAGACGCAGGCGCACCGCGTCGTAGGTGCGACCGACGTTGTTCCAGCCGAAGGTGCCCACCAACCTCTCGTCTCCGTAGGCCAGCTCCTGCCGGCCAATCTTCAGCGATAACCCGCGGTTGCCCAGCAGGGCCTTCTTCTCGATGTAGGCCTCGTGAAAGTCGATGTTTCGCTCTCCGCCGAGTACGGGGAACTCCTCGCCGAAGAGCTTCGAGTCCTGCAGCACGAGCTGGAACCGGGTCTCCTCGTCGAGCGGCAGGTCGCCCTTCAGCCGGAGGCGCTCGGCGACGAAGGTATTGCGGTCGCCCCGCGCCGAATTGAAGTCGTAGTCGGAGGCCGACTCGGCCCGTACCCGCACGCTGCCAGTCCATTTGGCTTCCAGCTTCCGGCCGGTATCGGCCGAGACCGTGGCAACCGCCGTGGCCGCGAGAGCCGCGACGAGACAGAGTTTGCGAACCATCTGAACCACTCTCCTATGCATTTCCGGAATCTCGTAAAAGTTGTTGTTCATTCCGTGGGGAGGGCGTCGCCGCGCACTCACTCCGCCTCGAGCGCCTGGTCGGTCGGGTGGCACTGCAGGCAGTGCGGCCGTTCCGGATGCGAGCAGCGAATGACCGCGGGCGTGCCGGGGCCGGCGTGGCAGGCGGCGCATCGCTCCCGTCCGAAGAGGCGGTGCGGCACGATCGGCGGCGCGCCGGGCGAGGCCACGCGCCGGCCGGGGGCGGGGAGCCCCTGTCCGCTGAAGGTACTGGCGGGCAGAGCGGCGCCGTCGGTCGCCCGCGCCGCGTGGCACTGCAGGCACGCCGGCCAGCCCGGGTGCGGTGCGATCGGAGCGGGCCGGCCGGTTCCCACGTCGGCGCCGGTCTCATGGCAGCGGAGGCAGACCCGCTGATCCCGGGGGTTGAACCAGTGGGGCACGGTGGGAGGCGCCCCCTCGTAGGCCCGGCCCGCCGACCGCGTCGCACGCAGGGCCGTCCGTTCGGCCGATTCTGCCGCCCGCGCGAGCTGCAAGGCCGCGATCGCCATCAGGACTGCCGCCAGGGCCAGCGGCAGGGACGCTCTTCCCGGCCCGCTCATGCCCGCTCCACCTTCACGGCGCACTTCTTGTAGTCCGGCTCGCGAGAGATCGGGCAGGTCGCGTCGAGCGTCAGCTCGTTGATCGGCAACGACTCGTCGAAGAACGGCACGAACACCGAGCCGCGCTCGGGAATCGACCGGTCCGCGATGCGGGCGGTGAACTCCAGCTTCCCGCGCCGGCTCGTCAGTCGCACCTTCATGCCGTGCTGGATACCCAGATCGGCCGCATCGTCCGGATGCAGCTCGACGTAGGCGGCCGGCATCGCCCCGGCAAGCTCCCGGACGCGGCGCGTCATCGTCCCCGTGTGCCAGTGCTCGAGCACCCGGCCCGTGCACAGCCAGAACGGATAGTCTCGATCGGGCGACTCGGCCGGCGGCTCGTAGGGCCTCAGCCAGAGAACCGCCTTGCCGCCCGTCTTTGCGTTCTTGTAGAAGCTGATTCCGGCCCCGGCCGGCACATAGGAATCCTCGCCCTCGACGTAGCGATACCGGGTCTCGCGGCCGTCGACCACCGGCCAGCGCAGACCACGCGCCTGCCGGTAGGCCTGGTAGGGCGCCAGGTCCTTGCCGTGGCCGAGGCCGAACTTCCTGTACTCCTCGAAGAGCCACTCGTGCAGCGGCGTCTTCCCGTGCTCGAACAGCTTCCCCAGGCCCATCCGCCGGGCCACCTCGACGAGCTGCCAGAGATCCTCCCGCGCCTCGCCCGGAGGCTCCACCAGCTTGTCCCACTGCTGCGTACGCCGCTCGGTGTTCCCGAAGACTCCCTCCTTCTCCACCCACATCGCCGAGGGCAGGACCAGGCTCGCCAGCTCGGTGGTGCGGGTCGGGTAGACGTCGGAGACAACCACGAACGCCTGGCCCGAATCGACCGCCTTGCAGTACCGCTCGAGGTTGGGCAGCGAAGCCATCGGGTTGGTCGTCGTGATCCAGAGGAACTTCAGGTCGCCCCGCGCCAGCGCCCGGAACATCTCCATCGCGTCCATCCCGGGCCTGGCCGGAACATCGACCTCGGGCACGCCCCAGATGCCGGCCGCAACCTTGCGGTGCTCTGGCTCGGTGACCACCATGTCGGCCGGCAAGCGGTTACAGACGACGCCCACCTCGCGCACGGTGCCGCAGGCGCTCGGCTGGCCGGTCAGCGACAGCGGATTGGAGCCCTTGCGGCCGATCTTCCCGGTCAGCAGGTGCAGGTTGTAGATGAGGTTGTTCATCCACGTGCCACGAACGTGCTGATTGACCCCCATGCACCAGAGGCTGACGACCTTGCGCGAGGGTTCGCCGTAGAGGTCGGCCAGCTCGCGCAGCGTCGCCGCGGGAACGCCCGAGATCGCCTCGACCTTCTCGGGCGCGTAGTCGGCCAGGAACGCGCGGTACTCGTCGAGCGAGCTGGCGGCCGGTTCGTCCTGGAACTTGAAGCGATCCTCCGTGCCGTAGGCCAGGCCGGTCTTGCCTTTCTTGAACACCACATGCGCCGCCAGGAACTCCGAGTCGAGCTTGCCCCGGGCGAGCAGCAGGTGGGCGATGCCGTTGGCGACAGCCAGGTCGGTGCCGGGCCTGAACGGGACATAGCGGTCGGCGAAGGCGGTGGTCCGCGTCTGCCGGGTGCCCAGGTCGACCAACCGCACCCAGGTGGCCTGCCGGCGCCGCTCGAGGATCCGGCTGAAGAGCACCGGGTGCATCTCGGCCATGTTGTTGCCCCAGAGCACGAAGTCGTCGGCCGCCTCGAAGTCGTCGTAGCAGCCCATCGGCTCGTCGGAGCCGAACGTGGTCATGAAGCCGGTCACGGCGCTGGCCATGCAGAGCCGGGCGTTGGCCTCCGTGTTGTTCGACTTCAGGCCCGCCTTCCAGAGCTTCACGCCGGCATAGCCCTCGGAGACGGTCGACTGCCCGGACATGTAGAGGCCGGCGGAACTCGGGCCGTGCGCGCTCAACGTCTGCTTCAGCTTCGACGCCAGCAGGTCGAGCGCCGTGTTCCAGTCGGTGGGTTCGAGCTTGCCGTCCTTCCGGAGGAGGGGGCGCGTCAGCCGATCGGCGCCGTAGAGGATGCCGGGGAGGTGGTAGCCCTTCACGCAGAGCAGGCCCTTGTTGACCGGATTCGCGCGGTCTCCTTGCACCGCCACGACGCGGCCGCCTTCGACGCCGACCATCACGCCACAGCCGGTGCCGCAGAAGCGACAGACCGACTTCGACCACTTCAGCGAGTCGCCGGCAGCGCCTGCCGGGGGAGCCCCCACGGCCGCGGGCTCTTCAGCCGAAGCCGCGCGGGCTCCCGCGGCCACCCCCACCGCCAGGGCCGAGACCGCCAGCCCCTCCAGAAATCCGCGTCGCGAGAGGCCGTCCGTGCCGCGCGTGTCGACCTGCACCAGCTCGACCCCATCCACTCCGGGAAGGGCCGCGATGCGCTCGAAGAGTTGCTCGGGCCCGGAGGCCGCGGCGTGCTCCAACACCACGGCGAGCTTCCCCCCGGCGCCCCGGGTGACCACCACTTCGGCGAACGCGGACAGGGCCGCGGCGACACCGGCTTCGCGCCCGGGCCCAGCCGTGACCAGCAGACTCGACACCGACGCGTTTCGCATGAGACCTCCGTCCCGTCCGCATTCGTGGCTGGGGATTCTAATCGGGCGAGGCGCTGTCGGCAATCCCCCGCGGCACGATGACGCGATCGCCGGGGAAAGGAGAACGGCCACCGGATCGGGGCGGCCGTTCTGTCGGGGGATGGAGGTGGGGAGAGTCGAACTCCCGTCCAGAAAAGGTTGCCCGCAGACGTCTACGATCATGTCTCGCGGTTCAGATCTGTCGCCCCGGGTCCGGCATCGCGAGCACGCCGCCCCCGGTGGCCATCCTGTTTTTCTCGGCCCGCCTCACAGGCATCGGGTGAGCCAGAGCCCGGATTGATTTGCACTCCGCCGGCCCGTCCCGGGCAAACCGGACGTGGAGCGGGCTGCATTAAGCAGCCATTGCCATCTGATAGTCAGCAGATGATTTTCGACAGGATTTTTACGAAGCCATCCTGTCAGCTTCGGATCGCAGCCTGCGTACTCCCTGATCTGTCGAAACCGGAACACCCCCGGTCACGAGTGGAATTATACCGCGCGGATGGGCGAGAGTCACGGGTGACGGGCCAGGCCGGCGCCTTTCGTTTCCGACCGTGACCCGAGGCCCAGGAATCGGGTCTGCATGCGCTCATTCGTGCTGACAACCGCTCCAGTCATGGGCTATCATCCCGCTCCCATGTCGGCCGACGAGAATCCCTGTCCCGCCTGCGGAGGCGCTCGGTCCGCGGTTGCGGAAACCGCCGGGCCGGCACCGGCCTGCGCGATCTGCGGCGGGGAGCGCGCCGGCGCCACGACGGCGCTCGCCAGCCATGTCCCCCGCCTCGAGGGCTACGTCGTCGAGGAGGAGGCCGGCCGCGGAGGGATAGGCGTCGTGTTCCGCGCCGTCCGCCGGTCCACTGGCGCCCGCGTCGCCATCAAGGTCCTGGGCACGTTCGCCGCCGGCAGCGAGGCGCAGGTGAGGCGAATCGAACGGGAGGCCGCAGTGCTCGCCAGGTTGCCCCATCCGGGGGTCACCCGCTACCACGAGACGCTCTGGCACGAGGGCCGCCCCCACCTGGTGATGGAGTGGGTCGAGGGCGAATCGCTCGACCGCAGGCTGCGCTCGCGCAAACTCGCGGCCGCCGAGGCGCTCCGCATCACGCTCGACCTGCTCGAGATCCTGGGCCACGCCCACCGACAGGGCGTCGTCCACCGCGACGTCAAGCCGCAGAACGTGCTGCTGACCGAGGCCGGCCAGGTCAAGCTGACCGACTTCGGTCTGGCCCTGCTCACCGGCGACGAGGCCGCGGCAGGCCGCATCACCGCCACCGGCGCCAACATGGGCACCTTCGGCTACATGGCGCCCGAACAGCGGCGCGACGCCTCGCGCGTCGACGCCCGGGCCGACCTCTACTCGGTCGGGGTCGTGCTCTACGAGATGCTCACGGGCGAACTGCCGATGGGGCGTTTCCCGCCGCCGTCGGAACACTCGCCGGACTGTCCGGCCGCCGTCGACCCGGCGATCTTGCGGGCCCTCGAGGCCGACCCGGCGCGGCGTTACGGCTCGGCCGAGGAGATGGCGGAGGCGCTGCGGGCGGCCGCGGGGGTCCCGGCTGCCGCGACGGAGCGCGAACTGCCGGCCGGCGGCGGCGACCCGGAGATGGTGGCCATCCCGGGCGGCCGCTTCACGATGGGGCCGCCGGAGCAGCAACACGAGGTCGAGTTGCCCGGCTTCTGGCTCGATCGCCGGCCGGTCGACAACGCCCAGTACCGGCGGTTCGTCGAGGCCACGGGCCACCCCGAGCCGCGCTACTGGCTGGTGGGGGGGCGGGCCGACGTGCCGATCGGCCCCGAGTATCCGGTGGTCGGCGTGAGCTGGGAGGATGCCCGGGCCTACGCGAACTGGTGCGGCAAGAGGCTGCCCACCGAGGCCGAGTGGGAGCGGGCCGCCCGCGGCACCGACGCCCGCCGCTACCCGTGGGGAAGCGAGCCCGAGCCGGAGCGCTGCAACTGCCGCGATTCCAGCCGGGGCGGGCTCGAGCCGGCCGGCGCGCGGCCCCAGGGCGCGGGGCCGGAGGGGGCCGAGGACCTGCTGGGCAACACGCTGGAGTGGACGGCGTCACTGGATGTTCCCTATCCGTATGCACCCGGTGGGGAACGGGAGGCGGAGGCCTCGCCCGGGAAGCGGATCCTGCGCGGCGGGTCCTGGTTCAGCCAGTTTCGAGAACTCTCAAGCTGGGCGCGCTATCCGGAGCTGACGGGCACCTGCATGCACAACGTCGGGTTCCGGTGCGCCCGTGATCGCGACCGGGAGATGTGAGGTCATGCCGCGGAGCACCCTGCTCTATCTGTCGGAGAAGAGATCGATCCAGCGGTTCATCATGGGGCACGATTTCTCTCGCAAGTCGGCCCAGCGATTCGTCGCCGGCGAGACTCGCGACGATGCCATCGCCGCCGCCCGGGCCCTCAACGAGAAGGGCATCGAGGCCACGATGGATCACCTGGGCGAGAACGTCAGCCAGGAGAGCGAGGCCCGCGCCGCGCTCGACGAGTACCTCGCGCTGGCCGACGCCATCCACTCGATCGGCGTTCGTTCCCACATCTCCATCAAGCTGACCGCGCTCGGCCTGGACATCGGGCTGCCCCTATGCGAGGACCACGTCGGGAAGATCTGCCAGCGCGCCCAGGAGATCGGCAGCTTCGTCCGTATCGACATGGAGGGCTCGAAGTACACCGACATCACGATCGACCTCTACAAGAGGGTCCTCGCGCGCTACGGCAACGTCGGCCTCGCGATCCAGGCCTATCTCTACCGCACCGAGAAGGACGTCGAGGCGCTCCTGGCGCTAGGCGGCAAGTTCCGCCTCTGCAAGGGCGCCTACAAGGAGCCCGCGGAGGTCGCCTACCAGGCCAAGTCCGACGTCGACGCCAGCTACGTGCGCCTGATGAAGCGGATGATGTCGAGCGGCCTCTTTCACGGTATCGCCACGCACGACGAGTCGATCATCCGCATCGCCCAGCAGTACGCCCGCGAGCAGAAGCTGCCCCGCGAGGCCTACGAGTTCCAGATGCTGCACGGCATTCGCCGCGAGCTGCAGCTCGAGCTGGCCCGCGACCACGGCATGCGCGTCTACATCCCCTACGGCACCAACTGGTATCCGTACCTGATGCGCCGCCTCGCCGAACGCCCCGCGAACCTCTGGTTCATCCTGAGCAACTTCTTGCAGAGCTACGGGTAAGGCAGGGGTTAGGGGTTAGGGGTTAGGGGTTAGAAGTTAGGCAAGACGCCGCCGCCCCGTGGGCTCCGTGCTGGACGTAGTGCATGCCGTGGATGACCGAGCCCG
>CAZSVK010000199.1:0-10590 GCA_964610245.1 uncultured bacterium
TCAGTGCCACCATGTAGGGCTGGGAGATGGTATGGCCGTGGCCGATCGACAGCGGATAGTCTTCGTAGGCCTCGTCCACGCAAGCCTCGGGCACGAACAGGTGCCGCGGGACCCGGCGCATCGCCTCGAGCACCTCCGGGTCTCGGATGCCCCGGGCGGCGAGCTGCGAGTCGACCATCAGCGCCCGGCGCTCGGCGAACGGCAGCACGCTCTCGGGGGTGAAGACCATCTTTCGGCGTGGGCTCCGCTCCATCGGCCCGATTCTAGCAGTCCTACCGGCGCAATCCGATCTTCCGCTCCTCGAAGTTGGTCTGGTAGAAACGGCCGAACTGCTCCAGGATCTCCGTCGCGCCCCGGTTCCCTGCCGCCGCCAGCTTCTTGAGCGCCAGCTCGGCCCCCTGCCTCTTGCCGGGCTCCTGGTCGTAGAGTTGCTTCTCCAGGGCCGCCAGATCGGTCTCGGCGCGGCGGGCGCCGGTCATCGCGCCGGGGTCGTTCGCCCGGGCGATCGCCACCTGCTCGCCGATGAGGCCCACGCCCGCCAGGTTCACCGTCACGTCGGTCTCGCCGGCCTGCTCGAAACGCGCCCGCTGCGCCTCGTCGAGCATCACGTCGCAGACCATCTTCCGGATCAGCTCCGGTTTGAAGACCTCCTGCCCGTACGGCACCAGCCGGCCCCCGATGCGGCACATCGGCACGTGGTTGGCCGACAGGATGATGTCCGTCGAGCCGCGCTTCACCATGTCGTCGAGCATCTCTCTGAGGTTCATCAGCCGCCCTCCCTGTCACCAGAACTTGCCGCCGAGCGGCAGCTTCCCAGCCGCCGTGGCCTGGCCCAGCAGCACCTGCCCGGCCACGCCCAGCACGCCCGGGCGGAAGCCCAGGGTAGCCATCGCGGCGTCCCCCGGGCGGGCCAGCCGCAGGTCGTACGGGTTCCTGAGCGCCACCAGCACGAAGCCCCGGCTCGCGTCCCGCACCCGCGCCAGCAGCTCGGCCTGGGCCGGGTCGACGTGTGCGTTGTACGAGAAGAAGAGCGTGACCTCCGAATCGGCGGCGGCGCGGCACACCTCGTCGGCGGCCTGGCTCTGCTTCGGCGTGAACTTGAACGTCGAGAGTGCCGGCAGCGCCGCGCTCAGCCCTTGCGCCAGCGCGGGCTCTCCGCCGGACGACTCCTCCACCGGGCTCAGCTCGGCCATCACGGGGAAGAAGGCCGCGATCTTCTTCGAGGCCCGCAGGGGCAGCAGACCGGCCGGGTCGCGGACCAGGCAGATCGATTCGCGCCACATCCGTTCGACCTGCGGGCGGGCCGCGGCCACCAGCGTCTCGAGCGATGCCCGCGGCCGTGCGCGCCTCGCGGCATGCCTCGCCTGCAGCGCCTGGACCCTGGCCACGCTCTCGTCCACCCGAGACTCCGGGACCTCGCCCTCCAGCACCGCCCGCTCCAGCAGTTCGAGCGCCGCCAGCTGCTTGTCCGGATCGTGGCAGATGAGCAACTGGTCGGCCCCGGCCAGAAAAGCGGACTTGATGGCTCTTTCGAATCCGAAATGATCGCGGATCGCCCCCATCTCCAGATCGTCGGTGATCAGCACCCCGCGAAAGCCCATCTCGTCCCTGAGCAGGCCGGTCGCCACCCGGTGTGAGAGCGTCCCCGGCACGTCGTCGCCGAAGGCCGCGTAGACGGTATGGCTGCCCATCACACAGTCGACGCCGGCGCGAATGGCCGCGAAGAACGGGGGGAAGTCGATGGCCCGCAACTCGGCCTCGGCGCGGGAGATGTACGGCAGGTCGAAGTGCGCGTCGAGCGAGGCCGAGCCCTTGCCCGGGAAGTGCTTGATCGTCGCCGAGATTCCGGCCGACTGCAGCCCTTCGAGGTAGGCCAGTCCGAACCGTTCCACCGCCTGGGGCGTCTCGCCGAAGCTGCGCAGCCCGATGCCCGGGTTGTCGGGGTTGGAGTTCACGTCCAGCACCGGCGCCAGGTTGATATCCAGGTCCATCGCCGCAAGTTCGGCCCCCGCCAGCTCGCCGGCGAGCCTGGCCCGGCCCGGATCTCCCGAGGCCGCCAGGCCCATCGCCGAGGGGAGCTGGCTCACCCCGCGCGAAAGGCGCAGCACCGGCCCGCCCTCGTGATCGATCGAGATCAGGAGCGGTCCGGGCGCGGCGGCGCGCAATTGCGACGTCAGGCGCACCATCCCCTCGCCGTCGGCCGCGTTGCGCGTGAAGACGATGACGCCGGCCAGGTTCCACTCGGCCAGGAAGCGTTTCAGCGGCTCCGAGGGCGCGGGTCCCTGGAACCCGAACATGAAGAGTTGACCAATCTTGCGGCGCAATCCACCGGCACTCATCGCGGCCTCCTGTTTCGAGTCCCTTCACTCATACAGCAAGAACTCCCCGCGGCGGGCTTCGAACGCTCGCGCGTCCCGGGCGAATTCGGCGGCCAGCTCGCGCGCCGGCCTGCCCTCCTCGAGCGCCAGGCGCAGGCGATCGGTGCCGGCGAGCCGGTCGACGAAGTAGAGACCCGTGCGCGCGCCGCGCACCCACTCGAAGCCGCAGACGGCGGGGTCGCGGAGCGTCTGGAGCAGGGCCAATCCGGTCTCGAGCGGCCGGTAGAGGGGCCGGTCGGCCACCCTGAGTTCGAGACCCGCGCAGCGCTCGCCGGCGTGCTTGGAGCGGGCCGGGACGAACTCGGTCTCGGCGAAGGCGACGCCCGGCAGGTCGAGGTCGGCCAGGGCGCGGAGGGCGGGTCCGGGGCGCAGCCAGGGCGCGCCGAAGCACTCGAATGGGCGTCCGGTGCCGCGGCCCTCCGAGAGCGTGGTGGCCTCGAGCCAGACGGTCGCGGGATAGGCGACGGCCGCGTCGAAGGAGCCCAGGTTCGGGCTGGGAGCGGCCCACGACAGGCCGGTCGCGTCGTGCCACTGCTCGCGCCGCCAGCCCAGCATCGGCACGCAGCGCGGCTCGAGCCGGGCGGGGAGCGTCCGGAGGAGCCATTGGACCAGTTCACTCCAGACCAGACCGTGCCGGAACGGCAGCGGCACCGGCGCCACGTCGCTCAGGAACGGCTCGCCCGCCGGCGGCCCTTCGACCGCGAGGCCGCCCAGCGTGTTCGGGCGATCGAGCACCACGAGGGCGGTGGCATGGCTCGCGCAGTAGCGCACCGCCTCGACCAGGTTGGCCAGGTAGGTGTGGCAGCGCAGTCCCACGTTCGGCAGATCGAAGAGCAGGACCTCCGCGCCGCCGAGCGCCTCCGGGGTCAGCACCAGGCCGTCGCCGTAGAACGGCACGACCGGCAGGCCCAGGCGGGGATGGCGGCCGGGGCCGAACCGCTGGCCCTCGGGCAGGGCCAGGTCGAAGCCGTGCTCGGGTGCCAGGAGGCGCTCGACCTTCAAGCCGGCCTCCAGGCAGCAGTCGGCGGCGGGGCGGCCGCGGCGGTCGCGGGCAGCCTCGTTGGAGGCCAGCGCGACGCGGGCCCCGGCCAGCATGCCGCCGAGAGCGCCTTCGAGGAGCCTGTCCAGGCCGGTCTTCACGCCTTGCGCCGGCGGGCGCGGGAGGCCGGCAAGGGCGTCTTGCCGCCCGATCTCGTCCTCTGCGGGGCTCGCGGCGACTTCGGGACTTCCGCCTTCACCTTCCGGACCAGGATCGGGCGGGCTCTCGGGGGGGCCTCGGGCTCGGGCGGGAGCTTGTCGAGGGCCAGCGCCCGGCGCAGGAGCCCGCTGGAGTGGGCCAGGACCTTCTCGGCTTCCTTGCGGGTGCAGCCGCGGCGGTGCATCACGACGGCGACCTTGACCCGTCCGCCACCGGCCTCGAGCAGGAGCGCCGCCCGCTCGTGGGGCACCTCGGCCAGGTCGGCCACCAGGCGGGTGGCCCGCTCGACGAGCTTGGCGCAGGCCGGCTTCACGTCGACCATCCGGTTTCCGTAGACCTTGCCCCAGCGAATCATCGCGCCGGTGGTGATGGTGTTCAGTGCGAGCTTGGTGGCTGTGCCGGCCTTCATCCGGGTGGAGCCGGCGATGACCTCGGGCCCGACCGCGAGGGCGACGGTGACGCGGGCCAGCCTGGCAAGCGGCGCCTCGGGGTTGCAGGTGACGAGCACGGTCGCGGCGCCGGTGCGATTGGCCTCGACGAGGGCCCCTCGCACGTACGGCGTGGTGCCGCTGGCGGCGATGCCGACCACCACGTCTTCCCGCATCAGGCCTCGGTGGCGCAGCGCGAGGGCGCCGGCCTCCTCGTCGTCCTCGGCGCCCTCCACGCTCCTCTGGAGCGCGGGCGGACCGCCGGCGATGAGGCCCTGGACGAGATAGGGGGGCGTGCTGAAGGTGGGCGGACACTCGCTCGCGTCGAGCACTCCCAGCCGGCCGCTGGTGCCTGCGCCCACGTAGAAGAGCCGGCCGCCGACGCGGAACGCCTCGATGCACAGCTCGATCACCTGGGCCAGCTCGCGGCGTGCCGCCCGGACCGCCGGGGCGACCTTGAGATCCTCGTCGTTGATGCGGTCGACGACGCCGAGCGCGTCGAGAGTGTCGATGTCCTCGGTGGCCGGGTTGGCCTGCTCGGTGACGCGCAGCCCGGGGGCCCGCTTGGCCCGGAGCTTCGTGTCCTTCGCCTTTCCGGTCTTGATAACGTTCGGTTTAGTCACGTGGGCCTCCGGCCAGGAACACCCTCCCCAGCTCCGCGGCGCCCCGCAGCCCGGCATCCTCCGTCGTGTGGCGCAGCTCGGCCTGGGGCCAGAGCAGTTGCACCATCTCTTCGAACCGCCGGGAGTAGAACTTGCCACGCGCGAGCAGACCGCCGTGAAGGGCCATCGTGAAGGGACCGTCGTCGAAACCCAGGGGGGTCGCGACGGCGTCGACCATGTCCAGCAGCTGGCGGGCCGCCGTGTCGACGATGCCTCGCGCCACCGGGTCGTTCTCGAGCGCCGTCTCGAGCACCACCGGCGCCAGCGCGGCGATCGTGCGCACCTGGCCCAGCAAGCACAGGATGGCCGGCCGAGGATTGACGCCCCGGGTGACCCCGAGGGCGGACAGCACTCGCTCCGACAGGGCCCCCGGGTGCGAGCGGCCGTCGACCACGCGGCAGGTGAACGCCAGCGCTCGTCTGCCCAGGTCGTAGGCGCTGCCCTCGTCTCCGAAGGCGTGCCCCCAGCCGCCCGCGCGTTTTTCGCGCCCCGCGGCGTTGCGGCCGAAGGCGATGGAGCCGGTGCCCGCGATGACCAGCAACCCCGCCGGCCCGCAGGCGCCGAGCAAGGTCGCCCGCGCATCGCTGTTGACCACGACCGGTGCCTTGAGCCCGGCGGCCCGGACCGCCTCCTGCACCGCGTCCTGCTCCGACTCGCTGTCGACCCCCGCCATCGCCAGCGAGACCACTCCGACCTCTTCGGGCCGCAGTTCGAGCCGCACGCCCAGCTTCTGCAGCAACTCCTCGAACAGCCGCGTCAGACCGACCGGACCGACCGAGTGCAGGTTGCCCGGCCCACCGCGCGCCCGCGCCAGCTCCTGCCCCTCGGGGCTGACGAGCAGGGCGTCGGTCTTGGTGCCGCCGCCCTCGATCGCCAGGATCAGCCTCGATGCCGTCATCCCTTCAGAGCTCCCATCGCCAGGCCGCGCACGACGAAGCGCGACATGAAGAGGAACGCCACGATCATGGGCAACGCCGTCGCCGTCGCCCCGGCCATCAACAGCCCGTAATCGATCGTGTGCTTGCCCTGCAGCGTCGCCAGCCCGACCGCCAGGGTGTACTTCTCGGAGCTGAAGAGCACCACCAGAGGCCAGAGGAAGGCGTTCCAGCTGCTCATGAACACGAAGATGCCGAGCGTGGCCATGGCCGGCGCCGCCAGGGGCATCACGATGCGACGGAAGATGCCCAGCTCCGAGCAGCCGTCGATGCGCGCCGCGTCGAGCAAGTCCCTGGGCACGTTGCGCATGAACTGCCTCATCATGAAGATGCCGAAGGGGCTCGAAAGCGACGGCAGCAGCACCGCGGCCAGCGTGTCGACCAGCCCCATGTTCCGCATCAAGAGGAACATCGGGACGATCAGCACCTGCCCCGGGATCATCATCGTCCCGAGGACCAGCCAGAACAGCACGGAGCGGCCCGTGAACTCCTTGCAGGCGAAGGCGTAGCCGGCCATCGCGTCGAACAGCACGTGGAGCACTGTCGCCACGCCGCACACCAGCAGCGTGTTCAGGAACCATCGCCCCATCTGCGCGTGCTTCCAGAGCACGCGGAAGCTCTCCAGACTCAGGTCGCTCCAGCTGGACACAGGCAGCACGGCCGTCGAGCGGATCAGCTCCGGTTTGACGAAGGCCGTCAGGAACATCCAGGCCAGCGGAAAGAGCGACAGCAGCGCCCAGAGCCCCAGGAGGATATACAGAAACGGGCGTCCCGGCATGGTTGCAAGGTTGCCGGCAGCATAACACGCCCTTCTCCCGCTTGAAACCGCGGCCCGGCCGGCGGCACACTGGCCCGGTGTCAGCCGATTCGCCCGCCGTCCAGGTCGAGGGCCTGTCCCGATCGTTCTGGAAGCAGCGCAAGCCGTCCGAGGATGCCGGAGGGTGGCGCCGGCTGTTCCCAGGACGCGAGCGCTCCACCGTCATCCGGGACCTCACGTTCTCGATAGGCGAGGGCGAGTTCGTGGGCTACGTCGGCCCCAACGGCAGCGGCAAGTCGACGACCATCAAGTGCCTCACGGGAGTGCTGGTCCCCACGGCGGGCACGGTGCGCTGTCTAGGACTGGTGCCGTGGCGCGACCGCCTCGAGTACACCGCCCGCATCGGCGTGATGTTCGGCCAGAAGAGCCTGCTGTTCTGGGAGCTTCCGGTGCGCGACGCCCTCGAGGTCTACCGCGAGATCTACGCCGTGGGCCAGGCCGACTTCGCCCGGTGGCTGGAGCGCTTCGACGCCATCTTCGGCGTCGGCCGGTTGCTCGACCGCCGGGTCTACAGCCTCTCGCTCGGCGAGCGCATGCGCTGCGAGATCGCCGCCAGCTTTCTCCACCACCCCCGCTTGATCTTCCTGGACGAGCCCACGATCGGCCTCGACGCCGACGCACGTGACGCGATGCGTCAGCTGCTCCAGGAGTTGCACCGCCGGGACGGCGTCACGGTGATGCTGACGACGCACCAGATGGAGGACATCGAGACGCTCTGCACGCGCATCATCGTGCTGGGAGACGGCCGGATCCGATTCGACGGGGGGCCCGCCGAGCTGCGCCGCCAGTACCTGCCGGTGAAGTGCCTGCGCGTCTCCTTCTCGCGCATCCGCTCGGCGGAGCGGTTCGAAGCGGCCCTGGGCCGCTGCCGGGTCGTCGAATCGG
Organism: uncultured bacterium; assembly: GCA_964610245.1. Taxonomy (GTDB): domain Bacteria; phylum Muiribacteriota; class UBA6191; order JACPRK01; family JACPRK01; genus CAZSVK01. Next base: position 7,304 of record CAZSVK010000199.1, read on the forward strand.
GCTTCGACTTCCGCCGTCTGGAGGTGCCGGCGGCGGTCGAGATCGCGGCCTTCACCTCCGAGTTACTGCAGTCGCTCGACGTCATCGACCTGGAGATGAACGATCCGGACCTGGATCAGGTGATGCGGATCGCCTATGCCGAGGAGCCTCGAGCGGAGTGAAGGACCAATCAACCCCGAGTCATCCCTCGAGTCCGACGCTCTGGCGGTTCGTGGTCCGCCAGCTGCGTCTGCTGGCCGTCTACGCCTGGGTCAACTTCCGCCGCAATACCATCTTTCGGGCGTCGCTCTTGATGGAGCAGTCGTCCTACCTGGTGCAGCTCGTCATCTCGCTCGTCCTCTGGAAGTACCTGTTCACCCGCCTGCCGCGATTCGAGGGCTGGACCTTCGACGCCATCCTCGTCCTCCATCTGTTCGGGAACCTGTTCCTGGCGCTGTTCCACTCGGTCTTCATGGGCTGTCACACGATCTTCGGGGCGATCCAGACCGGCATGCTCGACCTGTACCTCGTGAGCCCCGTCGATCCGCGATGGGCGCACCTGGCCTCGTGGCTCAGGCCCGAGGAGCTGGTCAACCGCCTGCTCGCGCAGGTGCCGCTCGTGCTCTACCTCGCCAGCCGAGGCGTGGAGCCGCAGCCCGGGCGCGTGGCCGCGGGGCTGGCCGTGATGCTGCTCGGCCTCTGCGCCTTCTCCTGCATCCAGCTCACGCTCTGCTACGTGGCGTTCTGGGTGCCCAGGGGCGACGCCATCCTCTCGTTCCTGGATCTCTTCTACAACTTCTACCGTTTCCCGCTGAATGCGCTCTCCTGGACCGTGCAGCTCGTCATCGCCCTGTTCGCCCCGGTCGTGCTCGCCGTGACCTACCCGGCGCTCTTCGCGACCGGCGGCAGTTCGCCGGGGGGGCTGGCGCTGGTGACGGCGGCCTCCCTGGCGGTCCTGGCGATGTGGTGGGGGCTGCAACAGTGGGTGTGGCGCCGGGGGCTGGCGGCCTACCAGAGCCCGGCGGGTTGAGCGGCGATGCGCATCTTCGCCGTGGCCGCCTTCCGGAGCTTTCGCGCCCACCTGCGCGCGGGGCTTCGTACCTCTCGCGTTTACCTCGCCGACTGCGCGGTGGGGCTGCTGACCTATCCGCTCGAGCTGGCCATCACGTTCCTGATGTGGGACCTGTTCCTGGGCTCCGGGAGCGGGGGGATGGCGGCGCGCGACGTGCTGGCCTACTACGCCGTGATGCTGCTGGTGGGCCGGGCCACGCCGTCCCGGTTCGTCTCGCTACGCCTCGAGCAGCTGGTGCTGGGAGGCGGCCTGGCGGTGCAACTGGCTCGGCCCTCGGTGCCCTGGGCGGCGATCGCGGGCCGGGAGCTGGCCCCGACCCTGCTGAACTTGCTGGTGTTGACGCCGCTGGCGGCCGTCGTGACCGGCTGCGTGCTCGGCCGGATGCCCGGCCTGGCGAGCTTCTGCCTGTGGATGTCGGTGGCGGTCGCGATGCAGGCGCTGGTGCGGCTGATCGTCGGGACGGCGGCCTTCTGGATGTTGAGGATCGTCGGGCTGGTGCACGCCGTGGAGTTCCTGATGCGGCTGGCCAGCGGCGGCGTGCTGCCGCTCGGCTTCTTCCCCGCCTGGGTGGAAGGGGCGCTCGGGTGGACGCCTTTCCCCCTGCTGCTCTACGTTCCGGCGCAGGCGATGCTCGGCAAGCTCGACGGGGCGGCGGCCACCGGGCATGCGGTGACGGCCGCCTGCTGGTTGCCGCTGCTGGCGGGGGCGTTCGTCGCGCTCTGGGGGAGGGGCGTGCGGCGCTTCACCGGCCACGGGGTCTAGGGCCCGCGTGCGCCACGGCGCCCCCGGACGTCACTCGAACTGGGGGTATCTCCAGAGGCCGCTGTTGAAGAGCACGTACTTGGCCAGCGTCTTGAGGATTCCCATCCCGTAGACGCAGCTCCGGACGAAGCCGATCTGCGAGGCCTCCGGGAAGTAGCGGGTGGTGATGGGGATCTCCTCGATCGTCATGTCCTTGACGACGCCCTGGGCGATGATCTCGGTGTCGAAGACGAAGTCGTCGGAGTTGCGCTCGAACCGGATGGTCTCGAGATAACGCCGGGAATAGGCCCGGAAACCGCTGTGATACTCGGTCAGGTACATGTTGAGGATCACGTTGGCGATGGCGGTGAGCAGCACGTTGGCGACGAACTTCCATCGCGGCATGCCGCCCTCGACGAAGCGCTTCCCGAGCATGCGCGAGCCGAACACCGCGTCGGCGCGGCCTTCCAGGAGCGGCGCCACCAGCCGCGGGATGGCCGCGGGATCGTACTGGTGGTCGGGATGGACCATCACCACGATGTCGGCCCCGCGGGCCAGCGCCTCGGTGTAGCAGGTCTTCTGGTTGCCGCCGTAGCCGCGGTTCTTCGGGTGCACCAGCGTGTGCAGCCCGAGCCGCCGGGACACCTCGACGGTGCCGTCCTTGCTGGCGTCGTCGGTGACGATGATGTCGTCGACCCACTCCTTGGGGACCGCCTCGAGGGTGGCCTCGATGGTCTTCTCGGCGAGGTAGGCGGGCATCACCACGGTCACCTTCTTGGTGCGGGGACGCAGTTCGGGATTGGGCCAGATGGGGGCGGGCTTCTCGTTCACGAGGGGGGACTGTAGCCGCAGCTCGGGTGGCTGTCAATGCGGCCGTTCAGGGATGGGGCCTATACTTCCGCCATGAATTCCCGTGCCGCCGAGGAGTGCCAGGCGACCCGGCCTGCCCCGGGCAGGCTGGCAGGCTGGGCCCTGCTGGCGCTGCTGGCCTGCCTGGGACTGGCCTTCTCGCCGCGCCTGTACGACCCGACGCTCGCGAAGACGACCGCCGCCTGGTTCCTGGTCGCGGGCGCCTGGACGTGCCTGGCCTGGCGGGTCTCGTGGGGCACGACCCGGTTGCCCTCCTGGCGCTGGCTGGACGCCTGGAGTTGCGTGGCGCTGCCGGCCTGGGCGGCGCTCGCGCTGGTCTCGCCCCGGCCGTGGTTCGCCTGGCCGGCCCTGCGGGATGCCGCGCTCCTGTGGCTCGTCTACTGGGCGGTGCGGCTCGCCCTGACGCCGGCCGAACTCCCGGCGGTGGGGCGCACGCTGGCCGTCGTGACCTGCCTGGCCGGCGGGGCCGGGTTGCTCCAGACGCTGGCCCCAGGCTGGGCGGGGCTCTCGTTCACCGCGCCCGAGGGCTGGCCGGGCCGCGGGATGGCCTCCACGATGGGCAACCCCGACTACCTGGCCTGCTGGCTGCTGGTGGCGCTGCCGTTTGCCGCGAGTCCCGCGGGGA
>CAZSVK010000200.1:0-10585 GCA_964610245.1 uncultured bacterium
ACACGGCTGGAAGCGCCCGCTCCGCCGTGCTACAGTCGCGTCCAAGACCCTGACCAGACCCTCGAGGAGAATCCGATGAATCGTCGAGTCCCGTGCCTCCTGGCAGCCCTGTTCCTCATCCTGACGGCCCTGCCCGCGCCGGCTCACGAGCCGGCCCGTCCGGAGCGGCGCCGCGCCGAGGGCGGCGAGGTGGCCAACCGCGCCTACCACTTCTTCCTCGAGGGGCGCACTCTGTTCCGGCGAGGCTACCTGGCCGCCGCGGCCGAGCAACTCGAACTGGCCTGCCAGCTCGCTCCGCGCGAGGGGCGCTACCAGCTGTTCCTGGCGAAGGTGCTCCGGTCCGACGGCGAGCCGAAGGGGGCCGTGATGCACCTGCGGATGGCCTACGAGAGCGAGGACGAGCAGGTCAAGGAAGAGGCCTTCAAGCTCCTCGAGGAACTCGGCGCTCCGGCCGAGCCCAGGAACGCGAAGCCGATGCCCCCCTCGGCCCTGAGCAAGGAAGACACTCGCATCAAGTCGATCGCCGTGAAGTCGGTCAGCACGTCGACCGAGACGAGCGCGGCCGCGCCGGAGACGCCCAAGCAGTAGCGGCGTCCGTCGTCTCCTCAGGGTCCCGATTGGCGGACAATGCCCACGCCGGCAACCGACCCTCGCCTACTCTCCGAGCACCTTGATCAGCACGCGCTTCTTGCGGCGGCCGTCGAACTCGCCGTAGAAGATCCGCTCCCACGGACCGAAGTCGAGCTTCCCGGCGGTCACCGCGACCACCACCTCGCGGCCCATCACCTGGCGCTTCATGTGAGCGTCGGCGTTATCCTCGCCGGAGTCGTTGTGCCGGTAGCCCGAGACCGGCTCGTGCGGGGCCAGCTTCTCGAGCCACACCTCGTAGTCGTGGTGCAGCCCGCGCTCGTCGTCGTTGATGAACACGCTGGCCGTGATGTGCATCGCGTTGACCAGCACCAGGCCTTCCTGCACGCCGCTCTCGCGCAGCGCCTTCTCGACCTGCGGCGTGATGTTGACGAAGCCTCGCCGCGCCGGCACGTTCATCTCGAGATACTGGGTCTTCGATTTCATGGGCCTCCTCACAAGATTCCCGCGGCGGCCAGCAAGACCCGGAACGCCCGCGCGTCCGCGGCAGCCTGCCCGCCGAAGTGGTTGTTGAAGAAGACGTAGACTGCCGCCGCCTGCCCGGCCAGTTCCTTGACCCGCGGCACCCACTCGGCGAGTTCCGGCCCGGAGTAGGCGTACTGGTATCGCTGGTAGCTCTCGTCGTGCCGGTACCAGCTCGCCGCGTTGCGGCCGTGGAAACGCACGTAGGCCATCCCCGGGTCGGCCAGCCGGGCCGCCGGCGAGGGCAGCCCCTGCAGCCGCGGCAGATCCACCGAGCAGAGCGCGATCCCGTGCCGGGCGAGCCAGACCGGGATGTCCTCCCTGTCCCAGGAGTCGTGCCGGAACTCGACCGCGAGCCCGCGACCTTGCAGCTCCTCGGCCAGCCACAGCAGGTGCCGGCAGTTCTCGCGCGTGCCCTGGAACGAGTTGGGGAACTGCGCGAGCAGGCCGCCCAGCTTCCCGCTCTCGGTCAGCGGCCGCAGCGCCTCACGGAAGGCCGGCATCGACTCGCGGGCCCGGTCGCGGTCGTGGGTCAGGTCCTTGTGTAACTTCAAGGTGAACTTGAATCGGTCGTCCACCCGCGCGGCCATCTTCTCGAGCGTCGCGGCCTTCGGCAGCCCGTAGTAGCTGAAGTTCAGCTCCACCGCGCGGAACTCACCCGCGTAGAGGCCCAGCATCGCGTCCGGCCGCGTGCCGGCCGGATAGTAGGGGCCCACCCAGTCCTTGTAGCTGTAACCGCTGGTGCCGACGACGACTGTCATGTTGTAGGCTGGAGGCTTGAGACTGGAGGCTGGAGGCTGGAGGACCGACGCGTGGCTTTCGGGAAACGTATGGTGGAACCGGAACCGCGCGAGCACTGACGGTTCCCGCAAGCACCGGCGCCGCAGTCCGTCTACAGCCTATAGCCTATAGCCTCCAGCCTCCAGCCTCGTTCATGACCCCCATCGACCCAGCCCTCGGTCTTCAACCGGTCGTCGTCCCCGGCGTCGAGCCTCGCGCCGAGAACCCCGACGATCAGAAGTTCCTCTGCTGGGGCCCGCTACCGGAGAACGAGCTGATCCTGGGCCGCCGCAAGGCGGTCCTCGGCATCTGGCTGCGCTGGGAGGGGCCCAGCGAGCGCACGCCGGTCCGCGTCTGGATTCACTACGACGTCCTCGGCTGCGAGACCCTGGCGCCCCTCACCCGGGCCCGGCGCCGGCTGCTGCAGCCCCTGTGGCTCTGGCTCCAGCAGGTCCGCCACCACGAGCTGCGCCGCGAGGTGCTGCTCGAACTCGAGGCGGGAGCCAATCGAGAGTTGCTGCTCGCCGACCTGCGCGAATTCCATCTCTACGGCGATCGCCCCGGTCTGCGGCCCGAGCCGGAAGATGAACGGCCGCTCGGCGCCCGCTGCCCGGTCGTCGTCTCTCACGGCCTGCTCTGGGATTCCCCGCACCTGCGGCTCTCCGGCATCACGAGCCCGCTCTTCTTCAACGCCATCCGTGGTCACAAGCTCGCCCGCAAGCTGCGCGACCGCGTGAAGTGGTACTCGTTCGAGTACCCCTCCTGGCGCCACCCGCGCTGGGCCGGCGAGACGCTCGCCGCCGAGGTGCGCGCGCTGCTCGATCGAGAGCAGACCTCGAGCAAGGCGGTCCTGGTGGCCCACTCGATGGGCGGCCTGGTGCAGCGCTACGCGATGAACACCGGCGACTTCGCCGGTCTGGTGCAGGCCAGCCTCTCGGCCGGCTCGCCCCACCGGGGAACGCTCATCAACAGCCTCGCCGCCTCCACCGCCGACCTGCGCCCTCTGATGACCCCGGGCGACCTGCTGCTCCTGCGCCAGGGGTTCGGCAACCTGATGCCCGATTGTCCCGGTTTCCGGGGCATCTTCTACGACAACGCCGACGGCGCCTTCGACCGCGCCGGCTTCGCCCCGTTCGACCTGCAGCCCAACCCCGAGCTGGCCCGCTTCAACGCCGAGGATCCACACCTGGACAAGTGCGTCTGCTTCGCGGGCGATTGCCCGCGTCTCGGCCTCTGGCTGATCAATCCCAAGGAGCGCATCCGCCGCGTGCAGGAGCGCTATTTCCCCGGCTTCGCCAACGCCGACCCGTTCGTGCCGCTCCAGAGCGCCGCCCTGTCCGGCACGGTCGCTCGCGGCGAGGTGCGCGCCGGCGCCGATCACCTCGGCTGGGTGATGGCCCCCTGGCAAGTCGAGCTACTGGTGCGCGAGATCGAGAAGCAGATTGGTTAGGAGCAAGGGGTTAGGGGTTAGGGGTTAGGGGTTGGGGGCCAGGGGACGGTTCGCACCGGGGGCGCGTCACGCCCAGGGAACGGCCCAAGGCCCCACGAGAGCGCCGTTCCTGGGTCATGACGCGCCCCCTCGCGCGGCTTTCCGAACTTGCCTAACCCCTAATCCCTAACCCCTAACCCCTGTTTTCACGGCATCAAAGCTCCGGTCAGCGCGGCGATCGACTCGGGTAGACGCTCCTCGCCCAGCTCCATCAACGCCTCGCCGACCAGGAACGCGCGCGCGCCGAGAGCCCAGAGTTCGCGCACCTGCGCGGGCGTGCGGATGCCGCTCTCGCTCACGGCCACGGCGCTCGAGGGCACGCAGGGCAGCAGGCGCCGGGAGGTGTCGAGCGAGACCTTGAGCGTGCGCAGGTCGCGATTGTTGATGCCGACGAGCGACGCGTTCACGTCGATGGCGGCCTGGAGATCGGGCTCGGTGTGGACCTCGATCAGCGCGTCGAGCCCCGCGGCGGACGCCTCGTCCACGAGACGCCGGAAGAGGTCGCGCTCGAGCATGGCCACGATCAGGAGCACGGCGTCGGCCCCGGCGGCGCGCGCCTCCCATATCTGGTAAGGGTCGAGCACGAAGTCCTTGCGCAGCAAAGGCAGGCGGCAGACCTCGACCGCGGAGCGCAGGTCGTCGAGCGAGCCCCCGAAGCGGTGCGGGTCGGTGAGGATCGAGGCCGCGGCGGCCCCGGCGGCTTCGTAGGCCTGGACGCGCCGCGTCACGTCGGCGGCCGCGTTGATGGGGCCGCGAGACGGAGAGGCCCGCTTCATCTCGCAGATCAGGCGCGGCTGCTTGCGGCCGGCCAGGGCCAGGAGGAACCCGCGGGCGGGGCCCCGGTCGCGGGCCCGCGCCTTCAGTCCCTCGAGCGGGCGCAGTCCTCGGGCGCGTTCGACATCCTCGCGCTTGAGGGCCGCGATCTCGTCCAGAAAGGAGAGCGGCGCCGGATGCTCCGCCATCCTCGAGCCTACTTGCCGGACCGGATCAGACCGGCCTCGGCCATCTTCCCCTGCAGCCGCAGCATGGTGACCTTGGCGCGATAGACGTCGAAGCGCGCCGTGATCTGCTCGGTCGCCGCGAACTCGACGCTGGCCGCGGCGTCGAGCGTCTCGGAGAGCAGGACCGTGCCGGCGTCGTAGCGCTCCTTGGCGACCCTCAGGTTCTCGGCGGCGGACTTCTGCTTGTCCTGGGCGATGGCGAGCCGGTTGGCCGCCTCGCTCAGCTCGAGCCGGGCGCGAGTCAGTTCCAGTTCCTTCTGCAAGCGCAGGTTGCGGTACTCCTCGCGAGCGGCCTCGACGGTCGCCTTCGCGGCCCGCGCGCGCTCTCGGCGCAGCCCGCTGTCGAACAGGGGGAAGCTCGCCACGGCGATGTAATCGGTGAAATCAGGATCGATGCTCAGGAACCCGAGCCCGTCGAACGCGTGGCTCTGGCGCACCGCGACGTCGAGCGTCGGCCGGCTCTCGCCACGGGCTTTCTCCAGGTCGGCCCGGGCCGCCTCGACCGAGGCGCTGGCCGCCCGCAACGCCGCGTTGCTCTCGCCCAGGATCGGGGCCGGCTCGGCAATACCCTGCAGGAGCGACAGGTCCTTCACGGAAGCGAGCGGCGTGCCCTGGGGCAGATCCATGTGGGTGAGGAGGATGGAGCGCGCCAGCTCGGCCCGATTGGAACCCTCCAGCAGTTTGCGCCGATCGTCCAGCACCCGGATGTGGGCCTGCAACCGGTCGGCCTCCAGGGCCTTCCCCGCGTCGACCCGCACGCCGATCTCGTTCACGAGCTTCTGGTCTCTCTCGATGGCCGAGCGGAAGTACTCGTTGACCTCGTCCTGCTGCAGCCAGTCGAGGTAGGCCCGCACGACCCCTTCCACGACGCCGTTGCGGGCCTCGGCCAGCTCCCAGAGCGCACGCTCGATCTGGCGCCGCGCCCCGCGCTGGGCCGCTTGCAGCTTGCCTCCGCTGTAGACCGATTGCCTCAGCTCGGCGGTCGCGACCTGGTTCGTGTCGGGGTACGAGAATAGCGGGTTGAAGCTCCGGACCGTCTTGTCGTAGGTGTCCTGGAGCGTGATGGACGGGAGCATCGCGGCCCCCGCGGCGCGCTCGCCGTGGCGGGCGACGCCGATGCGCTGCTCGGCCGCCTTGAGCGCGGGGTTGCGTTCGAGTGCCACCTTCAGGCAGTGCGCCAGGTCCGTCGATTCGGGCTCGGCGGCCGGCATGACCCCGGCGTGGGTCAGGAGAAAGGCAAGAGCGAGGACCGGAATCGTGCGGAACATCATCGGAATCGAACCACCTGTCGAACTCAGTCGTCGGTGACTCGCGTCCTGGCCAGCGAGTCTCCCAGATGCCTGCCGGCTTCGCGATCCATCAGCACCTGATAGATCTCGTAGCAGGCCAGGATGAAGGCCCCGGCCATCAGCAGTATCGCCAGGATTCCGCTGCCGGGGAGGAACCCCAGGGCCGACGAGACGAACGGCCCGGCGAACATCAGCGCCAGGGGCCAGTTTCGCACGGCGGAGGTCACGACGTCCACCGGGGCATCGCGATCGGTGCGGACCACGCGGATGTGAACGAGGCGCTTGCCGGGGCTCTGGCCCTTCACTCCATCCTTGAAGAGCAGGAACAGTCCGCAGCCTATCGACACCGCCGCTTCCACGATCGTGTCCAGCCCCGAGGGCAGGATCGTGCGCCCCGCGAAGGCGAAGAAGAAGAAGACCAGGACGGCCGCCATCACGTCGATCAAGGCCGCCATCGAGCGGTTCTGCAGGTCGGGCCGGTTGAGGAGATCGGGGACCTCCTCGCTCGCCATCTTCTCCTGGAGCTGCTTGACCTTGTCGCCGAGCTTGGCCCCCAGCTCCGTGGCCTTCGAGGGCCTGGCCGGAGCCGGCTCGGGCTGGGATGGGGCACGCGGCGGTCGCAGTTTCTGGATCATGACCCGGCTCCTCCGTTCACTCCGTTCTGACCTTCAGCGCCAGCTCGCGCAGCTGGTGCTCGGCCACGTGCCCCGGGGCGCCCGTCATCAGGCAGATGCCCCGCTGGGTCTTCGGGAACGCGATGACCTCGCGGATCGAATTCTCGCCCAAGAAGATCGCCACCAGCCGGTCGACCCCGAGAGCGATGCCCGCGTGGGGAGGCGCGCCGTAACGCAGCGCGTCGATCAGGAAGCCGAACTTCTCGCGGGCTTCCTCGCGCGGAATCTGCAGCAGGTCGAACATCTTCTCCTGCAGCTCGGCCTGGTGGATGCGGACGCTACCGCCGCCGATCTCGTTTCCGTTGAGCACCAGGTCGTAGGCCTGAGCGCGGATCTTCAGAGGCTCGTCCTTGTAGGCCTCCAGGTCCTCGAGCACCGGCTTGGTGAAGGGGTGATGCATGGCAACGGGCCGGCCCTCTTCCTCGCTCCACTCCAGCCACGGGAAGTCCGTGACCCACGTGAAGGCGAAGGCCTCCTCGGGGATCAGGCCGAGCCTCTTGCCCAGTTCGAGCCGCAGAGTCCCCAGAAGGGTCACGGCAGGCTTCCACTTGCCCGCCTGGAACATCACCAGGTCGCCGTCTCCGGCCCCGGCCCGCTCGTAGATGGCGGCCATGACCTGCTCTCCCAGGTACTTCACGAGCGGCGACTGGTACTTGCCGCCCTCGCGTCGCACCCAGCCCAGGCCCGCCGCCCCGAGCTGCCTGGCGCGCTCCGCCAGGTCGTCCAGCTCCTTGCGGGAAAGCTCGACGCCCCCGCGAGGCACCGCCAGCACCTTCACGCAGCCCCCGCCCGCCAGCACGTCCCGGAAGATCGCGTAGCCGCCCGAGGCGACCAGGTCGCCCACGTCGCACAGCTCCATCCCGAACCGCAGATCGGGCTTGTCGGTGCCGAAGCGATCCATCGCCTCCCGGTAGGTCAGCCGAGGGATCTCCGCGGGCACCTGGAGCGCCGGCACGACCGACTCGGCCAGGTAGGCCATCAGCCCGTTGACGATCCGGAACAGCTCGACCGGCGGCGTGAACGAGGTCTCCAGGTCGAGCTGGGTGAACTCGGGCTGGCGGTCGGCCCGCAGATCCTCGTCGCGGAAGCAGCGGCAGATCTGGAAGTACCGATCGAAGCCGGCGATCATGTAGATCTGCTTGAAGAGCTGCGGCGACTGGGGCAGGGCATAGAACTGGCCCTGGTTGAGCCGGCTCGGGACCAGGAAGTCTCGCGCCCCCTCGGGGGTGCTGCGCGTGAGGATGGGGGTCTCCAGCTCGAAGAAGCGCTGCTCCTCGAGATACCGCCGCATCGCGCTCAGCACTCGCGACCGGAACAGGATCTTCTCCTGGCTCGCCGGCCGGCGCAGGTCCATGAATCGGTACTGGAAGCGCGCCTGCTCGCTCACCTTCTGGTCCTCGCTGATGCTGAACGGCGGCGTGAGGCAGGTGTTCAGGATCTCGAGACCGTCGACCACCACTTCCAGTTCGCCGGTCGTGAGCAGCGGGTTGTCGTTGCCCTCCGGCCGCTCGCGCACCGAACCCGACACCTGCACCACGAACTCGGCCCGCAGCGTCGCCGCCCGCTCGTGGACCTCGCGGCCCGCCTCCGGGTTGAACACCACCTGGCACACGCCCGACACGTCCCGGAGGTGCGCGAAGAGGATTCCTCCCAGGTCGCGCAGCTTGTGGATCCAGCCGTAGAGAACGACACGGCTGCCGACGTCGTGGTGAGACAGCTCACCGCAGTAGTGAGTCCGGTTCGAGAGTTTCTGCATCCAATCTGTCCTTTTCGAGTGCTCGAGGTGATTCGGGAAGGCCGGGCGCCGTCTCACTCGCCGGCCGGCGGCGGCTTCAGGTGTCGCGCCACCGAGCCCAGCTCGACCGTCTCCTGACGGCCGGCCTGCATGTCCTTGACGACCGCCTTACCGGCGTCCAGCTCCGTGTCTCCGAGGATGACGGCCTGGCCGAACCCCAGCCGGGACGCGGCCTTCAGCTTCTTGCCGAGCCCTTCGTCCGAGCCGTCCAGGACACAAGAGATGCCTTGGCTCCGCAACTCGCCGGCCAGCGCTAGCCCGCGCCGGGCCGCCCGCTCGCCGAGCATCGCCAGGTAAACGCTGCCGGCATAGGGCGGAGGCGGCGCCGCGGCGGTCTTCTCGCGTACCATCAGCAACCGCTCGACGCCGGCCGCGAAGCCGAACGCGGGCGTCGGCTTGCCGCCGAACTGCTCGACCAGCAGGTCGTAGCGGCCTCCGCCCCCGACGGCGTCCTGCGCGCCCAGGTGCTGGCTCGTCACCTCGAAGGCGGTGCGGGTGTAGTAGTCGAGCCCGCGAACGAGCTGCGGATCGAGCCTGTAGGGAACGGCCAGCAGCTCGAGGTTCGCCTTGACCCCGTCGAAGTGGGCCGCGCAGGGGGCGCACAGGTGCGACATCAGGATCGGCAGTCCCCGGTAGCGCTCCTTGCAGGCGGCGTTCTTGCAGTCGAGGATGCGCATCGGGTTGCGGACCAGGCGCGCGCGGCACTGCTCGCAGAGCTTCTCCTCCGACCCGGCCAGGCTCTCCTTCAGGGCCTGGACGTAGAGCTTGCGGCAGGCCGGGCACCCGACCGAGTTCAAGCGCACCTCCAGCCCCTGCAAGCCCAGTTCGCGGCAGTAGCGAACGAACGACTCGATGACCTCGGCGTCGACCGCCGGCCCGGCCTCACCGAACGCCTCCACGCCGATCTGGTGGAACTGGCGGGTGCGGCCCGCTTGCGGGCGCTCGTAGCGGAACATGGGACCGACGTAGCAGAAGCGGCCCAACCCCTGTTCGGCCAGGCCCCGCTCGAGGTAGGCCCGGACGACCGGGGCGGTGCCTTCCGGCCGCAAGGTCAGGCTGCGGCCCTTGCGGTCCTGGAACGTGTACATCTCCTTCGAGACGATGTCGGTCTCCTCGCCGAGCGAGCGGGTGAACAGCTCGGTCGACTCGAAGATGGGGGTCTCGATCGGCAGGAACCCGTAGAGGCCGAAGACCTCGTAGGCAATGCGGGCCGCCTGGCGGAAGGCGAGGCTGGCCGGAGGGGTGAAGTCGTGCGTGCCCCTGGGGGCCTGGTGCTTGAGCATGGCTTAACTCGATCGAGGTTCTTGGAGGGGCCCTCCGGCGACGCGGCCGCCGGCGAGCGGTCAGTATCGGACGCTGAAACCGTTGAAATCCTGCTCCGGCGCGGGCAAACGGTGCACGGCGGTGACCCGGCTCATCCGGGGGCCTTCCTCGAGACACCGCTCGAACTCGGACAGCCTCTCGGGGGCGCCGCTGGCCACCACCTGCACCTCGCCGGTCGGTGTGTTCCGGACCCAGCCGGTCAGGCCGAGCTGCGCCGCGATGCGAACGGTGTAGTAGCGGTAGCCGACCGCCTGGACGACCACCGAGACGATGTATTCGAATGTGGCCATTGGCGAGGCTGTGGGTTGTAGGTTACGGGGAGGTTGGGCCACGGCTTCCGGTGAGCCCCGGGGCAGCCGGAACCTGCGTCATCGGCAGGCCTCTCGCATCGAGTGCGGCGACTCGGAGGCGGCGGCTCACTCTCCCTCGGCGGGTTCGGGCCCGCTGCGCTTGAGTTTCTGCCAGAAGTTCTTCCGGTGCATCCCGGCCAGGCGGGCGGCCTTCGTGGTGTTGTTGCCCGCTCGCTCGAGCATCCGATCGAAGTAGAGTTTCTCGAAGTGTTCGAGCACGCGGTGCTTGGCGTCCTTGTACGGCAGCTCGAGCAACTGCGCATCGAGGGCACCCGGAGACGGGGCCGCGCCCGGCTGGCTCGCGACAGGCGCGGAGCCGACGGGAGCAGTCAGGGTGGCGTTGGCCGGGATGATCAGCTCGAGGTGGTCGAGCACGATGGCGCGGGCGATGCCATTCTCCAGTTCCCGGATGTTCCCGGGCCACGCATACTGCTTCATCTGTTCGAGCAGGGCGGGGGACAGGGTCGGCACCGGCTTGGCGAAGCGGCCGGCGTACTCGGCGAGGAAGTGTGCCGCCAGCTCGCCCACATCCTCGATTCGCTCGCGCAGCGCCGGCAACTTGATATTGACGACGTTCAGCCGGTAGTAGAGGTCTTCGCGGAACGACCCGTCGACGATCCGCTGGTCGAGCCGCTGGTGGGTGGCGGCGATGACGCGAACGTCGACGTTGATGACCTTGCCGCCCCCGAGCCGTTCGAACTCGCGCTCCTGCAGCACCCGCAGCACCTTCGTCTGGGTCGCCGGGGTCATGTCGCCGATCTCGTCGAGGAAGAT
>CAZSVK010000201.1:0-6768 GCA_964610245.1 uncultured bacterium
AGTTTGCCTCTCGGGAGCGTTGCTCCCGAACCCTCACCCGGGGCGAAGTTCGCCCTTTGCCGTGAGCCCCGGCAGCAGTGCCGAGGGCGAACGCCTTCTTGCGCGGGCGACTCGCCCGCAGGTGCAAGAAGGCCAGGAGCGGAGCTCCAGCAGGGGTTCGGGGACGGCGTCCCCGACATCGACAGATCCCCGAGTTCGACTAGACTGCATGCGTGCTGGACGACCTGTGGCCGACGAACTGCGAGCAGCCTCCCGTGGTGGTGCTGGGTCGGGACCCCTGCGCGCTGAGGGAGGCGCTGGCCCGGGATCTGGCCGCCTGGCGTGACCGGGCGCCGTTGACGACCCTGGCGGTGCTGGTTCCTGGCAACCTGCTCGGGCTGGCGCTCCGGCGGCAGCTCGCGGCCTCGGGCCAGCCCATGATGAACGCCCGGTTCTGCGGCCTCGGCGAGTTGGCCAGACTCCTGGCGTTGCCGAGAGTTGCGGCCGATGGCCGTCCGGCGCTGACCCCGCTGGTGCGGCTGGCCGCCTGCCGGGCCGTCGCCGCGAGTCTGCCCGCCAGCTCGAGCCTGGGTCGCGCGGCCGGCACGCCGGGCTTTGCGGGGGCACTGGCCGAGTTGTTCGGGGAGTTGCGCGCCGCGGGCTACGACTCGATGCCCTGCGAACCGGCCGGGGAGGGCGGCACCCGGGCCGAGCTGGCCGGCCTGTTCGCCTCATACGTGCAGGCGACGCGCCGGTTCCACGACGACACCGACGTCCTCGACTGGGCCCGGTTGTCGGTCGAGGGCGCGGCGGAGCGGCTGGGGCTGGCGTGGTGCGGAGTCATCGGTTTCCGCCGGTTCTCGCCGGTCGAGCAGGGTTTCCTGGCGGCCCTGGCGTCGGCGGTTCCGACCGCCTTTTACCTGCACGAGGAAGTGCCGTCGCGCCAGGCGCGCGGGCTGCCGAAGGCCCTCTCGTGGCTCGAGCCCATGGGGCCGGCGTTGCAGGAGCTTCCACCGCAGCGGAGCGATACCTTGCCGGCCGTCGCCCGGGCCGGCGCGCGCATGCGTGAGCGCAGTGCCCTGAGCGCCGGAGCTGGGGCTCGTGTCCTGGACGCCGGCTGCTCGGAACTCCCGTCCGATCCGAGAGAGTCTGGCTCACGTCCTCGGCCCGGAGTCCTCGAGGTAGCCGCTCAGGCTTCGGTTTCTCTTCTCGAAGCCGGGTCCGGGGGGGGGCTCCCGAGCCCGAGCTCGTTGCCGTCTCTGACGCTGCTCTCGGCGCCAGGCGGGCCGGCGGAGGTCCGCGAGGTCGCGCGCGAGGTGCTGGCCGCGGCCCGGGCGGGCGTGGCCTTCCACGAGATGGCGATTGTCGTCGCGGAGCCGGCGGAGTACGCCCCACTGCTGCTCGAGAGCTTCGAACCGCTGGGGCTGCCACTGTTCCTTCCGGACGGAGTGCCGGTCTCTCGCTCGGCCTGCGGGCGGGCGCTCTCCGGTCTGCTCGCGCTGCCGGGGCTCGACTGGCCGCGCGAGGAGGTCATGGACCTCCTGCGGAGCGCTCCGCTCGACCTGCCGCGGCTGTTCCCGGGCCAGACTTGCCTGCGGGAGGAGTGGTCCCGGTGCAGCCGTGACGTGGGGGTCACGAGCGGGCTGAACTGCTGGCGCGAACGGCTCTCCCGACTGGCCTCCCATCCGGCCCGGCTCGTAGAAACGTCGGTGTTGCGTGGCCCAGGAAGCCCGGAGGTCCGCGCCGCCGCGGCCCGACAGCTCCTGGTGCTGGTGCGCCGATTGGGCTCGGAGCTGGGGCGGCTGGAGCGGCCTGCGCGGGCGTCGTTGCAGGCCTCGAGATTGCGGCGACTGGTCAACGGCCTCCTCGATTCCCGGGCGGAGGGGTATCGTGGGGTGCTGACCGCAATCGATGCACTGGAGCTGCTGGATGTTCTGGAGGCAGTGAGACTGGATGGGGTCGCCCTCCGGGAGCTGTTCGGCCGGGAGCTGGCGCGCACGGTCTCTCGCAGCGGTCACTTCCAGCGGGGAGGGCTCGCCGTGGTGCGGCCGGACGAGGCCTCGTTGCTCGGCTTCCGGGTGCTGTTCTGGCCGGGTCTCGCCGACGGGCGCTTCCCTCGGCCCGGCAGGCCCGACCCCTTCCTGCCCGATGCCGAGCGGCGCGCACTGAACGCCTCCAGCCGGGACGATCGCTCGCCTCGGGCCCTCCGCCAGGGACGGCTCGAATTGCGGGGGAGCTGGGCCGAGGAGGATCGCGAACTCTTCATCCACCTGCTCGAGGCGGCCCCCGAGAGGCTGGTCCTCTCCTGGCCGTGGCTCGACGACGGAGGGCGCGAGCTGGCCCCGTCGCCGCTCGCGATCGAGCTGGGCGAGAAGCTCGTCGATCGGCCCCTGGACCTGGCGTCGTTCCAGGAGCTGCCCTGGCGCAGGAAGGCCGAGGCGGGGTTGGCGGCGCTGCCGGCGGAAGCGGCGGTGGCGCTGGACCGCGCCGAGGTGGCACAGCTGGCGGTCGCTCGCGGGCAGACCCGATCGGTGCTCGCGGCGCTCCCGCAGGTGAGTCGGACGCTCGACTGGGCCCGCGACCGGTTCGTCGTGCGACGGCTCACCTCGCGGGACGGCCTGCTCGACGAGCCCGCGAGCCTCGACTGGCTGGCCCGGCGCTTCCCCGCCGAAGGCTGCCGGCTCTCGGCCTCGCAGCTCGAGGAGTTCGCCGCCTGTCCCGCCCGCTACTTCTTCCGGCGGCTGCTCGGCGTCGGTCCGGTGGAGTCTCCGCTCGACACCGACGGTCCCGACCCCGGGGCGCTGGGCACGCTGGCCCACCGGGTGCTCGAGAGGTTCTTCTCCGAAGGCGCCCTTGCCGGCCGCCTGCCCTTCCTGCCCGGCGACCTGGATACCCTTCCCCCGAGGGCCGCGGAACTGCTCGAGGAGGCGGCCAGGGAGGCCTCTTGGCGCGAGCCGGCCTTCCACCCGGCGCTCTGGGAGCAGGCCGCCGCCGCGTTGCGCCGCGATCTGGCCTCCTTTCTGCGGGCCGACGCCGACCGGGACGACGGCCTCGTGCCGGCGCACTTCGAGCTGGAGTTCGGCGGAGAGCTGGCGCCGGCCGTGCCGCTCCCCGACGGGGCGGTGCTCGGCTTCTCGGGCCGCATCGACCGGGTCGACGTCGAGGCAGGGGAGGGGGGGCGCCGGTTCCGGGTCATCGATTACAAGACCTCCCGAAGACATGGCGATCACAAACCGGACGACCTGCGCGGGGGGCAGGACCTCCAGCTCGCGATCTACCTCCTGGCGGCCAGCGGCCCTCTCGGGCTGGGCCCTATCGAGACGGCGGAGGCCGAGTATGCGTTCGTGCGCCGCTCGGCCGGCCACGCGAGGATCGCCTGGCACGGGAGCCGCTGGAAGGTCACCAGACCCGCGCTGATCGAGCTGCTGGCCTCGCTCTACCGCCGGATGCGGGCCGGGCTGTTCCACGCGGAGCCCGGGAAGGGGATGGAGAACTGCAAGTTCTGCGACTTCCGCCGCATCTGCGGGCCGGCGGTGGGGGCCCGGGCCCGTCGCAAGGCGGAGGATCCCCGAGTGGAGCAGCATCCGGCGGACGGCCGGGCCTCGGACGAGGGGGGCGACGATGGCGAACTCTGAACTCTCGGATCGCCCCGAGAGGGAGCGGGTCGAGCGCGACCTGGGCACCAGCATCGTGGTCGAGGCCGCGGCGGGAACGGGCAAGACGACCCTGACGGTCGCCCGCATCCTGCACGCCGTCAAGACCGGCGCCCTGCGGATGGAAGGGCTGGCCGCAATCACCTTCACCGACAAGGCGGCCCTGGAGCTGAGGCTGCGGCTGCGTCACGAACTGGAGCGGGCGGCTTCGGCCGCGGGCGGGGAGGAAGGCGAACGGTGCGCCCAGGCGCTGGCCGAGCTGGACCGCGGCAGGGTCTGCACGATTCACGCGCTGGCGCGGGGGCTGCTTCTGGAGCGGCCCACGGAGGCCGGCATCGACCCGGGCTTCCGCCAGGCCGACGCTCTCGAGTCGGCCCGGCTGGCCTCGCGCGTGTGGCAAGGGTTCCTCAGGGAGGCGCTCGACAGACGGGAGCCGCGCCTGATGCGGGCGCTGGCGATGGGCCTGAGCCTGTCCGGGATGTGGAAACGCGCGGAGAAGCTGCTCGACCTCGCGGAGCTGGCCCCGGAAGCCGAGCGGCCGCCGGAGCTCCCGTCTTCCTCGCCGGCGGAGTTCGTCGAGTACTGGAAGGATGTGATGGAGCAACTGACTCTCCTGGAACCGTCCTGCGAGGACCCGTCCGACAAGGGGCAGGCGGAGGGCCGGGCCCTGAGGCGGCTGCTGGCCGAGGCGGTCCGGTTGGACGGCGGGGAGCTGGAGGCCTTCCTGGTCACGGGCGTCAAGGTGCGCGCCGCGCCGGGTAGCCAGAAGGGTTGGGGGGATGCGTCGGCCTGCAAGCGTCACAAGCAGCTGAGGCGGGAACTCGAGGCGCGGCACGAGGCGCTGCGGGCCGAGCTGGGCCGCTCGGTCGCGACGGGCGTGCTCGATTGGCTGTGGAAGTGGGTCGACGCCTACCGCCGCCACAAGCAGGCCGCGGGAGTGCTGGATTTCCACGACTTGCTGCTCCACGCCAGGAACCTGCTGCGAGACCATGCGGCTGTCAGGCGCCTGTTCCAGGATCGCTTCACGATGTTGATTGTCGACGAGTTCCAGGACACCGATCCGCTCCAGGCCGAGCTGGTCTTCTTCTTGGCGGAGGACGGGCCGGTGGCCACCGACTGGCGCGACGTGCGGCTGAAGCCCGGGAAGCTGATGCTGGTGGGCGATCCGAAGCAGTCGATCTATCGCTTCCGTGGGGCCGACATCGAGACCTTCGAGACGGCGAAGGAGCTGCTCGCGACCCAGGGCGAGCTGGTGAGGATCCGCCAGAACTTCCGGACGGTGCCGGCCCTCATCGACTGGCTCAACGACCTCTTCTCGCGCCATCTGGTGCGGCCACCGGATGGGGCCTACCAGCCCGACTACGTGGCGCTGGAACCGTTCGAGGGGCGGGTCCCCGGCGGTACGGCTCCGGCGGTGGCCGGTCTGCCGGTCGTGGTGCGGCCGGGGACCTCGGCGGCGGGCCGGCGCGAGGCCGAAGCGGCCGCGCTGACGGCGCAAGTGGCGCGCCTGCTCGCGGGCGGCGAGTTCAGGCTGGCAGAGGGCGAGGGAGGCTCGCGCGCATTGCTACCGGGCGACGTCGCCATCCTGTACCGCGCCGGCACCGGATTGCCGGTCCTGGAGCGGGCGCTGGAGGCGGCGGGGATCCCGTACCGGGCCGATGCGGGCCGGGCCTTCTACGGCAGCGAGGAGGTGTCGGCCCTGGCCGAGACCCTGGCGGCGATCGACGATCCGGGCGATCCGGTGGCGCTCGTCGCGGCGTTGCGCGGACCGTTCTTCGGGATCACCGATGTCGAGCTGCTGGCCTGGGCGGCCGGAGGGCAGCAGGTGGAGTGCCCTTCCGTCGCGCTGGCATGGGCGCTGGGAGTGCTCGACGGGCTGCGCAAGGGCTGCCGCACGAGCTCGATCGCCGCGCTCATCGGGCGTTTGAGCGACCAGACCGGCATCGGCCTTGCCGCCCGGCTGCGGCCCGTGCCGCCGCGGCTCGGAGAGAACCTGGCCCGGGTCGCGGAGCTGGCGCGGGCGATGGAGCGGGCCGGTCCGGTGGAGCTGGGGGCCTTCGTGCGCTGGCTGCGAGGCCGCATCGAGAGCCAGGCGCGCGAGTCGGCTCCGCCGTCTGCCGAGACCGATCGCGGACGGTTGCAGCTGATGTCGATTCATCAGAGCAAGGGACTCGAGTTCCCGGCGGTGCTCCTCTTCGATCTGGCCTCGCTCGACTCGAAGCGGCCCGGCTCGGGGATCCTCGTCGATCGGGCCATCGGCCGGCTGGCGCTGGAGGCCGGTTCCGCGACGGAGCCCTTCAAGACCGCCGGCTACGCGGAGCTGCGCCGGCAGGAGGAGCGGCGAGAGGCGGCGGAACTGGTGCGGCTGCTGTACGTGGCGGCGACCCGCGCTCGCGACTACTTGCTGGTCCCGTTCCTGCCGGGCGCGCCGATGGCGGGGTCGCAGGCGATCTTGACGGCGGGTTTCGTCGAGGATCTGGCCTCGCGGGGGGCGGCGGAGGGCTGCGATGCGGCTGGGGCGCCGCCGGTCCCTGGTCCGGAGCCGTGCGCCGTCGTCTCAGACGTCATGCCGGAAGAGGCTCCGGACCCGGCCGAGCGGTTTGCCGAGGTCGAGCGACGCTGGTCCGAGGCGCGCCAGGGAGTGCTGGAGAGGGCCTCGCGTGGCTTGCCCATCTCGACCCCCTCCGGCAAGGCGGGCGAGACGGAGCGGGAGGAGGAGAGCGCGCGGCCGGCGGGCTTCTCCGAGACTTCGCCGGCCCGGCGAACCTGGGGCCGCGCCGAGGCCCAGGCGTTCGGCACAGCCCTTCATCGCGTGATGGAGCATGTGGAGCTGGCGACCGGGGCAGGGCTCGAGGCGCTCGCCCGCCGGTGCGCCTTCGAGGAAGGCGTGCCCGGCCGGTCGGAACAGGTCGCGGAGCTGGCCCGGCGCTGCCTGCGGAGCCCGGCGGTGATCCGGGCGGCGGCAAGCGCCCGTCCTCAGCGGGAGGTGCCGTTCTGCGTGCAGGTCGACGGCGAGCTGATCGAGGGCGCCATCGATCTGATGTTCCTCGAGGAGGGGCAACTCGTCATCATGGACTACAAGACCGATCGGGCGGGCGCCGGTGCCGAGGAGAGAGTGCTGAACGCGAGGCGGATC
>CAZSVK010000201.1:6781-10558 GCA_964610245.1 uncultured bacterium
TGCGCGAGGTGGTGCTGGTGTTCGCGCGGACGGGCGAGGAGTGGCGTGCGTGGCCCGCCTGGGCCCGAGACTGACCCCGCCGAGAGGGCGAGAAGAGGCTGCGCCCGCGGCCGGAAGTGTGACATGATTCACGGCGGACGAATCATGAAACCTCCGGGAGGGGTCGTCCGTAGTACGGGTAACAATAAACACGAAGGACGCGAAGGAGGCATCCCCGTGAAGCGAGCGCTCCTGCCCTGCTTGCTGGTTGGTCTGCTCTTGGCTGCGATCGCACCTGCGATTCAGGCAGAGACAGACTTCTATATGGACGTCCGGATCGGCAACAGCGGCTACTATCCGCAGCCCGGCCGGGTCTACTATCTGCCGCGGTCGCAGCCGTACAACGACCTGCGAGTCTGGGTGCAGTACGAGCAGCAGCGCTGGCGCCAGTACGACCACTGGTGGCGTGCCCAGAGCTACTACTACAAGAGCCGCACCCGGATGCAGCATGACTACGGTCAGAACCTGTACGACAACATGCGCCGCTATCCGAACTGGACGAGCATCCAGCAGCTCGAGAACTTCCTCAGGCGCTACTACAACCCGACCGCCTACGACTACAACAACGTCAACTACCGGGATCCGTACTACGGCGGGAACGACTACAGGTACGACACCGGGTACAGGAACGACTATTACTACCCGGACGATTCCTACTACTACAACGCGCCGCGCCGGGCCTACTACGGGAACGAGTACAACTACAACAACTACAGCCGCGAGCGGGACATCCACTCGTATGGCGCCGGCGAATCGATCGGCCACATCGTCAGCGGCGGGGCCAACGACAACGGGCTCGAGATCGCGGCCGGCACCCTGGGCACGGTCGGGAACATCCTGAATCTCGTGAACAACGAGAACCAGAACCGCAACCGCTACCCCGACTTCGGCAGACGCTGGTAATCACGGTACGCTCGCCGCGCCACCCGGCCCGGCCGACAACACGCAACCCACGCGGGGCGGCTTCCTCCAGGAGGCCGCCCCGCTTCGTCTTGCGCCGGGAGCCGTCCGGTTGTGGGCGACAGGCGCGGGCCGTGGCGAGGTGGTCGAGGAGATTCGCACGAGTTTGCACAAAACCATGCACGGCAAGGGGTGTTTGTGGCGTCATGTCCATGAACGGCAGTAATTTTACCCATGAAGCACGACGAGGTTCCTACGCTTCAGAACCGTTCCGAAGAAGGTTGTGGCGATGAAGATCCTGTTCACACCGCTGGAAGTGCAGAGGTTGACGGGCTTGTCCTACCGGCAGCTCCAGTACTGGGATCGCAGCGGGTTCCTGGCGCCCTCGGCGCGCACCGGCGGCAACTATCGGCGCTACACCTTCGACGACCTGATCCTGCTCGAGCTGGTGAAGGTGCTCAAGGACCACCACTTCTCGATCCAGCGGCTGCGAGACCTCTTCGGCAAGATCCGCTCGATGCTGCCTCACATCGACCCGGAACAGGGGCGCCTCACGGTCTTCCTCGACGGCGAGCGCGTCATGGTGTTCACTGGTGAGATGATCCTGGACAGCCACCTGGACAGCACGGTCGTGCGGTTCTCGGTGCGCGAACTGCGCGACAAGATCGCCGACCTCTTCCCGACGGAAGTGCGGCGGCAGTCGGCGGCAGGCTGAGCCAGGCACCGCCACAAGTGACCGCTTTCCCGACTCTCGAGTTCCGCGACGTCTCGAAGGACTTCGCCGGCTTCCAGGCGGTCAGCGGTCTGGCTTTCTCGCTGGAGGGGCCAGGTGTCTGCGGTCTGGTGGGGCCCAACGGCGCCGGCAAGACCACCACTCTGCGCCTGGCGTCGGGTCTGTTCCGTCCCTCGGACGGGGCGGTGCTGATCGAGGGCACCGAGTTCGAGAGCGACGAGCTCGCTCTCAAGGCCCGCATCGGCTATCTTCCGGAACGGCCCCCGCTCTATCCCGAGATGTCGGTGGCGGAGTATCTCTCGTTCGTCGGCGCGCTCAAACGCATGTCCTCGGCGGCCATCGCCGCCAGGCTGGAACCCACCGCCGCCGGCTGCGGCCTGGACGAGGTCCTGCGGCGCCGCATCGGCGCGCTCTCCGCGGGCTACCGCCAGCGCGTGGGGCTCGCCGCCGCGCTGCTGCCCGATCCGGTTCTTCTGCTGCTGGATGAGCCCACCGCTCATCTGGACCCGCTGCAGCGCGCCGACGTCCTGCGCCTGATCGCGACGGAGGGCCGCTCGAGGACCGTTCTCTTCAGCTCCCATCTGCTCGGCGAAGTCGAGGACGTCTGTTCCCGCATCCTGGTGATGCACGAGGGCAGACTCCTGACCGATACCACCCCCGCGGCGCTAGCCGCGGGAGGCGGGGTGCTGCGATTGCGCGTGGCCGGCGCCCGGCCGGACGAACTGCCGTCGAGGCTCACCGCGGCGCTGCCGGGAGCGAGCGTTCGCCTGCTGGGCGAGGCCGGTGGGCTGTGCGCGGTCGAGATAGGCGGATCGGCCGACGGCTCGGCCGTGGCAAGGGCCGTGCTAGACGCGGGCTGGTCGCTGGTCGAGCTGACGCCCGGGCATGGAGTTCTCGAGGGGTTGCTGCGAAATGCCGTCAGCCCCGGGGCCGCTGCCGCCCGGGACTGACCTACAACTCGCGGAAGTCGTCGCGTGGCGAGAGAATCTGTCCCGGACTGGGTTGTCCGTCCTCCAGCCTCGAGCCTCCGGCCTCAGAGCGGGCGAAGCCCGTGCTACCGGGGGGCTTCGGTCGCCGGGGATGGCTCTGGCGCGTTGGTGACCGCCACGAGCCGCTCCAGGCTGCGCATCGCGGCGCCCGATTCGATCGCCTGCTCGGCCAGCCGCGCCCCCTCCGGCAACGACCGGGCCTTCCCGGCGACGAACAGGGCGGCGCCGGCGTTGGCGCAGACGATGTTGCGCTTCGGCCCGCGCTCCTCGCCCGACAGGACCGCCTTCGCGACGCGCGCGTTGTCCTCGGCGCAACGGGTGGCGAGGTCCCGCGGGTCGCATACATCGTAACCCAGGTCTGCCGGCCGGATCACCCACTCTTCGACGCAGTTGTCCTGCAGGAAGGCCGCCCAGGTCTCGCCCGTGAGCGTGATCTCGTCCATCCCGTCCGAGCCGTGCACGACGAGCGCGCAGAGGCTCCCCAGTTCGTTGAGCGCCCGGGCCATCGGCTCCAGCACCTCCCGGCTGTAGACGCCGAGGAGCTGGTAGCGCGCTCCGGCAGGGTTGGTGAGCGGTCCTAGCATGTTGAAGAGCGTGCGCACGCCGATGTCGGAGCGGACGCTCGCGGCGTGCCTCATGGCGGGATGGAAGCTGGGCGCGTACAGGAATCCGATGCCCGCCTCCTGCACCGCGCTGGCGACCTGGATCGGCGGGATGTCGAGCTTCACGCCGAGCGCCTCGAGGAGGTCCGCGCTGCCGCCGTGCGAGCTTACCCGTCGATTGCCGTGCTTGGCGACCGCCACTCCCGCGCCGGCCACGACGAAGGCCGAGACCGTCGAGATGTTGAAGGTCGAGAGACCGTCGCCGCCGGTGCCGCAGGTGTCGACCAGCACGGGCAGGTCTACCAGCAACCGCACGGCGTGGGCACGCATGGCCCGGGCCGCCGCGGCGATCTCGTGGGGCTGCTCGCCCTTCATCCGCATGGCGATCAGGAAGGCCGAGATCTGGGCCGGCGTGGCACGCCCTCCCATGATCTGGTCGAGCGTGGCCGTGACCTCGTCGGGTTCGAGGTCGTTCATTTCCACCAGCTTCGCGATGGCGTTACGAATCATGGGC
>CAZSVK010000202.1:0-10496 GCA_964610245.1 uncultured bacterium
ATCTCGAAGGATAGCACAACGGCACCGCTTTTTCACGTTGGAACGGCCGTTCGGGTGCATGTCATGCGGGGGGGGACACAGGGTTGTACTCCAAGCTTGTCTCTCGGGAGTTCTGCTCCCGAACCCTCGCCAGGGGTGAAACTGACCCCTGGACCCCCTGATGACTGAACTGAAGAGACTCTTGCCTCCGCTTGCAGGCAAGAGTCCACGAAAGCGCCGCTCAGGCCGCGTTCGCTGCAATCAGTGCCGGGTCCAGGGCCAGGCTCTGGCCCTGGTAGGGGCTCGGGGACGAAGTCCCCGACAGGGATTGAAGTTCGACGAGCCCCCCCGCGTGACATGCACCCCAGCCGTTCGAACCCCTACCGGCCGGCCGCGGCACGACGCGCCTCCGTCGCCTTGGCGCGCCAGGTCTTCGCCGCGGCAACGTCGCCGGCCTGCTCGCAAACCTCCGCCAGCCGTTCGCGGCTCGTCGCCAACTCCATCGCCCCGCCCTCGGGAACGCTCTGCCGGATCGCCAGCGAGCGCTCCAGCAGGGGCCGGGCGGCCTTCGGATCGGCCAGCGCCACGAAGAGCTTCGCCAGACTGTCCAGACTGCGAGCCACCTCGACGTGCTCGGGGCCCAGCGAGGCCTCCCGGATGGCATAGGCCCGATCGAACAGCGGCCGCGCCGCCGCGAAATCCTTCCGCTCCATCGCCAGGTTTCCCAGGGCGTCCAGGCAACCTACCAGCTCGATGCTCTGCGCTCCCAGCCGGCGCTCGCGAAGGGCCAGGGCCCGCTCCAGCAGCTCGCGTGCCCGCCCCAGTTCTCTGTTCGCCCTCCGGATGTCCGCCAGCCCCAGCAGCGCCGTGGCGACCGGCAGCCCGTCAGGTCCCTGGCTCGACTCGGCAGTCTTCAGTACGCGCTCGGCATACCTGAGCGCAAGCTCGTACTGCCCCTGCGCCTGGTGAAAGGCCGCCAGCACGGCCAGGCAGGAGGAGACGTCGGGATGCTCCGCTCCCAGGACGCGTTCCAGCACGCTCAGGGCCCTCGTCAGGGCCTGCAGCGCCTCGTCGGGCCGGCCGTCCATGTGCGCCGCATGGCCCAGCACCACCAGCAACCGACCGACGACCGGATGTTCTTCTCCGAGCACCTTCTCGCCGATCGTCAGCGCCCGTTGCAGCACCTCTCGCGCTCCCCGGTAGTCCCCCACTCTCTCCCGGATCCGACCCTGGGCCTCCAGGACCTTCGCCACCTGCAGGTGCTCGGGGCCGAAGCTCTTGCGGTAGATGGCCAGCGCCCGATCGAGAGTGGCCTGGGCTTCCCGGAGCTGCCCCTGATCCATCAAGTTCATCGCCAGGAGGTGCAGGCTGCCCGCGACCTCCGGGTGGTTCGCACCGAGGGCCCGCTCGCGGATCGCCAGGGCCCGCTCGTACAGCGGCCGCGCGCCTGCCGGATCCTCCCGTTCCCGGAGCAGCTCGGCCCGATCGGTCAGCGGGATCGCCACCGCGGGATGGTCGGGATCGAACCACTTCTCCACGATGGCCACGGCCCGCTCCAGCAGCGGCCCGGCGGCGTCGAAATCGCCCTGCGCCCTGAGCAGCGCCGCCTTCCCGGCCAGGGCGACCGCCACGTCCGGGTGGTCCTTGGAGTTCGCCTTCTCCATGATCGCGAGCGCGCGGTCGGCGAGCGGGCGGGCCGCCAGCAACTCCCCCTGCTCCCTCAGAAGCTCCGCCAGCGACAGCAGGATCCGGGCGACGCGCGGGTGCTCCTGGCCCACCGCCTTGCGGGTGACGACCAGGGCCCGTTCGTCGAGCGCCATCGCCTCCAGGAACTCGCCCTTCATCCGCCGCACCGACGCCAGACCGGTCAGCAACTCTGCCAGCTCCTTGCCCTGGGTCCGCTCCTGCACCTCGATCGCTCGCTCGTAGCTCTTCCTGGCCGCCTCCAGGTCTCCCTGCTGGAGTTGCAGCTCGGCCAGTCCCGCAAGGGCGCTCGCGGTCCCGGGATGGTCCCGCCCCAGCAATCGCTCGCTCAGGGCCAGCGCCTGCTCGTAGAGCGGCTTCGCCACGGCATAGTCACCCTGCGCCGCCGTCAACCGGCCCACCGTCGTCAGGTTGTCGGCCAGCTCCGGGCTGTCCTTGCCGAGGGCCTTCTCCCGGATGGCGAGCGCCTTTCGCGAGCTGTCCAGGGCCGACGCGAGATTGCCCTGCGACTCGAGCATCTCGGCATACCCGTCCAGCGAGTCGGCCAGTTCGAGCCGGCCCGTACCCAGCGTCTTCTCCTGGATGGCCAGCGCGCGTTCGAAGAGCGGTCTCGCATCGGCATGGGCGCCGCCGGCCGCCCTCAGCCTTGCCAGGCGGAGCAGAGCCACGGCCACCTCGGGGCCTTCCGGCCCCAGCACCGTCTCGAAGGTCCGGAGCGCGCTCTCCAGGTCCTGGCGCGCCCCGGCCGCGTCGCCCTGCTCGGTCTTCACCTCTCCCAGAACGCACAGACCGCGAGCGTACTCCGGGTGGTTCTCCCCCATCGACGCCCGCCGGATCTCCTGCGCCCGGTCGAGGAGCGGACGCGCCTCGGCGAAGGCCCCCAGCCGGACGAGCACCCTGGCCAGGTTGTCGAGCGCCGATGCGATGTCGGGATGCCGCGTCCCCAGGCACTTCTCCAGGGTGACCAGCGAACCCTCCAGGTAAGGACGGGCCAGGGCCAGCGAACCCATCGCGGCCAGCACCGTCCCCACGGTGGCCTGGCTCTGGGCCGTGTCGGGATGCTGCCGGCCGAGCAACCGCTCGCGGATCTCCAGCGCCGCCCGGGCCGGCGACACCGCGTCGGCATACCGTCCCTGGCGGTAGAGCACCATGACCGCGTTGGTCAGTTCCGTGGCGGTTTGCAGTTGCGTCTCGGGCTCGACCGCCGCGGCGGGCTCGACCGTTTCCGCGACCGGTTCATCCGCGAAGGCCCAGCCCACGCCCGCCAGCAGCAGCGCCGCCAGCGCGAGCGCGAGTGTTTCGGGAAGACGGGATCTCGGATGGACACGAAGCTGTAGAGTCACAGTCGTCACCTCTGCAGCCGCTCCTGAATCAGGGCGGCAACACACCAGATCGCGAACCCCAGGGCGAAGGCGAGCTTCATCGAGCAGCCGCGGCGCAGCCCGACGAGCGCGACGAGGACGAAGAGCGCCGTGGGGACCAATCCCCACAGCGCTCCTTCCAGGAACTCGCAGGTCCGCGCTCGGTCCTGGCCCGAACCGTCGTAGACCCACCAGGCGGCGAAAGGGATCTTGAGCGGAGCCGAGACGAGGATTCCGCCGACCACGGGCCAGTGCTGGCCGAGAGTTCCGGCCAGCACGACGGTCAGGACCACCAGCAGGACCTTGATGAGTTGTTGCATCGCGCCGGTCCCGAGGAGATGCCGGGAGCGTCTGCTGGCCCGTGGAAGGGCGAATCAGGGCTTGCCGAGGCCCATGCGCTCGCGTTCGCAGTGGCACCAGAAGGCGTGGATGCCACGGTAGTGCTGGAGCTGCTCCGGGACCTCGCTCTTGATCTTGAAGTACTTGTCGACCTGCCGGACGAGGATGTCGTCGAACGCCTCCGACTCGAAGTACTCGAGGCAGGACCGATCGAACTGCTCGCCGCCCAGCTCTTCCTTGACGAACTTGTTGAACTTGGCGGTGTGGAAGTGCTCGTCGGCCAGCTCCTCGTACTTCTTCAGGCGGGTCTTGAAGTCCCAGCCCTTGGCGTTGGCCTCGTCACGAACCTTGAAGTAGCGCTGCCAGTCGTACGAGAAGGCGAGCGACTTCTTGTAGCCGGTGACGCTGACGAAGAGCAGCCAGCGAACCATGCTCTTGACCAGGTCGGGGAAGTAGAAGTGGAGGCTGATGAGCGTGGAATCGGGATAGGCGTTGCAGAAGTCGATCGGGTAGAGCTTGCCGTCGTTGCCGATGAGCGACTCGCAGCTGTTGTGATCCCAGCCGTAGAAGGCGTTGATGACCTTGGTCGTGGCGCGGACCTCCCAGTCTTCCTCGGGGGTCAGCCAGTTGAAGGCGACCGCCTCGTTCTCGCTGCGCAGGTAGCGCTGGTGCGAGTGAGGCGCCTTCGCGTTGTAGTGCATCGGCAGGGTCTGGGGGCCGACGCCGACCGTGCGCACGAACTCGCGGTACTCGACCGCGGCCTGCAGGTTCTGCGGACGCGAGCCCGACTCGTCATAGGCTGCCACCAGTTCCTCGAAGTTCTCGACGCGCTTGACGCCAACCCAGCCGCCGCCGTCCTGGGGCTTGAGGAAGGCCGGGTAGCCGACCTCGTCGCCCAGCTCGCGCAGATCGAACATCTCATGCTCGCTGAAGGTCAGCTCCACGTCGATGGTGGGGCTCTTCTTCAAGTCGCTGTAGTCTTTCTGGGGGATGGCGACCGTCGTCGGGACGTTCAGGCCCAGGTCGAACATGTGGCCGTAGCCCGTGTTCTTGTCGATCGCCTTGAAGCTCACCATGTCGTTGAGCAGGTAGACGTTCGGGGCCACGATCTGGAAGTAGCTGTTGAAGTGGGGGTTCCAGTGAGCGCCACGGTTGACGATGGCCGAGCAGTCGGTCTGGGCGCCGGTCGTCAGGTACGGGCGGCAGAAGATGCGGCGCGTGCGGGCCTTGTGCACGGAGCCGCCGTACTTGATCTGCGTCTGCAGATGAGCGATCACGCCTTCCAGCGTCACGCGGAAGGAGAGACTGTTGGGGTCCATGATTCCCAGGACATGCTCGACGGTCTTCGACATGTGTTTGCGGTCCTCCAGGATGGGGGCTGCTGCAGCCGGCTGCCGCACAGCGGGTGAGCCCCGGCGAGGCCAATCGGCCTGACGCGCCGGGGGGTGCAAGCCATCAGGTTATCAGATCCCCGGAGCATTGGAAACGGGGCTCCTCGGCACCTCCTGCGAGCAGCCTCACAAGGCGAACATCTGCCCGCAAACGAAGACAGGTATCACAGAGGCACAGAGACACAGAGAAGTGTTTGGTTCTCCTGAAATCAACTCCCCCTCTGTGTCTCCGTGTTCTCTGTGATTGGCCAACGTCGTTCGAGGTCGAATCCTCGCGCCCCGCAGCGGCTCTCTCGTGTCCGCTCAGAGCTCGCTCGAGGCGTCCTCGTCACCCTCGCCGGAGGTGCGCGTCGCGTGCAGCCGGATTCGACCGGGGAAGAGTTCCATCAGCCGGCGCTCGACCTGCTCGAGCTGGTAGCTGGGCGTCGAGGTGCCGGCCCCGATGCCGAGCGTGCGAACCCCGTCGAACCACTCCGGCTTCAGCGCCACCGCCGAATCGATGTGGTAGGTGCGATCGGGCAGGTAGCGCTCCGAGATGCGGGCGAGGTTGGTGGTGTTGGACGATTCGAAGCCGCCCACGATCAACATCGCGTCGACCCACTGGGCCAGGTTCTCGACCGCCTCCTGCTGGCTCTTCACCGGCTTGCAGCGGGTGTCGATCGCCTTGAGCGCCGGGAACCGCCTGCGCCTCAAGTACTCCACCAGGTCCTCGAACTTCTCGCGCGTGATGGTGGTCTGGCAGAGCGCCACCGTCGGGCCCTCGATGGGGGGCAGCGCATCGCAGTCGCCTCGCGAGTAGACGACGTGGATGCGGGTGCCGTAGGAGCGGCTCGCGATGATCTCGGCGTGGTTCGGGTTCCCCACGAGCAGGATGGTGTAGCCGTCCCGCTCGAACCGTTCGATCTTCGAGTAGACCCACTTGAGCAACACGGGACAGGTGGCGTCGTAGAAGCCGATGCCGCGCTGCTCGAGTGCCAGCTTGAGCTGCTTGGGATAGCCGTGCGCGGTGATGATGACCTCGTCGGCCTGGGCCGCGAGCCCGTCCAGATCCTGGTACCTCTCGAGGATCGGAATCCCCTCGGCGGCCAGCGCGCCCACCACTTGGGGGTTGTGTACCAGCGGGCCCAGGATCGGTTTCTTCACGCGCTCGGCCAGCTCGATGGCCGCCTCGACGCCGAAGCAGGTGCCGGCGCTCTGCGCCACGATCACCTCGATCGGTTCAGGGCTCGGCGTGGTCGACATGCTGACTCCGAGGAGGCTGCGCGCCGCCCGGTCTCAGGCCCGCGGAGGCGGAGTCGCCGCTTGCTGCTGCAGGCTCCGGAAGGCGGTCTCCAGGGCGTCCTTGAACGGCTTCTTCCGCAGTTGCTCCAGGGTGGTCCGGAGCGTCGGATAGTCGAAGAGCGTCTCCAGGATGTAGGGCAATCCGGTCAGCGGCACGCCCGTGAAATCGAGCGCCATCTGGTTGAGCTTCTTGAGGCCGCCGAAGCGGAGCAGGTCCTCGATCAATTTGTCGCCCACGTTCGACGCCAGCAGATAGGGATAGCGATGGGCCAGGTACCAGTACACCTGCGACTTGCCCATATCGGCGAACTTGTAGCCCCAGTACTTCGCCCCGTATCCGTCCAGGTGGCCGAATCGGGTGAACCAGGGTAGACCGGGCGGATAGAAGCCCGGGCCGAAGATCGAGTTCGAGAGCCTCTCCCAGATGGCCTGGGGCGTCTCCTCGGTCTTCTCGTGGAACTCCAGGTCGAACAGCGCGTAGAGCACCTGCGTTCGCAGCGCCCGCGCCGCGAACCGCTGGTGTTTGCGGTAGAGCAGCCGGCTCAGCTCGGGCGTGAGCGGCTCGCCGGTGTGGTAGTGGCGCGCCAGCCGGCCCAGCACCTTCTGATCGGTCGCCCAGTTCTCGAAGACCTGCGACGGCACCTCGACGAGCGAACGCGGCACCGTGTGGGCACCCAGCGGCTCGGCGTTGATGAGCAGCCCGTGCAGCACGTG
The DNA here is from genome assembly GCA_964610245.1 of uncultured bacterium. Taxonomy (GTDB): domain Bacteria; phylum Muiribacteriota; class UBA6191; order JACPRK01; family JACPRK01; genus CAZSVK01. Next base: position 6,770 of record CAZSVK010000202.1, read on the forward strand.
GCCGTACTCGTGGAAGCAGGTGTTGACGTCGTCCCAGAGCAACCCCTTGACCCCGCCGGGCAGCGTCTTCTCCTTGAAGTTACAGACGAGCCCCAGGTCGGCCAGACGGTCGGGCAGGTGGGCGGCCCGGCCGCGGAGCGTCCAGCAGGCGGCGTGGCTGTACTTGCCCTGACGGGGATAGAGGTCGAGCGTGAGTCGGCCGATCTTCCGGCCGCTCAGCCCGTAGACGCCGTAGCGCTCGATGCGGTTCTTCGCGTCGCCCGGCTCGGGCTTGAAGGTCAGCCCGTACAGCTCGGTCGAGAGCTGCAGCATCACCTTCACGGTGCGCGCGGCCGAGAAGTACTCCTTCAGCACCTGCGGATCGAGCCCTTCCGAGGGGGAGTGCTCTTCCAGGTAGAGCAGGTCCTGGCACTTCACCGGAACGCCGCCGTTGAGCTGCTTGTAGTCTTCCATGGTCTCGCGGAAGCGCCGGGTCGTGCGCGCGACCAGCTCGTCCAGGCCCCCCCGGACCTCCGCAAAGGTGAAGCCCTCGTTCTCCGCCTCGATCGCGGCGTAGCTCTTGTTCGCGACCAGCCGGGCGCGCTGTTTTCGCAGCTGCCTCAACCGATCGAGTACCGGCGCCAGGTCGGCCGTTCCCTCGAAGTAGAGCCGGTAGGCCCGGCTGCGGAAGTCGCGGTCGGGGTGCATCCGCATGACCTCGCCGAAGGTGTTTTCCCGCAGCACGAGCATCTTCTTGCCCGATTTCGGGTCCTTCCTGAGCGACGACGCCTCGAGCGGCCCGGCCTCCGAGTCGGTGACCGGCATCGTGAGTTCGCGGTCCTTGAGGGTCTTGGCGAACCTCGTTCCGATCTCGGCCAGCTCGCTGTCGATCTCGTAGATCTTCTTCTTGCGAACCTCGTCGAGGTGCACGCCGTTTTGCTCGAAGGCCCGGAGCAGATCCTTCAGGTAGCCGCGGCGATCCCAGGAGAGCTTCGGCCCCAGCCGCGACTGGGCCTCCTTGAGCACGTCGTAGGGCAGCCGGAGCGTGAACAGCCGGCTCCACAGCTTCGACAGCAGTTGCGAGGTCTTCTCGGCCCGGTCCTGCACTCTGCGGTCGGGGCAGGTGTTGAAGTCCCACGAACTGCGCGCGCCGATCTCGTCCAGATCGCCGATGCAATGGTCGAACTCCAGGACCGCATGCTCGTAGGTCGTGCGCCCGGCCTGCTTCGAGAGCTCGAGCAACCGCGCGCCCATCGCGTCGAGCAGGCCGTTGATCGCCTTCTCGGTCTTGCGGTCCCAGGGCATCGAGACCCGCAGCAGCGCACCGGTTGCCGTGATTTCCTCGGAACTCATCTGAAAGACACCTTCCCGCGCCTCGCGCTCTGGTTCACTCCTCGTTCTGGACCGGTGCGGGCGAGAACAGGCGATACTGAGCGCCTTCCTCGCCGGCCCGGATACGCCGGGTGCCGTACGGGAACTCGACCGCGGTCACGATGCGCTGCTTCGCGTCCATCCGGGCGTGCTGGCCCGCACTTTCGAAGTAACCGCCGATCACCGCCGTCAGGCCACCCACGGTCTCGTTGGCCTTGCAGGCCGGACCGGTGAATCCGAGCTGGATTCCCCTGCCCTCCACCGAGGGCACCTCACCGAAGTTCAGGTGCAGCCGGCCCTGGGGGTTGGCCTTCGTGCCCTTGCGGCTCTCCAGCACCCAGCCGCGGCCCTGCGAGCCCTTGCGGATGACCACTCCGCCCTCACCCTTGATGTCGCGCACCACCCGGTAGTGGAACACCTGATTGCGCTTGGCCGTGGCAGTGTCGAGCGGTTCCAGCAGCTCGATCTCCACGAGCGTCCCGCGCGCCAGATAGAAGTCGGAGGGCGGCAGCTTCGCCCCGTGCACGACCGCGTCTCCCTCCTCGTCCTGCGCCACGACGGCGCCGGGAAGCGCGAAGGCGAGCAATCCCACCGCGAACAGAGCCGGGACCAGTAACGTGAGCTTCATCTTCATTCCTCCTGTTTACCTGAGTGGTACTGAATCACCTGTCGGGGGCGCTGCCCCCGAACCCCCGCCAAAGGGGCCAATTCCTTTGGAATCCCATTTGACTGGAGCAAGTCCTGCTCACGCTCGCAGATCTGAGTCCTCGAGAGTGCCGCCCGAGCTGCGATACGTCTTCTCATTGCCGGGTCCAGGGTGGGGCTCCCACCCTGGCAGGGGTCTGGGGGCAGCGCCCCCAGCTTCAACTTCGGTTCCACGCCTCACCACTTCGGCCAGAACTTGTCGCTGTCCAGGCCGAGGCGCCGCCGGACGGTGTCAGCGAGCTTGCCGCTGAGCCGGGCGTCCTTGGCGAGGACGGGGTAGACCGCCGCCTCCTGGGGCCGCGTGGGGTGGAAGGCGACCACCCAACCGGGCAGCTTGGCCGGTTCCTGCACGATCAGTTGATGCCGCCGCAACCGGATGGCCAGGTCCGGCGCCGCGAGGCTCGGAAGCTTACTCGATGCGGCCAACGGCGACCTCCTCGACGGTGCCCTTGCCACCCGGGAGCGGCAGCGGGGTCGTGAGTTTCAGGGGCTGCGGATCCTTGCGGGCCCGCTCGAAGCGCAGCCACTCTTCCTCCGGCGCGCGGAACCAGAGCGCTTCGGGCTTGCCCAGACGCCTCAGATGCTCGCGCAGGGTTTCGGCCAGGGCGGGCACCAGCGCGACCGCCTCGTCGGCAGTCGGGGCCTGGGCCGCCTGATCGAAGTCGAGCAGGTGCGCGAGCCAGCATCCCTCGTCCGCGAGAGAGACCAGAACATGCAAGCGATTGGTTTCCATGGCCGGACACTCTACAACATGGGGCCAGAGCGGGAAACGGCCACGATCGGGACCGGGCCTGCCGCCTGTGCTATCGTGGCCTGGCGGACACCAGTTCGACCGCGCCGCAGATGAGACGCCGCAACAGGATCCTGCTGTTCTCGGGGCTGCTCGCCCTCGCGGCGAGCGGGCCGGTGCTGCGTCTGCCGCTGATTCACTCGGCGTACCTGCGAGCCGCGGGCGCCTACTCCGTCGCCGGGCGACTGGAGCAGTACGGCCCCGTCGCGCGGGCCCGCCTGGCGCCCTTCTTCGCGGAGGCCCAGGTCACGTATCCGCCGGCAAAGCTAACGCTGGCGTACTTCAAGCAGGAGCGCCGGCTCGACCTGTACGCCTCGGCCCGCGGGGGCAAACCGGCGATCATTCGCTCCTATGACTCGACGGCGGCGAGTGGAGTCCTCGGCCCCAAGCTGTGCGAGGGCGATCTGCAAGTCCCGGAGGGCTTCTACAGGATCGTCTTTCTCAACGCCAACAGCAGGTTCCACCTCTCGCTGCGGGTCAACTACCCTAATGCCGACGACAAGGCGTGGGGCAAGAGAGACCGCCGCGCCCATCTCGGCGGCGACATCATGATCCACGGCAACGCCGTCTCGATCGGCTGCGTCGCGATGGGCGACGAGGCTGCCGAGGACCTGTTCGTACTCGTGGCCGACACCGGACTGGCTAACGTCGACGTCATCATGAGCCCGGTCGACTTCCGAGTCGGCGCCCTGCCGGCTGACTTCCGGCCGCCCACCGCCTGGACCGGCGAGCTGTACGGCCGTCTCGAGCGGGCGCTGCGAGGGTTCCCGTTGCCGGGCGACTGAACGGGACGTTTGCCAGCCCCGACGGCCCGCAGTCTGTTTCGGGGCCCACTCGTCCGGATCGCACGAGAGGTGGTCGGGCTGGCGATCCGTCAGTTCC
>CAZSVK010000203.1:0-10480 GCA_964610245.1 uncultured bacterium
GACCAATCACAGAGGCACAGAGACACAGAGACACGGAGGGGGAGTTGATGGAAGGCCGGTCAGACATTACTCTGTGCCTCTGTGCCTCTGTGATACCTGGCCAGATCGGGAGTCCTGTCTTTCGTCCGACGGGGTGCGCCCCGGGGAGCGTGTGGTCTGCGCCGTGCGAAGGTGTAATCTTCTTCCGATCATGTCGAAGCCGCGAACCGTTCCACGGCCCCCGGATCAGCCGATCGATCCCGAGCGCGAGCGAGCGTCGGGCTGGAAGCTCGCCGAGCAGGGCGACGCCTGTCGCGACGCCGGCGATCGGGCCGGGGCCCTGGCCGCCTGGCAGACCGCGCTCGAGGCGCTCGAGCGGCTTGCCGACATCCAGGATCCGGAGATCGAGGCGGTGCGTGGTGCGCTGCTCTCAAAACGGGCCAGCGCCTACCTGGCTGCGGGCCGCGCGACCGCAGCCCTGCCGGAGTGCCGCAAGGCGGTGGCCGTCTACCAGGAGCTGGCCCGGATGGAAGGGGGGCGCCCGCGCTTGCAGCTCGCCCTGGCGGCGCTGCTGCTCGGCCGGTCTCTGGAGGCGTTGGGTCGTCATGTCTCGGCGGCCTCGGCCTTCGACGAGGCGGTCCAGGTCGCGCGCCCCTTCGTCCAGGCGAGTCTCGTGGAGGCCGGGCCGCTGCTGGCCGCCAGCCTGGCCGCCTCGGGTGAACTCCTCGCCCGCAGGGATCGCGTGGCGCAAGCGCTGGAGCAGTTCGACGAGGCGGTCCAGTTGCAGACGGCGCTGGCCGAACGCAGGGTACCCGAGGCCGAGGTGGGGCTCGTCAGAGCGCTGGAGACGGTGGGCTGGCTCCAGCGCCGGCTCGGCCAGGCCGGTCCCGCGTTGACGTCGTTCTCCCGGGCCGCGGAGCTGGCCGGCGCCCGCGCGGCCACCGGCGGTGACTGGTTTCGTTCGGTGGTCGCCTCTGCGTTGACCGGGCTAGGGCTCTGCCTGGTGCGGGTCGACACCGGCCGCGCGCTGGGGGCGTTCGAGAGGGCCGTGGCTCTCTTCGACGAGGTCCTGAGACTCGCCGGGCAGGAACAGGCCTCGCCGGATGCGCCTCCCGCTCCGGCCCGCTCCGCCCACCGTCCTCCGGTCTGGACCGAGCTGCTCCCCCGCCGCCCGGGCCCCAGCGGGCTGGCCCGCAGCAGCGGGGACCCGAGAGAGAACGGAAGTCCAGAGGTTGCCAAGGGCCAGCCCAATCTTGAAGCCGGGGTTTTCCAACCCCGGGCCCCCCGCCCGCGTCTGCGGCGCGGGCTGGCCCCGGCGCTGCACGAGAGGTTGTTCCTGGCGCTCGAAATGGCCGCCTTCCTCCACGATCAACAGGGCCGGACCGATCGCGCCGCCGCGGCGTGCGAGCGGCTGGTGCGCGAAAGGGGCCTCGAACGTTTCTGGAAGGAGCAGGGCGCGCCCGGTGTCGGGCTGGCCGACCCCGTGCCCTGCGTCGCCAGCGTACCCGGCGGCGAGAGGGAGGCTGCCGACGCCTGGTGGTACCGGAGCCTGGCAGCCCGCGAGTTGCCCGCGAAGCTCCAGGCCAGCGCCCGGGCGGCCGAGCTGCTGGAGCGTCTGGCCGGGCCTCGTCATCCCGAGCTGCGCGAACGGCTGATGATGGTGTGGCTCGCCCGAGCGTCATATCTCGAACGTTTACAGGGGCCGACCGCCGCCGTCGAGGCGTACGACCGGGCCATACGGCTGATGCTGGGGATCCTGGGCCCTGCCCGGGGTCACGCGTCGGAATCGCTGGCCGAGGCGCTGGTCGAGCGCGCGCAGGCGCTGGTCGCCCGGGGCGATTCGGGCCGCGCCGCCGCCGCTTTCGACTCGGCCGTTCAAGTCCTGGAGGCGCTGCTCTCGGAGGGCCGGGAGGAACTGCGCGGCCGGCTCGTCGACGCGTTGCTCGCGCGCTCTGCCTGTCTGCGCGCCCTCCGTCGCCAGAACCCCGCCCTCACTTGCGCTGACCGGGCCATCGAACTCTGCCGGCAGGCCGCGGTCGCCAGCGAGTTCGAACAGAGGTTGGCCCGCGCCTGGCGAGAGCGGGTCGAGGCGGTGCGCCGGACCACCCGGCTGCCCGAACGCCGCGAGGCGCTCGAACGGGCGATCGAACTGCATGAGAGCCTGCTCGATCGGGGCTGCCAGGAACTCGTTCTGCCGCTCGCCCGGCTCTGGAGCCTGGCCGGCGCCGACGCCCACGCGCCCGAGCCCGCCCTTGACGCCTTCAAGCGCTCGGTGGAGCTCTTCCGCCGGGCCGGCGGCGCGGCTGCCGGCGACCGCCACGATCTGGCCCGTGCGCTGGTCTGGCTCGCGGGTCTGCTCGGGCTGCGCGAGGAGGCCGGCGCGGCGAGTGCCACCGTGCAAGAGCTGGTGTCGCTGTGCGGCCAGGGGAAGGCCTCGGCCCCGGTCGCGGCGGTCAGGCTTGCCGCGCGCCGGTTGCTGGCAAGCCCCGGCGATACCAAGCGTCGGGCCGCGTTGCTGCGAAAGGTCGCCGGCTGTCCGGCCTTCCGGGCGTGAGCGCGCGGCTCGAGCCAACCGGGGCGCGTGATGCAGGGCGGCTTGCGGAAAATGAGTGATTCGATGCGATGGCTCCGAGGCGGCCTCGCTCTTCTCGCCCTGCTGACCTGGTCGGGGCCCGCCCGGGCCGGCTCTCCCGCGGAGCCACGCCCGAACGTCGTGCTGTTCTTCGTCGACACGCTCAGGGCCGATCATCTGGGCTGTTACGGCTACCGGCGTCCAACCTCGCCTCGGCTCGATTCGCTCGCCGCCAGGGGCACGCTCTTCGAGGCCGCGATGGCCCAGGCCGACTACAGTCTGCCCTCCTACGCCACGCTCTTCACCTCGCTCTACCCCGGCGCTCACGGGGTCACCGGGCCGGGCACCTCGATTCCTCCCGGGGCCACGACTCTCGCCGAGATCTTCTCGGCCCGGGGCTACCACACGGGCGCCTTCGCCGGGGGCATCCACCTGCAGCCCGGATTTGGCTTCGCGCGCGGGTTCGAGGTGTTCGGCACCACTCCGAGCCGGGGCTCGCTCTTCCACACCGTCCCGGCCGCGCTCCAGTGGCTCGAGGGGGTGGCCCACGAGCCTTTCTTCCTCTTCGTGCAGGGATACGACTGCCACCTCCCGTACACGGTGCCGCTGGGCTACTCCGAGCTTTACGATCCCGACTACGACGGCGTCGTCCATCAGCCGGGCTTCCTCGCCCTCGACACGCTCGAGGGCCTGGACGGATTGGCCTACGACCCTCTGGTGCCGGCGGCCTTCCGGACCTTCCCGGACCGGCAGACGATGGGCTGGCGCTCGCGCCGTCGGCGGCTCGTGCCGGGCTTCGAAAGGGACCTCTCGCCGGATCTCGCGCGGCAGTCGGTGTCGCCCGAACCCGAGGCGACGGGCCTCGAGCAGGGCGCGAGGTCGGGGCCGGAATCGGCGACCGCTACCGCGCCCCTGTCGCGGACCGCGCTGCCGGCGCGCCTTCCGCACTGGCGACGGCGGCTCGCCCCGGCCGACGTTGCGCACCTGGTCGCGCATTACGACGGGGCCGTGACCTATGCCGACACCTGGCTCGGTATCTTCGTCGAGTCGATGCGTCAGCGGGGCCTGCTGGAGAACACGCTGCTGATCGTCGCGGGCGACCACGGCGAGGAGCTGGGCGAGCGCGGCCGGTTCGGGCACGGCAGGCTGCACCTGGACGAACTCCGTGTCCCGCTCGTCGTCGCCGGGCCCGGGGTCGAGCCGGCGCGCCGGGTCACCGACACCGTGGGCCTGATCGACCTGGCGCCCACTCTGCTCGAATTGTGCGGCACTCCGCCCTTCCACGGCCACCAGGGTAAGTCGCTCGCGCCCTATCTGCAGGCCTCGGCCGAGCCCCCCCGCGACCCGTCGCGCGCGGCCTTCTGCACCTCGACCCACGGCGTTTCGATCCGGTCGGGCCGTTGGCACCTGAGCCGGCGAACGGGCGCGGCACGCGAAGCGGACCAGCCCGAGCTGAAAGCGAGGGCGGGGGGCCCGGGGTTGGAAAACCCCGGCTCCAAGATTGGGCTGGCCAGCGCTGCCACGGAAAGCCCCCGTTCGGACGCTGCATTCGGCGGCAGCGCCGACCAGCCCGAGAGCTGGTCGCTGCACGACGCCGTCCTCGATCCGGCCGAGCGGAACGACCTCTCGGCGGCCCACCCCGAGCTGGCGGCGACCCTGCGAAGCCGTCTCCTCGACTGGATGGAGCAGGTGAAGCCACCCGTCCTGGTCTCGCCCTCGTCGGTGGGAGCCCGCGAGCGCGAGGGACTGCGGCGCTCCGGCTACTGGTGACGCTCCAATGAACCGAGTCGCGCGCGTCATAACACTGACGTTACTTAGCCTTCCGGCCGTCGTCTCGTCCGGTGCCGGAGAGCAGGTCGCGGCGGCCCGCCCGGCCCAGCTCCCCGGCGCCGGCCCAGCTATCCTCCAGCTCGGGCAGCGGACGGGCAGCCCGCTGGCGGTCGGGAACGTCGCCGAGGTGAGGGCGATGTTCGAGAAGCTGGACTCGGACCGGGACGGCTCGCTCTCGGTGGCCGAGTGGTCGCGGTACGTCCGCGAGCCCAGCCAGGCCCCGATGGACGACGACGCCGACGGGACGATCTCGCCCGAGGAGTGGGTGCACTCGTTTCAGGAGGTCAACCCTGCCCTCTGGGAGGATCCCGGACCGACGCTGGGTGAGAACCTGGAGAGCATCGCGGTCTCCGCGTGTCTGGGCACGACCGGGACGGTCCTGGAGCAGTACCGGCACCTGGCGGGCCGCGAGCCCTGGCATCCCGAGACCTACGTCGGCCTGGCCTGCGGCCTGGAGCGGGCCGGCGACGCGCGGGGGGCGGACGAAGCGTTCCGGAAGGCCGGACAGCTGGATCCGAATAACGCCGAGGTTCTGCTCGGACTCGCCCCGCTGATGGCCGCGGCCGGCAGGCTCGATGAGGCGCGACTGCAAATTCGGCAGGGTCTGGAGCTGCTCGACTGGAGCGCCCGGCTGAGGGAGGGCGAGCTGGATGCCACGGAGGGTCTCGCCTACCGCCGGGCGGTGGCCACGAGGCTCGAGAGGCGGCTGGCGAAGGCCGGCGCCGCGGCCCTCACGCCACTCGTGCGAGACTGGGTCGCGAAGCTGGGGGCCGCCTCGCGGCGGGCCTGGCGCGACGACTCGGACGCGGTGCTGAACGTGGAGCGGTTGCTGCAACGGGGCAGGCTGGAGGCCGCTCTCGGGATGGCCCGCGGGCTCGACACCGGCCCCGGGGCGGGAGCGTGGCTTGCCGCCGTGCACTCCGACGTCGCCCTGCGGGCCGGCAAGACCGACGAGGCAGCCGGCGCGCTCGCGCGGGCTCGGGCGGCCGGGGCCCCCACGGGGGCGCTCGCGGCACTGGAGATCGCGCTCGCGTTTGCTCGGGGCCCCGGCGCGGCGGCGGCCCCGGCGAAGGCCGGTTCGCCGGACCTCGCGCGCTTTGCGCCCTGGGAGTTGCGGGAACTCGGCTGGACGCTTGCGAGCAGGGACCAACCTGCTGGGGCCTTGCCGTTCTTCGAACGCGCCCAGCAGTTGCAGCCCGAGCGCTGCGACGCCGTTCTGGCTCACGCCCGATGCCTGGAGCTGAACGGTGAACGACAGGCGGCGGCCGCCCTGCTCTCTCGCCTGCCCGAGCTGCCGGCCACGAGCGCTCCGATGTCCAGGTTCGAAGCGGGGTTGGCGCTACGGCTGGGGTTGCCGGAGCGGGCCTACTTTGCCGCGACGAGGGCCACGGCCCTCGAATCGGGCGACCCGGTCAACTGGCTGCTGCTGGTGCAGGTGCTCGACAGCACCGCGCGCCGCGACGAGATCCCCGGGGTGCTGGACCGCGCGCTGGCGACGGCGCGCATGGACGGCCGGCTTCGTGCGCGGATGGAGACGATCCGGGCCGCGCTGGAGCCGCTGCTGCTGTTGCCGGCCCGCTGGTGACGCGCGTCGGCGGCGCGTCACGGCCTCAGCGCGGCGTGGCCAGACGCTCCAGCTCGCGCAGGCGCGTCAGCAGGCGATCGAGCGCGGCGAAGGCCCGCGGAGGGCTCTCGGCATAGAGCCGCTCGACGCGCTCGACCAGCCGCTCCCGCAGCTCGGGCCCGAGGCTCGGATGCCGCTTCAGCAGTTCGTCGCGCCACGCTCGGTACAGATGGACCCGCTCGGCAAAGGTATCGGTGGAGGTCGCTCCCGCGGCCGCCGCGGCCTTCCTTTCCGGCGTCGGGGGAGCATCGACCGCTCCCGCGAACTCCAGCAACTTCCGATCGAACGACGTGCGCTCCGACGGTGACAGCTGGCCGACCTTCTCGATGTAGGCCCTGATGACGCGCTGGCCCTCGGAACCGGGCCCCTCCGAGGGGGCGGTCGTCGGGCCGACGACGGGTGGGGCGGCCGCTGGCGTCCGGAAGCTCCGCGGTTGGTCTGGATTGCGTCCGCGGTCCGGCCCCGCCGGGCTGGCGACGATCCGGAAGGTGTAGGTCGTGAGCGGTTCCAGACCGCGCAGGACCAGCCGGTGCCGGGTCACTGCGGCGCTGCCGAGCGCCGTCAACTGCAGTTCGGGTTCTCCGGAGCAGCCGTAGCGCACGGTCGTGTCGGCCGGTACGTCGGTCACCCAGGTCAACTCGGCCGCGGCGGTCTGCAACCGGACGGCCACCTCGGAAATCCGCACTCGAGGAGCCAGGTCGGCAGCGGTGGCGGGCGGGGCGGGAACCGGCGAGTGCAACAGCGTCCAGCCGAACCCCGCGGCCACCGCCAGCAGCACGGCGAGTGCGGTCATCGCTTCCCGGGAGAGCCGCGTTCGCGACCGAGCGTCGGGGCGATCGACGCGAGGGCCCTCGCTCGGGCCGGCTACCGGCGTGGGCTGCCGTATCTCGGGAGACTCCCGGGTGAGCTGTTGCATGCGTTCGCGCAGTTCGACTCGGTTCAACCGCTCGAGCATCTCCTGCGCCGCGGGGAAGCGGCGGTCCCGCTGGCGAGCGGTCGCGCGCAGCACCAGTTCGTCGAGGCCGGCCGGCACGGAGGGCTCGAGCGATGAGGGGGCGGGACAGGCGGCATCGCCTCCCGACGGGCCCGGTCCGGTCAATCGCGGCGGCGCCGAGCCGGTGAGCATCTCGAACAGAATCAGGCCGGCCTGGAAGAGGTCCGAGCGTTCGTCCACCGCCTCCCCGCGGAGCTGCTCCGGCGACATGTAGAGCGGTGTTCCCAGGGCCAGCCCGCTCGCAGTGAGCCCGGTCTGCTCCAGGTCCCTGGCCAGGCCGAAGTCGGTGACGACCGCATTCCCGCGAAGGTCGAAACGGATGTTCGACGGCTTCAGGTCGCGGTGCAGGATGTGCCGGCCGTGCATGTAGACGAGCGCCTTCAGCACGTCCCGGGCGATGGCCGCGGCGCGCGCCGCCGGAAGCCGGCCCGTCTCCCGGAGCAGCGCGTCGAGCCCGCCCGCCTCCAGGTACTCCATGACGAAGTAGAGCAGCCCGTCCTGCTCGCCCGAGTCGTAAATCGTGACGATGTTGGGATGCGAGAGCTTCGCGGTCGCGAGCGCCTCCCGCTGGAAACGGCGCAGCCGATCGCGGTCCGCGTCGGCTCTGGCCAGAACCTTCACCGCCACGGGCCGATCCAGGCCGGCCTGGACGCCCTTGTAGACCTCGGCCATGCCTCCGGAGCCCACTTTCTCGAGCAGCTGGACCTTCCCCAGGATTCTCCCGGTCAGCGGATCGCTCATGACTGAGAGCCTATCCGATGTAGGCGGGTGTAGTTGTAGTCCACGTGAAAACTGGGGGAGCTCGACCTGTTTCTCGGGAGCGCCGCTCCCGGACCCACGCTAGGGGTGAAGTTCCCCCCCCCGATGACTGGCGAGCCTCTTGTCTCCGCTTGCAGGCAAGATTCCAAGAAAGTGCCGAGCAGGCCGCGTTGGCTGCAATCAGTGCCGGGTCCAGGGTGGGGCTCCCACCCTGGCAGGGGCCCGGGGACAGCGTCCCCGGCAGAACCCGAACCAGAGCGGTCCTCCACTTTCACGACTGCAGCCATCGTAGACGCCTCCGGGGCTGCCCGGTGCCCGCTTGCGGTAGACTGCGCCGCCGGCCCGGGCCCAGCCGGGCCCGGCAGGAGCCGCTCGATGTCCTCTCCCGACGTCCATCCCCCGCCGACCATACCGCTCGTCTATCCCCTGGGGCGGAACCTCTACGTCAACGTTACCAGCCAGTGCAACAACCGCTGCGTGATGTGCTGGAAGTTCGCGCCCGATCAGTTCCACGGGCTCCGGCTTCTCTTCCCGGACCTGACGGCGGAACCGTCGCCCGACGCGGTCGTCGCCGCCATCGAGGGTTGGCCCGAACCCTATCAGGACCTGGTCTTCTGCGGGCTGGGCGAGCCGCTGCGCAGGGCCGGCGCCGTGCTCGAGATCGCCTCCCGCACGCGCCGGGCGGGGCGCGCGATCCGGGTCAATACCGACGGTCAGGCCTGTCTGAGGGAGGGGCCGGGGCTCTTGCCGCGGATGGCCGGCGTCATCGATGCCCTGTCGGTCAGCCTCAACGCCCAGGACCGCGAAACCTACAACCGGCTCTGCCGGCCCTCGGAGCCGGAGAGGGCCTTCGACGCCGTGCTGGCGTTCTTGCGCGACGCGCCGCGTTACGTGCCCTCCGTGACCGCCACCGTCGTCGCCAACCGCTGGGTCGACGTCGAGGCCTGCCGGCGGCTGGCCGCGTCGCTGGGGGTCGAGTTCCGGGTGCGTTCGCTCGACCCGCCGCCCGCCGCCGTGCGCCTGGGGCTCTGAAGCCGCTCGCCCGCGTCAGAGGCCCTGCATCGAACCCAGCGCGGCCCGGGCCGAGACGTAACGCTGGCCGAGCAGCCTCAGCCGGTTGCTCATCACCTCGAGCATCCGCAGGAATACCTTGCTCAGCACCGCCGCGTTCATCGACTGCAGCGAGTGAAAGGCCTCCTTGCTCAGGAAGATCAGCCGAGCCTCGTCCCGGGCCTCGACGCCGAAGGCCCTGCCTTTCTCTTCCAGCAGCGACATCTCGCCGAAGAACTCCCCTTCGCCCAGGGTGCCGATGAGGTGGCGGCGCATCCCCGTGTCGAACGAGAAGACGTCCACCTCTCCGGACAGGATCAGATACATCCCGTCGGCCGGGTCGCCCTGCCGGAACAGGAGCCGGTGATCGCCGCCGTAGGTGCGCACCTTCGCCGACTCGAGCAAGGTCACGATCTCCTCCGGGCTGAGCTCCTGGAACAGCGGATAGGCCGCCAGCTCCGTCACCGAGATCGACTTTCTGGAATCGCTCACCGACACCTCCTGTCCGTCACGCGAATCCTACCATCCGACCGCCGTTCGCAGAGTTTCGTGCAACCTGGCACCAGTTGGCACGTAGTATGAACAGGTGGGGCCGCGGCAGCCGCCGTGGCCTGGCTCCATGTTTGAATCAGACAGTCCCGCGATGACGGGACGAACGCCTTGAGAATACTGTCCCACTGCCCCCAACGCCGGTGCGTCCTGGCCCTGCTCGCCGCGGCAATGCTGCTCGCCCAGGCCCTGTCCTCCGCGCCGTCCGACGACCCGTTCGCCGGCCTCGAACAGGCGGTCGCCGCCGGCCGCACCGTCGAAATCACCGTCTCGCGCGGCGAATCGCTGACCGAGCTGGCGCGGCGCTACTACGTGGGCCACATCGACGACCCCGCCAAGGCGGTCCGGTTGCTCGAGCAGACCAACCGGCTCAAGCCGGGCCAGCCTCTGAAGCTGGGCGCGAAGCTCCAGCTTCCCTATCCGTTCGAGACCGCCAGCCGCCAGACCGAACTCACTCGGGCCACCGACCTCGACAAGCTGGCGCAGACCTACTACGGCTACGCCCCGCGGTCCGAGCTGTGGTGGCCGCTCCTCTACCGCGCCAACCGCGCCACGGTCACTCCGGGCGGCCGCCGCGTCAAGAAGGGCGCGAAGCTCGTCATCCCGGCATTCCCGATCGAAACCGCGGAACGCGTGACCCTGGCCCGGCTCACCCACGACGAACTGATGCGGGATTTCCGCCGCCATCTCGAGTCGGGCGAGGCCGCGGCCGCCGGCGAAGATAGATTCTTGCTGCTGCAAGGGACGATCCCGCTGCTCGAACGCGGCGTGGGCGGGCTCGACAAGGCCGGCGCCGCCCGGGAACGGCAGACCGTCGAGGGCCTCTGGAGCGCCTTCCAGGCCGAGCGCGACGCCCTGTCGTTGGCCGGAGAGCCCGCGCCCGATTCCGCCCCACGCGCCTACGTCGACCGCGTCGTCGAGGCTGCCCGCAAGCTCTCGTCGTCGCTCGCCCAGGCCAAGGCCACGGTCGATCCCGAGCTTTCGGCCAGACTCGGGCGAGCTCGGCAGAAGCTCGAAGCGGCGGTCCGGCGCGCCTTCACAGCCCGGCGGAACGCGCTCGCCGCACCGCTTTCCGTGGCCCCCACGCCGGTCGAGACGACCGCCGCGGCGCGGGCCTGCCGTT
>CAZSVK010000204.1:0-10434 GCA_964610245.1 uncultured bacterium
AATCGAGGCCGGCTCGACACTCCCGAGGACTCCGAGCTGCGAGCGCGGGCAAGACACTCTCCAGTCATCGGGGGGTCCCGGGGCGAACTTCGCCCCGGGCGAGGGTTCGAGAGCAGAGCTCCCGACAGGGCTTCAGTACCACTCCTCAGCCCGCCCGGCCCGCAAGTTCGCCGTAGAGCGTGAAGCTGTCGGCCCGGCGCACCGCGATCGACTGATGGGTGCCGATGAGGGACGTGTCGCCGGCGACGAGCAGGCTCTTGTTGCCCGGGGTGCGGGCGAGCAGGACCGCGGCGTCCTTCTTGCTCACCTTCTCGATCAGGCAGCGCTGGACGAGGCCGACCTCGCGCTGGTTGACCTCGTGCTGGATGCCCTTCTGGAGTTCGATCAAACGGGCCAGGCGCTCCTTGCGGACGCCCACGGGCAGCTTGTCCGGGAGGCGGACGGCGGGGGTGCCGGGTCTCTCGGAGTAGTAGAACATGAAGGCGGAGTCGAAGCGGATGCGGCGCATCGCCTCGAGGGTCTGCTCGAAGTCCGGGTCGGTCTCACCGGGGAAGCCGCAGATGATGTCGGTCGAGATGGCCAGGTGCGGCATGGTCTTGCGCACGGCCGCCACGAGCGACTCGTATTCGGCGAGCGTGTACTGGCGCTTCATCCGCCGGAGCACGGGGTCGGAGCCCGACTGGAGCGGCAGGTGCAGGTAGGGCATCACGTTGGCGTTGGTGGCCATCGCCTCGATGACGCGCCCGGTGAAGCCGCGCGGGTGGGAGGTGATGAAGCGGAACGAGAGCTGCGGGAGCCGGCCGGCGAGCAGGTTCAGGAGGGCGGCGAAATCGGTGTCGCCCGACCGGTAGGAGTTGATGGTCTGGCCGAGGAGCGTGAGCTCCTTCACGCCCTTGACGGCCAGCCTCTCGGCCTCGGCGAGCAGGGTCTCGGGCGGCTCGTTGACCTCGGGGCCGCGGGTGAGCGGCACGACGCAGAAGGTGCAGCGGTAGTTGCAGCCGCGGATGACCGGCAGGAAGCGCTTGAAGGGGCTCTCCTGATCCATCTCGAGAGGCGGGAGATCGCCGGCCTCCTCGCCCAGGCCGGGCGGGGGCGGCAGGCCCTGCAGGACTTCCCGCAGCTTGCCGGCGGCCAGGGGGGGGATGACGAAGTCGGCCTCGGCCTCGAGGTAGGCCGCGGACTGGGCGGCCATGCAGCCCATAACGCCGACGATCATCCAGGGCCGGCGGGCCTTGACCGCCCTGAGCTGGCCCAGGGTGCCGCGGATGCGGTCCTCGGCCTTCTCGCGGATCGCGCAGGTGTTGAGGACGACGAGATCGGCCTGTTCGAAGGCGCCAGTCAGCTCGTAGCCGGCCTCGCGCAGCACCGTCGCGATGTCGCCGGAGTCGGCGTCATTCATCTGGCAGCCGTACGTCAGGATCGAAGCTCTTCCGTTCATCTCGAGATGTCCACTCCAGGACTCTTGCGGGTGCGCCGGGGCAGCGGCCGGGTCGTCGCCGCGCGGGCGCGGGTCACTGTCCGCCGCTCACCGCCGCCCGCAGGCACTTGGTCAGGACCACCGTCGCGCCGCCGCCGGGGGTGGGAAGGATGTCGCAGCCGTCGAGAAGGCTCTTCATCAGCGTGAAGCCGCGGCCGCCGGCCCGCAGCGGGTCGTCGGCCAGGCTCGAGCGGCTGCGCTCGGCCTGCTCCGGGGTCAGACCGCGCCCGTGATCGACGATGCGTGCCTGCAACTCGAGCCGGGCGGCGTCATAGCGGTAGAAGATCTCGACGTGGCCCGTGCCCTGGCGCTCGTAGGCGTGGAGAATCGCGTTGGCCGCGGCCTCGTCCACCCCGTAGACGAAGTCGAACGCGCTGGGTTCGGGGACGCGCAGCCGCTTCATCAGGAGGCCCGTGAAGTCGCGGATGTCCCGGAGGTTCACGTCGACATTATGAACGCCGATGTAACCGATCTCGTCCCGCGCGGCGCTCCTGGAGCATCGCATCGCGATGGCGGTCACGTCATCGGCGCCCGCGACACGGGGAGCGGCCGCCGAGAGCAGCTCGTCGAGGAGCTCGCCGGCACCGGCGCCGCCCCGTCGGGCCAGCAACCCCCACAGTGCCTCGCTCGAACCGATGGGAGTCTCGCCCACGCGGACGTGGAAGATGCCGTCGGTATAGAAGAGGACCAGATCGCCATCCTGGAACTGGATGCGGGCCTCGTTGTAGCGCGCGTTCGGGAAGATGCCCAGGAAGGTACCGCCCGGAGTCAGTTCCACGCACTCGCCGCTGCCGGTCGCGCAGACCAGGGGAAACTCGTGGCCTCCGTTGGAGAAGGTGAAGGAGTTGTTCGCCGGGTCCAGGATTCCGTAGAAGAGCGTGACCGCCTCGGAGCTGCCGTAGTGGCTGATGATCAGGCGATTGACGTTCTCGAGCACGCGCGCGGGCGAAAAACCGCGCGAGGCCTCGGAGCGCAGCAGCGTCTTGGTCAGCACCATCAGGAGCGAGGCGGGCAACCCCTTGCCGGCCACGTCGCCGATCGCCAGACCCCAGCGGCCGCCCTCGAGCTGGATGTAGTCGTAGAAGTCACCGGCGATGTTGTCCGCCGGCAGGAACCGCGAGCCGAAACCGAAACCGTCGATGCGTGGCTGGCTGTCGGGTAGCAGCCCGAGCTGGACCTTGTAGGCCAGGTCGAGCGCCTTCTGACGCTTCACCTGCTCTTCGGACACGTGGGCGTAGGCCATCGACAGCGCCTCGACCTTGTCCTCGAGCTGCTGGCGCATCTGGGTCAACATCTCGTTGCGCGTCCGTAGCTCGTCCTGGAGCCGGACGATCCGCAGCTGGGCGTCGAGACGGGCCCTCAGCTCACCCGGGTCGAAGGGCTTCGTCACGTAATCGGCCGCCCCCAGCTCCAGCCCCTTCACCTTGTCCCGCGGGTCGGACCGTGACGTCAGGAGAATCACCGGCACGTTACGCGTCCGTCGCTGGCGCTTGACCCGGCGGCAGAACTCGTAGCCGTCGATGCCGGGCATCACGATGTCGCAAAGGATCGCGTCGGGCGTGAGATGCGCCAGCAGCTTGAGCGCCTCTTCGCCCGAGTGGCAAGTGTGGAGGCGATAGCCCTCACCGTCGAGGATCGAGGCGATCGTCTTGCAGATCAGCGCCGAATCGTCGACGACGAGGATGTCGGAGATGCTCTTCTTGCGAGTCATGGCTGCCGCCCGGCGGGCGCCGGAGAAGCGCCAATTCTAGCACGGCTGCCGGACGGGAAGGCGGGCGAGATGAGGCCCGGATCCGCCCTCACCGCTCGAAGTGCTCGCGACCCGTCTCGGCCAGCCAGTGCAGCGGCTCGCGGCCGGGCCGCTCCTGGCGGATCTCCGCGACCGCCGTGAGCTGGTCCCCGGAGCGGACGTAGACATAGGAGTCGATGGCCGCCCCCTCGAACTGATCGATGACGCGGTACTCGCCCGACTCCTCCTGCAATGCGGCCTTCACCCGGACTCGAGCGAGCAGATGGGACGCCCACAGCCCCGGGTTCTTCGGGTTCAGGTCCTTCAACGTCCGGAGGTCGGTCCCGTAGGCCTCGAGCCGGAGCTTCAGATAGAGCCCCGTCCCGAGTCGTCTCCCCAGATGCCGCATGAAGGCCGGGTCGTAGATGTCAGACGCGGGACGGCCGGACGCCGCCAGCTCGCGCGCCACGGCCTGGGGGCCGACCAGCGTGGCCCCGGTCTGACTGGCGAAGGCCCGCTCGAGTAGCGGCAGCAGGGCCGCGGCCGCGTCGGGAACGCCCGTGGTGCGATCCGTCTCGTCGTCGACGGAGAGCACCGCGATCCGGTCGGTCGAGGTGAGTGGCCGCTCCAGCCGCTGCGTCAACGTGGATACGAGCGCCTCGACCGCCTGCGGCGCCAGCATGCGCCGCTCCAGCTTGGCTGCCTCGCTCCAGGAGTGGTCGGGATCGCAGGCCTCGAGCCCGCCGCCTCCCGATGCCGCCAGCAGCACCGCCAGGAGCGCCGGCGCGAAGCCCCTGCGTGCAAGAATGACGGCGCAGCACGCGAGGCGGGCGAGCCGTTGCCATCTCCGGGGGCCGCCGAGGCCCCGTCCACCATCCTCGCCATCGTGCGTCATCGCGCGCATCGTGTCTTCTCGTTCCTCTCCCCGGGGTCAGACCAGACCCAGGGCGCCCGCTACCCAGCCAGCCACCGCCGCGAACAGGATGACCATCCCGTAGTACGCCAGCGAGAGCCTCATCCCGATCACCTCTGCCACGGCAAACAGCGTCGAGAAGCTGACCCCCGGCGCAGCGACCACGAAGGCCAGCGCTGGCCCACTCGCCATCCCCAGCTGCATCAAGGCCCCCACCGTCGAGGCCAGCAGCGCCGCCCCTAACGATTGGTCGCCCACCGTCCGGCGGAACCAGTCGAAGCTCTCGGGCGATTGCTCTTGCAGCGTCTGGAGCATACCCAGGAGGAAGATGCCCAGGACGATCCGGGGCAGCAACCGCTTGACCAGGAACCAGCTCTTTCCGACCCACGCCCGGACATCCTCCCGGCTGAAGTAAAGCCGCAGGGTGACCAGCAACCCCGCCAGGTTGGCCCCCGCCCACGGCAGCTTCACGTTCCAGCCGAACTGCTCGACGGGCAAGAGCAGCGTCATCAGCAGCAGGAACGTGAAGAAGAAGAAGACCGGCCAGAACCCCCGGGCCTTCGCGCCGAGAAGCGGCTGAGGCGGCGGAGGCGAGGCCTTTCTGGCCCGCCCGAACAGGCGCTCGAACACGAAGCCGAGGCAGATGGAGGTCACGATCACCGAGGCGATCACGCAACTCCCCATCCGGGGCCCCAGCAGGTAGAAGCCGTAGAACATCGAGATCAGATTGATGGAGGGTCCCGCGAACAGGAAGGTCACGGCCGGGCCCAGCCCCGCTCCTTGCTCGTAGAACGCCGCGAAGAGCGGGATGATGCCGCAGGAGCAGACCGACAGCACCGCTCCGGCCACCGAGGCCACGGAGTAAGCCTTGAGGCGGCTGGCCCGCGGGGACAGGTAGTCGACCACGACCGACTTGGGGACGAACACGCCCACGCCGCCGGCCACGAAGAACGCCGGGATGAAGGCCCCGGAGAGCTTCCCGACGAGGTTCTCTTCCAGCGCTTTCAGGCCGCCGAGAGCCAGCTGCATTCCGAACTCGAGCATCTCGAGGCCAATATATTCCCCTGGCGAGCAATTGGGAACGGGGAGATAGGCGACACTGGCTCCCGGTGCCTTCCGGTGATCGGGCGCGAATCGCTGTAGACTGTCCTCGTGCGAACTTCGAGCCGCCTTGTGCTGCTGCTCTGGCTCGCCCTGATCGGGGCGCCGCCGGCCATGGCCTGCGATCCGGTGCTGCTGACGCTCCTGCGGGGCCAGAGCCGGCAGACCCAGTTCGACCGCTCGGTGGAGTCGATCAGCACCCGGCTCAACGACGTGGCGGCGCGGGCCAGGCTGGCGCAGTGGGAGCTGGGGGCTCGCCAGCTCGCCCAGGTAGAGCGCGACTGGGTTGGTCTGTACGGCAAGTTCTATCTCTCCAGGAACACGGATGCGCCCCGCTCCGAAGATTGGCAGGTCACTTTCGACGCGGTCTCGAAGCAACTGGGCCAGGTCGCCGGCTTCTACGCGAAGCGAGACTTCGAGGGGCTGCACCCGGTGGTCAAGGAGATCCAGGAGAGGCTGATCCGGTTCTACGAGGCGCGCACCGCCGACACGCCGCTGGCCCGGTTCGATCGGGCCCGGGCCGCCGCGCAGGCGTTCGTGAAGGCGGCCGCCGCCAGCCGGAGCACGACGAGCGACCTGGGCGAGGCCTACCTGAACCTCCAGAAGCACGTCTCCGCCCTGCCGGTCGAGGCGAGCACCACTCGCGACGAGCTGTTCCGCCGGATGCGGGATTGCGGCCAGATGTTCCAGTCCGGCGAGCGGCAGGTGCGGCCGGCGGCCCCGGAGATCGAGAAGGTGCTGGAGCGCTACCGGCGGGAGACGCTGGCCAAGCTCTGGTTCGCGCCTCCGCCGGCGGTCTCCGGAGGGAAGTCGAGCAAACCATGAAGATCATCGTTTTCGGGAGTGCCAGGGTCGACTGCGAGGATTGCCGGGCGGCCGAGCGCATGGTCGAGGAGCTGATCGCGCCGTGGGGGGCGGAGGTCGAGTACCGCAAGTGCGTGGTCAACACGCAGGAAGCGAAGCAGTACCGGATCATGATCACGCCCTCCATCGTGGTGAACGGCAAGGTCGTCACGCACGGGGCGGTCCCCGACCGGGATCAGCTGCGCCAGTTCCTCGAGGCCGAGCGAACGGCGAAGTAGCCCCGGCCGGGCATTCATGCCTCGCGCCTCGAGCCTCGAGCCTCGCAACATCAGACTCGTAGGAGTCGTAGTGTCATGTGAGCTGCCCTGCTTCTTGCCGGATTGACGATCCCTGGAGGCCTCCCTATACTCATCGCTGAGGGCAAAAGGCAGCCTCGGAGGAGATGACTTCATGCGGTACTCGAGCTTGATGACCCACAGGAAGATGTTGCGAACGCTTGCAGCACTGGTGCTCGTCGCGTTCCTGGGGTTCGCCACGGCTGCGCCTGCCCAGGCCGGAATCCTGGACACGATCAAGGGCTTCTTCGGGAAGGCCACCGATACCGTCAAGGGCTGGTTCTCCGGCGGCGGCGAGAAGGAGTTCGTCAAGCTGCTCGAGCAGACGGCCCAGTCCCAGCAAGCGCTCTCGGACAAGCAGACCGCCTTGATGGGGCTCGTCCAGCAGCGCAGCGAGAAGCCGCCCGACGCGACCACCAACGAACGTCTGAACGACATCGCGCAGGCCTCCCGACAGAACGAGGCGCTCTATCTCTCGGTGCTCAAGGCCCGCGACGAACTCTCGAAGAACAAGAAAGACATCACGAAGTACCAGGATGCCCTGACCAAGATCACCGAGCAGCAGAACGCGCTCGAACAGCAGTACCAGGAAATCCAGAACTTCAACCGCAAGACCGGCGCGTTCACGCCACCCGCCACGATCGCCTCGGCCACGAACAAGGCCACCGTGGGAGCCGGAGGCGAGCCCAACTGGCAGGACGCCCAGGTCCAGGGTTTCATCGACGAGTACCTGGGTGGGGTGGGCCTCACCGAGTGGGGCCAGTACATCGCCCCCGGCGCCCAGCTCGCCGGCCCGCCCGACCACGGCTCCAAGCAGCGGCACGAGTGGGTCTGGGAGAACATGCAGGCCAAGAGCGTCGGCTCCAACATGACCCTCTGCGAGTACGTCAAGGCACGCATGGGCGGCCAGTCGCCGGTCCTCAAGCCGATCGACGAGAAGCCCTCCTTCGTCGGCTCGCCCTCGACGGCCACCATCGCCGCCAGCAACTACACCCCGCAGCCGGCTGTCGTGAACACGGCCGCCCAGGTCGAGACCGCCCCGCAGGCCGCCTCCACCGACAGCCAGTACACGATCACCGAACTCAAAGACGTCGTGGATCAGGAGAAGGCCATCGTGGCCTCGATCCAGCAGCTCAACGCCGACGGTCAGGGCAACAGCGAGCAGGCCCAGAAGCTCTACGAGAGCCTGAAGGCGATCCAGTCGCGCAAGAACGACCTGATGAAGCAGCAGAGCAGCGGCACCGACGCGGCGGGCTCCATCACGACCCCGCGCTGAGAAGCTTCCCCCCGAATCGATCGTAAACCCGGCCGCCCAGGCGACCGGGTTTCTTCTTGCTCGTCAGCAACCGAGGGGGAGGCGCCGATCAGCGTTTGCTGCGCTTGTCGTCCTGCCCCGAAGCGTTCGCCGCCCCGTCGCAGCCGTGCAGCTGCAGCAACGCGCGGGCCTGACTGAAGTTACCCGCCTCGATCTCACGGTAGACCTGCGTGAAGATGTTCTCGGGGCACAACAGCATCTCGGAGAACCCGAGCCCCTTGGGATTCGACCAGTTCGTGCGCTTCATCGTCCTCGCCCTCCCTGATCCTGTTGGCCACCTCCACCCGAACTGCAAGCAACTCCAGTACCAGTATCGGCAGGATCCACCGGTCAGGACAGGACCGCCGACTCTTCGGGCGAGATTGTCGGAAGAGCGTTCCAAGAGCCGGCGCCGCCTCCGTTCGGTCCGGTGCAGGGTGAAGCAATTCGACCGCGCCGGCGACAGCCCGGTCGAACGGCCCGATCGGGGACGCTGGCCCCGGAACCCGTGCCGGAGTTCTGCCCCTGGCAGGGGTTCGGGGACAGCGTCCCCGACTGGCCATCTGAGTTCAATCCCTCAGCTCAGCCGCACCCGGATGCTGCGCGAGTGCAGCGGGAGTTGCTCCTGCTTGGTCAGGATCTCCATGCTGCGGCTGATCGACTTGACCTTGCGCTTCGAGTAGAAGACCAGGCCCGAGCGCTTCATGAAGTCGAGCACGTCCAGCGGTGAGCTGAACCGCAGCATCGGGCCGGAGGGCGACACGGTGGAGGCGCTGGCGAAGTACTGATCCAGGGCCGCGGGCGTGTCCTCGCCCAACGTGATGATGCCGGCGTTGGCGATCGAGCTGAGCAACTCCAGCGGATGCTCGACGAAGAGGTTCAGGTGCCTGACCGGGTGCAGGTTGGCAAGGTCGATCGCCTCGGCGAGCGAACGGGTGAGCACGATGGCGCCGGCCCGATCGAGCTGCTGGCGCTGGGGGTCGGCCGCCGAGCCGGCCAGCTTGCTGATCTCTTCCATGACCTCATTGGCGGTCACGACCGAGGGCGTCACCACGGTGACGCGCCGCAGCGCGGGATCCTCGGTCAGGCAGACCACGTCCGCCGCGACGTAGGCCGGGTTTGCGGTCGCGTCGGCGACGATCATGGTGTCGGACTCGGCCGACAGGAATTTGGTGCCCACGTTCTGGCCGACGACCAGCGTGGCGGTCTGGACCGCTCGGCCGCCCTGGGCGACGATCTTGTCGACGCGGGGCACCGTCTCGGTGCCTCTCGCGAAGGCGAAGATCGCGCAGACCTCGGGCAGGCAGTAGATCTTCTCGACCCCCATCTGCGCCGCGGTCCAGAACAGCAGCGGATCGGGCTCCTTCATCGTGTCGGAGCCAGGGATGTTCAGGTAGATGAGCCCGACCCTGGCGGCCCGGACCGGGGCCAGGTACATCATCAAGCCGGCCGGCGAGAAGCGCCAGTTCCTGGGCAGGCAGATGGCAACCCGCTCGATCGAGGTGAACTGTTGACCGGTGATCTCGCCGTAGGTCCCGGTGCTGAACCAGCTCACCGGCACCTGCCGGCGGTGGTAGCCCATGATGTCGCGTTTGGTGCGGTTGAGCGCCTGCAGGTAGCTGGCGTCCATCTCGCTGATCCGCTTGCGCAACCTGCGGGCGTCGATCTCCCAGGTCATCCGCTCGGGATCGCGGTTCTCCTGGGCGAGGTATTCGCGGACCGCTCCGTCGCCGTAGCTGCGGATGTTGCCGTACTGGATGGCCAGGTTCGGGGCCTCGATGAGGAAGGCCTCGAGCGGATCGGGCTGCCCGAGCAGCGCTTCGATCTCCTTCGCCGCGTCCTTGCGCCAGGTCTCGATCAACTTCATGATGCGCCTCTCGCGGCGGGCGGGCCGCCCCTCTGGAACCGCGGAGCCGGCCGCTCGGGCAGCGTGAGGCCGATGGCCATGCTGCCCTCGCCGAGAAGTTCCTCCAGCTCCACGATCAGCTCGGCGTTCGGCTGGATCTTGAAGTCCTTGCCGAGCCTGATAAAGACACGATTCTCGGCCACCGGCACGCAGACCTCGACGGCATGCTTGCCCTTGTGGTTGAGCAGGATGTTCTTGACCTTGGCCGCCTGGTCCTTCGTGAGGCCGCCGGCAGGCAACGTCAGCGTGATGCTCGCCTTCCAGCCGCGTTCGCCGAAGAGGCTCTCCAGCGGCATCGCCCCGTCGGCCGAAGCCCTCCGCTCGCCGTTGCGGTCCTGGACGCTGCCCCAGACCACCACGACGGCATCTTCCTTGAGACAGCCCTTCGCTTCCTCGTAGCGCTCCCCGAAGAACGGCAGCTCGAGGCTGCCACGCGTGTCCTCGAGCAGGATGATCGCCATGTCCTTCCCGGCCTTGGAGCGGATCTTCCGGAGCGAGCGCACCATTCCGGCCACCGCGAAGGAAGCCGCATCGGACATGCGGGGCACGTCGGCGGTCGAGAGCAGTCCGCTCGTCGATTCCAGCAGCCGCTGGTGCGCCAGTAGCGGATGGCCCGAGAGATACAGACCGAGCGTCTCTCGCTCGAAGTTGAGCAGCGAGCGGCTGTCGAACTCGGGAATCTGCGGATAGCTCAGCATCCCGCCGCCGAAGCCGCCGCCGTCGCCGCCGCCCGCGCCGAGGAGATCCGCCAGGGTCATCTGGCCGACCGATTCGTTCCGCTGGGATTCCTGTCCGAGGCTCATGGCCAGGTCGACCACCGACAGGAGCTGGGCGCGGTTCTGAGGGAAGCTGGAGAAGGCGCCGCACTTGATGAG
>CAZSVK010000205.1:0-10379 GCA_964610245.1 uncultured bacterium
TTTCGCCAGCAGGGGCTGGTGGAGCTGCTCTCGGGGGCAAAGCGCATCCTGGTGGTGCCGGGCGCGGGGATCTCGACGGCCAGCGGGATCCCCGATTTCCGCGGGCCGGCGGGCATCTGGAAACGCCGGGCCCCCGTCTATCACCAGGAGTTCCTGGCGAGCGAAGAGAAGCGCGTCGAGTACTGGGATTACAAGGCCGAGGGCTACCCGCTGTTCTCGACCGCCAGGCCCACGCCGGTGCACGAGGCCGTCGTGCAACTCGAGCGGCTCGGCCGCCTACAGGCGCTGGTGACGCAGAACATCGACGGCCTGCACCAGGCGGCCGGCTCGTCCGACGAGCTGGTTCTCGAGCTGCACGGCACAAATCGGTTCGTGGAGTGCGTGCGCTGCGGGGCGCTCTCCGAGCCGGGGCCGGCGGTCGAGCGGTTCCTGCGCGAGCGCAAGACTCCGTGCTGTGACTGCGGCGGGTGGTTGAAGTTCGCGACCATCAGCTTCGGCCAGATGTTGCGGCCCGAGCTGCTCGAAAGGGCCTGGCGAGAGGCGGAGGCGGCCGATCTGGTGCTGGCGATGGGCTCGAGCCTGTCGGTGCACCCGGCCGCGGCGATTCCTCTGGTCACCGCCCGCCGTGGCAACCCGTACATCATCATCAATCAGGGGCCGACCGACCACGACGGGCAGGCCGACCTGCGGCTGGACGGCAACGTCCAGGAGATCTTTCCCCCGGCCGTGGCCAAGCTGGCCGAGGGGCGACCCGAGGAGGCCATCGGATGAAGCTCGCGAGCATCGACTGGATCATCATGCTCGTCTATTTCGTCTTCGTGCTGGGGATCGGCTTCGTGCTGAAGCGGTTCACGAAGACGAGCGAAGACTTCTTCCTCGCGGGCCGTTCGCTGCCGGCGTGGGTGTGCGGCCTCGCGTTCATCTCGGCCAACCTTGGCGCCCAGGAGGTCATCGGGATGGCCGCCTCCGGCGCGAAGTACGGCATCGCCACGAGCCACTTCTACTGGGTGGGCGCGATCCCGGCGATGGTGTTCGTGGGGATCTTCATGATGCCGTTCTACTACGGCTCTCGCGCGCGGTCGGTGCCGGAGTACCTGCGGCTTCGATTCGACGAGAAGACCCGGGCGGTGAACGCGGTGTCGTTCGCGGTGATGACGGTCTTCAGCAGCGGGATCTCGATGTACGCGATGGCCAAGCTGATCGGGATGCTCAAGCTGCTGGACGGCCCCTTCCAGCTCCTGGGCATCCCAGCGCACTGGAGCTTTCACGTCAGCATCTTGCTCTCGGGCGTCATCGTGCTCGGCTACATCTTCCTCGGCGGGCTGACGAGCGCCATCTACAACGAAGTGCTGCAGTTCTTCCTGATCGTCGCGGGCTTCCTGCCGCTGTCGCTGCTGGGGCTTTCCGCCGTCGGGGGCTGGAGCGGGCTGACGGCGAAGGTGCCGGCCGGCTTCGACCACTCGTGGCAGGGCATGGGCCAGGCCGCCACCAACCCGCTGGGCGTGGAGTGTTTCGGGATGGTGGCCGGGCTCGGGTTCGTGCTCTCGTTCGGGTACTGGTGCACCGACTTCCTGGTCGTGCAGCGGGCGATGGCCGCGCACTCGATCGCCGCGGCGCGCCGCACGCCGCTCATCGCGGCCGTGCCCAAGATGTTCTTCCCCTTCCTGGTGATCCTGCCGGGGCTGATCGCCATCGCGCTGCCCGCCCAGGCCTTGAACGCGGGCCAGGCGGCTGCCTCGCTCGCGGCGCCGGCGGCCTCCGGGGCGGCGAGCCCGGCCGGGCTGGGCATCATCCCGCCGAAGTTCGATCCGGAGGGGCGGCCGGTCGTCGATTCCAACGGGAAGGTCGAGCTGGACTACGACCTGGCCATCCCGTCGATGCTGGTTCACTTCTTTCCCGCGGGGATGCTGGGGCTGGCGCTGACGGCCCTGCCCGCGAGCCTCATGTCGGGGATGGCGGGCAACGGGACGGCGTTCAACACGGTGTGGACCTACGACATCTACCAGTCGTACATCCGGCCGGACGCGAGCGACGAGCACTACCTGATGATGGGGCGGGCCGCGACGGTCGGGGGCATCCTGCTATCGGTCGCGGCGGCCTACGTGGCGACGCGGTTCAACAACATCATGGACATGCTCCAGCTAGTGTTCGCGTTTGTGAACGCTCCCGTTTTCGGCACCTTCCTGCTGGGGATGTTCTGGAAAAGGGCCACGGGCCACGGGGCCTTCACGGGGCTGCTGTCGGGCACGCTGGCGGCCGCGCTGCATCACGGGCTGACGCTGCCGGCCGGAGCGGCGGTGGGCTTCAAGGGCGGCTGGCTGTCGGTGCTCCACTCGTATCCGAGCGAGATGGCCCAGAACTTCTGGACCGCCATCTTCGCCTGGACGGTCTGCTTCGTGGTCACCATCGCCGTGAGCCTGGCGACGGCCCCGCGACCCGATTCGGAGCTGAAGGGGCTGGTCTACTCGCTGACCGAGAAGCCGGCCGACGACTCGAAGTACTGGTTCGAGCGCCCGGCGACCATCGGCCTGGCCGTGCTCGGACTGACGCTGATACTGAACGTCGTGTTTTACTGAGGAGGGCGAGGCATGGGGCTCGACATTCGGCTGCCGATCGGACTGATGTTCGCCATCCTGGGAGTGCTGCTGGCCGGCCACGGCCTGGCGAGCGACCCGGCCATCTTCCAGCGCTCGCTGGGCGTCAACGTCAACCTCTGGTGGGGGCTGACGCTGCTCGCCTTCGGTTCGGTGATGCTGTTCCTGGGACGGCCGCGAAAGGCTTGAGGCTCGAGGCGGGAGGCTCGAGGCTCGAGGCTCAGCGCAGCACGGGGAAGGCGCGCAGCAGTTCGCGTCTGAGGGCGCCGCTCGCCAGCGGCAGCAGCAACTCGCGCAGAGGCTGCAGTCGTCGCGCGGCCTCCCGCTCGCCGGCCCGGGCGACCCACCTGGCGGCGGTCTCGCGAGATTCGTCCAGCGCGCCCGCTAGCCAGGCGGGCTGAGGGGTCACCCGCGTCGCACGGAGCTGGAGCCCGAGCGCGAGCCAGCGGGCAATCGACTCGCCGGCCCCGCGCCCCCCGTCGCCGGGCCAGGGAACGATGAGCCGGACCGGCCCGCCGTCGCGGGCGAGGAAGTGTCGGTGCCGGACATCGACCTGGAGCAGCGCGCGCCCCAGGCCGGGCAGCCGCAACCGGCCCGGACCGGCCGCCTGGGTCCGGACCGCGCCTCCCTGCGCGAGGACCGTGACGTCGGCCGCCGCGTCAAGCGTTCCTCCGTCGGCGTGGCGCACCACGAGACAGCCGTCGTCGAGATCGAGCCACGGCCGGTGAGGAAAGGCCACCGCCCCTCTGAGCAGGTTCACGGGGATGCTCATCAGGCTCGGCCCGCCCGAGTTGTCCCACAGGTACCCCGCCGCGCGATTGCCATAACTCTCGTGATAGATGAACACGCGCCGGCCCTCCCGCTCGTAGTGTCCCACGATGGCGATGGCGTGCAGCCCCGCCCGGAGCACGCGCAGGATCCGCGTCTGGGTCATCGCGAAGACGATTCCGTGCGCCTCGAGCGCATCCACGATCGCCTGCTCGTCCTGGCGCCCGCTCGCGAAGAGCACGCGCGGAGGCTCGTCGATATGGTACTTGCCGGGCCAGTAGCGGTAAACCGGCGCGTCATCCAGATAGAGCGGATCGGCCAGCTCCTGCTCCACGGGGCTGGCGAGCAGCCGCGCATAACTCCGGAGACTGCACGGGATCCGCTCCCGGGTCACCGGATCCAGCGCGTAGTCGACCGCCGGCAGCAGAGGAAAACCCACGGGGTGCAGCCGCGCCCGGTGGTGGTAGAGCACCTCCAGTTCGCGCGGGTCGAGCCCGTACTCCTGCAGACCGTTGACCAGATTCTGATAGCGGCCCCGAGGAGGATGGCCGAGCCTCCAGCCCCACCAGTCGGCCACGGTCGAGCCCGCATAGGAGAGACACTTGTAGGCCGGGTACTGCACGCCGGGGCTGTAGCGCCAGTCGGTGCGCATCCGCCCGCCGGCCCGCACCTGCTCGACCCAGGTGTGGCGCTCCTCCTGATTCTTGTAGGGAAGCCGGTCCCAGCCGTCGATGAGCCGGGCCCGCTCGAGATCGCGCGGGGTCACGGAGAACTGGTTGGCCCGGTCCAGACGCCGTGGGATGTACTCGTCGGCGGCAGGGTCGCCGGTCTGGGCCAGGCGCAGCAGCTCTTCCTCCGTCTCCCAGAACGGCGCCCGGGTGCCAGGCAACCAGCCCGGCCAGGCCAGTACCTCTCCGGTGAAGGGGTCGCTCGCCACGATGGCGCCCACCAACCCGCGGGCGAGCAGCGGCGTGAGAAAGCGGGCAGGCCGGCCTTCGACGTGGAAGAGGCGGGGCTGCCCGACGGTATCGAACCCTGCCAGGAAGGCCGCCAGGTCGGCGAGGTAGGGCTCCTCGGAGGGTGGGGGTCGGCGCACGGCCGCGATGGCGGACTCGAGCGCGTCGCGGACGGCGGCGGGGTCGAGCACCGGCTGTCCGGCGGTTCCGCTCATCGCTCAGCGCCCTCGCGGCCGCCAGCGCCGGCGCCGCTCCTCGGCCTCGGGGCCCCGCTTGACGCCGGCGAAGAAGGCCTGGGCCCCGCAGGCGAAGATGGCGCATCGGCCGAGGTACTGCCAGCAGTCCGAGTGGTGGGGTGTCTCGCAGGCAACGCAGTAGACCGGCTGCGCGTCGAGCGGCTCGCCGCACACTCGGCAGCGCGATTCGACCTCGTCGTGCCGCCGCTCCACGAATTGCACTCCCGGCTCGACCGCGACCCGGAACACCTCCAGCAGGCTGTCGTGGAGCCGGCGGGTGCGGGCGAGCAGATCCCGGAGGACCGGCACCGAGAGCTGCTCCGACGCCGCGGTCTTCCGGAGCGCCAGCAGACGGCCTCCGAGAGTCAACCTGACCCCGGGCAGATCGAGCAGATAGTGCACCGCCAGCAACCCGTCGCGAACCGCCGGAGTGAAGACGTGTCCCACCGAGCGGCCCTGCTCGCTGAAGACCGCAAAGCGCGCGTCCAGCACGGGATCGCCCGTCATCACAGGCCGCATCCAGGGCACCGCCGCGTCCCGCGATTGCCAGGCCGGATGCAACTCGACGGCCGGGAAGTCCCACTGCTCTTCCTCCGGGAGCAGCGAACGGCACACGACGCCCAGCCGGACACAGCTTCCGGCGTTGCCCGAGAGCGACACGAGCGCGACGAGATCGTCGCCGGCGATGCGCACTCGAGGGAAGCGATCGGTGTAGTCGTCTCGCACGGTGCATCCCGACTCGACCAGCGCCAGCCTCTCGAGCAGGGCGATCAGCCGTTCCTCTGCCGTCCGGCTCAGCACCGCCCGCAGCGCCTTCGAGATCGTCTCTCCGCCCGGAATGTCCATCCCGCTGGAACTCCTCTCGGATGGGGACAGTACCACGGCTTGACCGCTCGTGGGCGGCCAAGCAGAGGGGTCAGGCGTCAGGCACGGTGGATGGAGCCCGTCGAGGTGTCGGGTGCCAGGCGTCCGGCACGGTGGATGGGCCTGCCTGACAGCGCGGTCCCGGCGGCCGGCCGGAGTTAGCAACCCGGCGACGACGCCATCACGCCCGTGCGACCCGTGGCCGGCCCCTAACCCCTAACCCCCAACCCCTAACCCCTGCCCTCTGCTACAGTTGCGACCGTGCCGGACAACCCGCCGGAGTCGAGGCCCTCTCTGCCGGAGTCCCCCGCGCCGAACCCCACGTCGCGCCGCCACTGGCCGACCTGGCTGGCGGAGATGGCGGTCGTCGCCGCCCTGCTGCTCAACACGGCCGGCTATGTCCTGCTCTCCGACACCCACCTGGAGAACGCCTCGGACATCGCCGACTGCACCGCGGCTCGCGTGCAGCTCCGCGCGGGCGGCTTGCGGGACTTCCTGCTCGAGCGCCCGTTCTACCCGCCGCTTCACTGGCTGTACATGGCCGCCTGTCCGTACGAATTCCGGCCGGACGACCCGCTCGGCATCGTGCTCTGGGGCGACCTGATCCTGCTGGTGGGCCTCTGCTGTCTGGCGGCCGCACTGCGACGCGGCCGCGGCTCGCCGGCAACGGGGGCGCTCTGCCTGCTCCTGGCCGGCGGCACTCCCGTCATCAACGCGTTCCTGAAGACCGTCCACTACGAGACGACCCACGCCGGGCTCGTGGCGGTGGCTCTGGCCGGGCTCGGTTTCTCGGGTGGGCTGCCCGGACGAAGGGGGTGCGTGGCGCTGGGCCTCGTGATGGGGGCCGGTCTCCTGACCAAGTGGACCTTCGCGCTCTACCTCCTGGGGCCGGTCCTGGTCTCGCTCGGGCTGGCGTGGCGCCGCGGGTTGGGCCCGCGTGAGACGGCGCTCAGGCTGACCCTGCTCACGCTCACCACCGGGGCGCTCGCGGCGCTGTGGTACGTCCCCTATCTGGACTGGCCGAGGCTCGTCGCGGCCGCGGCCAGCAACGATCCGAACTATCCGGGGGTTCCCTTCGTGGAGGGATACCGACTCAGGCTGGTCCAGTTTCTGGGGTTCCACGCGAACGCCGCCGGCGGGGCCCTGCTGGCGCTCCTGGGGCTCGGCGTGGGCCTCGGTTTCATCCGCGCCCGCGCCACCTCGTTGCTCTATCTGAGCAGCGCCCTCTTCCCGCTGCTGCTGTTCCCCGTCTTCCCGCACCAGGAGGCGCGCTACCTGATGCCGCTGCTCCCGGGCGTCTGCGCCGCGGCGGCGCTCGGCTTCGCGAGCCTGTCCGGGCGCGCTCTTTCGGCGGCTTGCCTGGTGGTGGTGGCCGTCAGCGGCTTTCAGGCCTACGACCGCACCTGGTCGGGCCTCCGGGTGGCCTGCGAGCCTCCGTCTCTCGGTACTCCAAACATCTTCGGCGACACCTTCGCGCTCCAATGGCAATCGACGCACTCGGCCCGGGCGATTGTCGGCCGCTGCCTGTGGCTGGCGGAGGCCTTCCCGGCGCGGAAGCGGCGGTTGAAGCTGGCCATCCACCCGCTGGAGGGTCGCCTCGATCTGAAGGCCACGGTCTTCTTCCACGTCCAGCAGACCGATCGTGAGGCTTTCGGCCCGCGAGTCGAGTTCGTCCCCTACCCACCCGAGGGTTACGCCCAGTTCGCCAGAGAGCTTGCGGACGGAACGCTCGATCTGGTGGTGCTCTCGCAATCCACCCTGCAACTCGACCTCGAGGCGGCACGCACCGTGATGAAGGCCGCCTGGGCCCTGGTTCCGGCCAGCGGGGAGTGGACCCAGCCGATGACGCCCTCGCGGCTGGCCGATCCCTTCCTGCTGCGGCCCCTGAGGGAGGCCTGCGGCGTGGCCGACCGTCTGGAAACCCCGTGCGGCACGGTCTGGCTCCTGGTCAACCGCGCACTGTGGGCCCGCCGGCCGGGAGCCTGGCCCCTGGCCGAGATCCCCGAGCAACTCGCTCCGGCAGAGTCCGGCGACGCGCCACCTCCCGAGTGAACGCGAGCGGGCGGGCCGCCATCCCGATCCCGTACAATGGTACGAGGAGATCCGACGAAGGCCCTGGATGCTCACGTCCTGGCGACGGCGGAGCTGACGGGAACGTATGAACGCAAATGAGTTACCCGAGCCGCAACCTGCCGCGAGCGGGGCGCGAAACCGGTTTCGCCGGTGGCTGCTGCGCGCGACGGCGCTTCTCTGCCTGCTCGCGGCCGGTCTGACGTGGGAACTCGAGAGGAACCAGATGCTGGAAACCGGGACCAAGGCCCCCGACTTCGACCTGACCGACGGCAGCGGCCGGCGGGTGAGACTGGCGGACTTCGCCGGCAAGCCGCTCATCCTGTACTTCTACCCGGCCGACTTCACCCCGACGTGAACGAAGCAAGCCTGCATGCTCCGTGACGTTTACGAGGAGCTGTCGGCATCGGGCCTGCAGGTCGCAGGCATCAGCCCCCAGGCGCCGGAGCGCCACAAGAGCTTCGCGGCCGAGTACAAGCTGCCGTTTACACTCGTCGCCGACCCGGACAAGGTCGCCGTGAAGGCCTACGGGGCCGACGGGCCGTTCGGCATCGGGGTCCGCCGGATCACCTACCTGATCGGCCCGGACGGCGTGATCCGGGACGCCGTGAAGGCCGACCTCCGCCTCTCGTACCACGAGGCCTTCGTGCAAAAGGCGCTCGCCGAGGCCCGCGAGGCGAGCAAGGGACCCTCGCGGTGAGCGGCGCGAACCACCCCCCGGGCGCCCGATGGGCCCAGCACTGGCTGCTCGAGCCGGGGCTGCGCTTCCTGAACCACGGTTCTTTCGGGGCCTGCCCCATCCCGGTGCTCGCCCGCCAGCACGAGCTGCGCGAGCGGATGGAGCGAGAACCGGTGCGCTTCTTCGTGCGCGAGCTGGAGGAACTGCAGCTCGCCGCCCGGCAGGCGCTGGCCACGCTCCTCCGCGCCGACGCCGACGACCTGGCGCTCGTCCCCAACGCGACGGCCGGCGTGAACACCGTGGTGCGCTCGCTCGAGTTCGAAACGGGAGACGAGGTGCTGACGACCGATCACGAGTACCGGGCCTGCCACAATGCGCTCGAGTACGCCGCGCTCCGGGCGCGCGCCCGGATCGTCGTGGCGCCCGTGCCGTTTCCCACCACCGACCCGGGCCAGGTGCTCGAGTCGGTCATGGCGCGGGTGACGGCCAGGACCCGTCTGGTGTTGCTCGACCACGTGACCAGTCCGACGGGCCAGGTCTGGCCGATCGCCGAGCTGGTCGCCGCGCTCTCCTCGCGCGGGGTCGATACGCTGGTCGACGGCGCTCACGGTCCCGGCCAGGTGCCGCTCGACCTGACGGCCCTCGGCGCGGCCTACTACACGGGAAACTGCCACAAGTGGCTCTGCGCGCCAAAGGGGGCGGCCTTCCTCCACGTGCGCAAGGACCTGCAGACGCTCATCCGTCCGCTCGGCATCAGTCATGGGGCCGGCGAGCCGCTCGGCGGCCGCTCGCGCTTCCGCGCCGAGTTCGACTGGACTGGCACCGACGACCCCACGGCGCACCTGTGCATCCCGGCCGCCGTCGAGTTCCTCGAATCGCTCCTGCCGGGCGGGCTCCCGGCGCTGATGGCTCGCAACCGCGCGCTAGCGCTCGAGGGCCGGCGCATCCTGTGCGAGGCGCTCGGTTGCGAACCGCCCTGCCCGGAGTCGATGGTGGGCTCGATGGCGTCGATGCCGCTTCCTGACGGCCTGCCGGAACCTCCGCGTTCGCCGCTCTACACCGACCCGCTGCAGGACCGGCTGCTGCTGGAGCACGGAATCGAGGTGCCGGTCGTGCCATGGCCGGCGCCGCCGAAGCGGCTCCTGCGAATCTCGGCGCAGGCCTACAACGAGCCGGACGACTATCGCGCGCTGGCCGGGGCGTTGCGGGACTGTCTCGGACGGTAGCCCTTCAGGCGCCTCACTCCGGGCCGAACCAGTCGCTGTGCACGGCGCCTTCCCCGGGGCGATCCGTCCGCTCGTAGGTATGGGCGCCGAAGGCGTCTCGCTCGGCCTGCGTCAAGTTCAGAGGCAGCCGCTCGGCCCGGCTGGCGTCGTGGTACGCCAGGCTCGCCGAGAGCGCGGCGGCGGGGACGCCCCAGGCCTGGGCCACCCGGACGGCGCGGCGCCAGCCCTCCTGGGCCTCGCCGAGCCGCCGGCCGAACTCCTCGTCGTGGAGCAGCGAGGGCAACGCCGGCTCGCGCTCGAACGCCTGCATGATCGGCTCGAGCAGCTTCGACCGCAGGATGCAACCGCCCCGCCAGATCCGAGCGACTTCCCGCAGGTCGACCGTCCAGCCGTAGGCCTCCGACCCGGCCCGGATGAGCCGCAGCCCCTGGGCATAGGCGCAGATGGTCGAGGCGTGGAGCGCGTCGCAGGCTGCCCCGACCAGTTCCGCGACGGGCGGCCGCAAGCCGGAATCGCTCGGCGCCGCGAGCCGTCGTGCCAGCAGGCCGCGTTCCTCCTTGAACGACGAGAGTACGCGCATGTCCACCGAGGCGGCGAGCGTGGGCACGGGAACCGCCAGCTCGAGCGCCTCGGCCACTTTCCACTTGCCGGTGCCCTTCTGACCGGCCCGGTCGAGGACCAGGTCGACCAGCGGTTTCGCGGTCGCGGGGTCGACCACGGCGAGGACCCGGGCGGCCAGTTCGACCAGGAACGAGCCGAGCGGCCCCTCGTTCCAGCCGGCGAACACGTCCGCGAGCTGCCCTGCGCCCAGACCGCCCACCCGGCCCAGCAGATCATAAACTTCGGCGATAATCTGGAGCACGCCGTACTCGATGCCGTTGTGGACCATCTTCACGAAATGGCCCGAGCCATCGCCGCCGAGCCACCCGACGCAA
Organism: uncultured bacterium; assembly: GCA_964610245.1. Lineage (GTDB taxonomy): Bacteria > Muiribacteriota > UBA6191 > JACPRK01 > JACPRK01 > CAZSVK01. Next base: position 10,329 of record CAZSVK010000205.1, read on the forward strand.
GGGCCCGAGTCGGTCTTCGCGGCGATCGCCTCGAACACGCCCAGCTCGACG
>CAZSVK010000206.1:0-5418 GCA_964610245.1 uncultured bacterium
CGCGGCGAACCTCCTGGCGCAGGTGTTCTTCATCCTCAACCAGCCGCAGCGCGTCAAGGACGAGCGGGTCGAGGATCGCTACCGCGAGATCCGCGAGGAGTTCGAGGAGCGGGTCCGAGACAACTCCAAGGACCCGATGACGCACTTCGACCTGGGCTACGCCTACCTGGCGCTAACGTCATCGTTCACCCTCTCGGAGGAGGACATCGGGTCGGCGAGCTTCGAGTTCAAACAGTTGCTCTCGATGGACAAGGACAACCCGTGGGGCTACTGGGGCCTGAAGCGCGTCTACAACAAGGAATCGATCGCCGGCAAGCACATGTACGACGAGGCGATCCAGGCCTGCAAGCAGGCCATGGAGAAGAACCCGCAGAACGCGCGCGCGTGCTTCGAGCTGGGCGAGGCCTACAACGAGAACTACGACCGCAACCTCAAGAGCGACGCCCTGACCGAGTACCAGAAGGCCGTCTACCTGGATTCGACGATGGTCGAGGCGCACTTCAAGATCGCCACGATCCACCGCATCCTCAACAACTACGACGAGGCGATCAAGTCGTACAACCGCGTCATCACGCTCGACCCGGCCAGCAACTACGCCAAGGACGCCCGCCGCTCGCTCGTCCACATCGAGAAGAGCCGCACCGAGATGCTGTGAGGCGGGCCTGCGGGCTTTCCTCGGCCGAGCGCGGCGCCGAAAAGGGCTGCCCTCGCGCGCCGTCGTCCGTGTAGACTGAACCGGGGCTGGCAAGCAGGGCCGCCTTGACGGAGGCCTCCGCCGGGCAGGCTCTCTCATGACAATCCCCTTCGGGCGTCTCAAGGCCTTCGCGCACCTCGACACCGAGAAGACCCACCTGTATCGCGCCATCATGCAGGTCTTCACCGGCGCCAAGGAACGCTTCCTGCTGCACCTGCGACCGAAGGAGATCCTCCAGGAGGTGCGGGAACTGCTGCCCGACGAGGCCCTGGAGCTTTCCGGCATCGAGACGGCCCTGGCCCAGCTCTGCCAGTGGGAGAACCTCGAGGCGCATGCCGACACCGCCGAGGTCGCCACCGTCGAGGACTTCAAGCGTCCCAGATATCTCTATCAGCTCACCCGCAAGGGAGAGGCGGTCGAGCAGGCCCTCGGCGAGTACCATCGAGCCCTCGGCCGCCATGCGGAGCTGCAAGCCGCGGCCCTCTCCGAGATCCGGGAACTGCTGGGCGAACTCGAACTCCTGGCGGCCGAGCCGCAACCCGACGAGGGAAAAGTCCTCAGGGTCCTCACCTCGCTGCGGTCGAGCTTCGAGGCGTTCACCAACAGGGCCCAGTTGTTCATGGCCAGCTTGCACCGCCGCTCGGAGCTGCACTCGCTGGCCCTCGACTCGTTCCTCGATTACAAGAAGAGGCTCATCGAGTATCTCGAACGTTTCATCGGCGAACTGGTGGTCGCGACCGACGACATCGCCGAGTCGCTGGAGCGCCTGGACGCGGCCGGCATCGGGCGACTGCTCGCGCTGGCAGGCGAACGCGAGGTCGTGGACGCCCTGGCGCCCACGCCGGTCCAGCTCCAGGAGCTGAGGGCCGCGGCGATTCACGGTTGGGAGCGGCGCTGGGCGGGATTGAGGGGCTGGTTCATCGCGCCGAAGGGGGGAGTGGCCCAGGCCGAGATCCTGCGCTCCCGGGCCCGGGCTGCCATCCCGGCGATGCTCTCGGCCGTGGCCGGCATCCACGATCGCCGCACCAGCCGCAGCGATCGGGTCACCGACCTGCGGACCCTGGCCGTCTGGTTCGCCCAGACTCCGGAGGAACGCGACCTCCACCGGCTGTGGCGCGCAGCCTTCGGGCTGTCCCCGTCGCGGCATCTCCTCATCGACGAGGCCACGCTCGAGGCGCGAGAAGCCCGGCCTCAGCCGCCAGCCACCAGTTGGCTCGACGCGCCGCCCCTGGCGATCTCTCCCCGGTTGCGCGCCACCGGCCGCAACGCGCGTCCAGGCAGGCCTTCCGCCGTGATCGATCGGAGCGAGGGCCGCGAGTATCTGGCGTGGTTCGCCGGCCAGGAGGCCGAACAGCTCGAGCAGGCCCGGGCGTTGCTCTCGACCCGCGGCCCCGTCCGGCTCTCGGAGCTGGGCCAGTTGGATCGCGCCCGCTTCTGGCTCTTCCTCGACCTGCTGGGCGCGGCCCTCTCCCGCAAGACCCACGAGCTGGAGACCGTCGAGGCCGCCTCCAGCGATGGCGGGCTGCACCTCCGGCTGGAGCCGATACCCGGCGCCGCCACGGCCTTTCTCGAGACGCAAGAGGGCGTGTTCTCGGGTCCCGATCACACGATCACGATCCGGCAGCTCTTCCCCGAGGAGGCCCCGCCGTGAGAGGCGCGTCTCTGGAGTTCGAAGATCCCGAGGCCCGGCTGGCCGCGCAGGACACGAGTCCGCTGGGGCTGGAGCTGGAGCACGCCTTGACGCACGAGCGGCACCGGGCGCTCCGGGCGCTGCTGCAACGGCCCCTGCTGAGCGCGACCGGGCCGTTCGCGACCGACTTCCTGGCCGTCAGACGACATGCCCAGTGGCTCAGGGACTGGCTCGAACGGAACACCGGCTGGCGCCTGCGGCTGGATTCGGAGACGGCCCGCCTGCACAAGACGCCCGCCGAGCTGGCCGACGCCACGCGCGGCGCCTGCGACCCGACCGGAGGCCAGCCGTTCTCCCGGGGCCGTTACGTGCTCTTCTGTCTGGCCCTGGCCGCGCTCGAGGGCGAGGAGCGCCAGACGGTCCTCGGTAACGTCGCCGATAAGATCGTGGCGATGGCCGGCAGCGATCCTTCGCTGGCGGAGGCGGGGTTCGTCTTCGAACTCGAGAGCCAGGAGCAGCGCCGCGATCTCGTTCAGGTCATGCGCCTGCTGCTCGACCTGCGGGTGCTCGAGCGCGTCAGCGGCGAGGAGGAGCGGTTCGTCGACGGCCGCGGAGACGTGCTCTACACCGTGCACCGCTCGGCCCTGGCCGCGGTCCCGTCCTTCCTGCGTCCGCCCTCCAGCATCCTCGCCGGGCCGGTCGAGCAAAGGCTGCGAGAGCTAACGTCAGATTTTCTTCCGCCCGGCGACGAGGGCCGGACGCGGCGGCTTCGCTGGTCGCTGACCCGGCGGCTGGTCGACGACCCCGTCCTCTACTACGATTCCCTGGACGAGCGCGAGCGGGCCTATCTCAACTCGCAACGCAGCTTGATCCTCTCGCAGATCCGCGAGGCCACGGGGCTCGTGCCCGAGGTGCGCGCCGAGGGCATCGCGCTGGCCGACGTCTCCGGCGACGCCACCGACCTGGGACTGCCCGAGGAAGGGACCGACGGCCACGTGACGCTTCTGCTGGCGGAGTTCCTGGCCGCTCACCTGCGGTGCCATCCGGAGGGGCCGGTCGGGCTGGCGGCGCTCCGGCGTCATACGGCCGAGCTGGCGAACCGCCACCGAGCGCTCTGGCGGCGGGACGCCACGCTGCCCGGCTCGGAGGCCGTCCTGGTCGAGCAGACGCTCGAGCGGCTGGAGGCGCTGCGACTGGTGCGGCGGGAGGAAGACGTCGTCTGGCCGCTGGCGGCGATCGCCCGCTACGCGCTCGAAGAGCCCAGGGAAGGCCGCCGGCCGGCTCGCCTCCCCAGGGCGGGCCTGAAACCGCGGAGGGCGCGCAAGTGAGCCGCACGTCCGCGAAAGCCGTTCTCCCCCGGCCCGGCCGGCAGCGCTGGCAACCGCTTCGCAGCGGCTTTCTGAACCTCTACAAGTACGACGAGCAGGAGTTCCTCTACGAAGACGGGCACCTGCTGCTGCGCGGCCACAACGGCACCGGCAAGTCCCGCGTCCTCGCTCTGCAACTGCCGTTTCTGTTCGACGGCGAGACCGTCTCCCACCGGCTCGAGCCGGACCAGGACCCGGCCAAGAAGATCGACTGGAACCTCCTGATGGGGAAGCACCAGGACCGGCTCGGCTACACCTGGCTGGAGCTGGGCCGCCGCGACGAGGACGGCGCGGAGCACTTCGTGACGCTGGGCTGCGGCCTCCACGCCGTCGCCGGTGCCGGGTTGCGGGCCCGCTGGTTCTTCATCACGACGCAACGCATCAACCAGGACCTTTCGCTCTGCGGCGAGCTGGGGCAGCCCCTGGGCCGCGAGGCCCTGGCCGAGGCCGTGGGGGAGTGCGGAAAGCTCTTCTCGACGGCCACCGACTACCGCGCGGCCGTCGACCAGACGCTCTTCCACCTGGGCAAGAGCCGCTACGAGGCCCTGGTGAACCTGCTGATCCAGCTCCGCCAGCCGCAGCTTTCGCGTGCCCTGGACGAGAAGAAGCTCTCGCAGGCCCTCTCGGATGCGTTGCCGCCGGTGTCCAGGGAGATGCTGAACGACGTCGCGGATTCGTTCCGCGGACTCGAGGAGGACAGGCTGGCGCTCGAAGGCTACACGCAGGCCGCCAGCAGCGTCGAGGCGTTCCTGGGCGAGTACACCGGCCACGTGCGCCTGGGCGTCAAGCGGCGGACCTCCGCCGTCCGCTTCAAGCACAACACCTACGAGAGCAGCCTGCGGTCTCTGCGCGCAGCCGAGGCCGACGAGAAAACCGCCCGCGAGGCAGTCGCGCGCACCGAGGCGGCGATCGAAACGCTGGGCCTCGAGCTGGCCGAGACGGAGGCCACGCTGCAAGCGTTGCGAGCCGGCCCGGAGTGGCGCGCCGCCCAGGCCCTCGAACAGGCCGACAGGCTTGCCCAGGTCCGGCGCGAGGAGAGCGAGCGGGCTGCGCGCAGGCATGCCGAGGCGAAGGAGACCCGCGAAAGGCGACAGGCCGAGGCGGAGCGCACCGGGCGCGACGCGGCGAAGTCGCGCGAGACGCTGGCCGCGCGGCTGCGGACCGCGGAGGAGGCCGCGGCCGCCGGCGAGATGCGGGAGGCGCACGCCAGGAGCCTGGAGCCGCTGCAGTTGCCGGACGCCCTCGCCTCCGACCGGATCCCGGACGTCGAGCGTCGACTCGAACAGGCGCTCCAGAAGAGGACCGAGCAGGAACAACACCTGCGCAAGCTGGAGCTGAAGCGCGTCGCGGCCCAGCGGGAGCACGCGACCGCCTCGAGCCACCGGGCCGATCGCCGCTCCCAGCTCGAGGAGAGCCAGGAACGGCAGAGGCAGGCCCGGGCCGGACTGGAACGGGCGGCCGGGGAGCTGGCCGCGGCCTACGCGAGCTGGAGGGGCGGGCTGATCGAACTTCGGCCGCCGTCGCTCGAGGAGGTTGCCGAGGCGCTCTCGGCCTGGTGCGCGTCCGGGGAAGGCCCGGATCCGCTCCAGCGGGCCGTGGCGGAGGCGCGGGCGGCCCGGGAGCACGAACTGGCCGCCGCCAGGGCGTCGCTCGAACGGCGGCTCTCCGAACAGCAGGCCGCCGAGGCCGAGCTGGAAACCCGCCGCTCCCTGCTGGCGAGCGGCCGG
>CAZSVK010000206.1:5428-10362 GCA_964610245.1 uncultured bacterium
TCGGCGAGCGCTTCCACGACAAGCTCGGCACCACCGCCGGCGCCTCCGACCCGAGACCCCGCGGTCCGCGAGTCCGCCGAGGGTGCGCCGCTGTGGATGCTCTGCGACTTCGCGGCCCAGGTCGAGGGCGGCGCCAGGGCCGGGCTGGAGGCCGCGCTCGAGGCGGCCGGGCTGCTCGATGCCTGGGTGACGCCGGACGGCGGGCTGCTCCGCCGGGGCGAGCGGGACACGGCTTTGACCGTCGCCGGCGAACTCGCCCCTTCGGGTCGCCGGTTGGCCGACCTGCTGGTGCCGGCGCCCGAGCGGCAGGGCGGCGCGGCGAAGGTGCCGGACGAGACCATCCGGGGCCTGCTCTCGCGCATCGGTGTGGGAGAGGACTGCGGCCCCGTCTGGATCGACGCGAGCGGCCGGTGGCGGGTGGGGCCGCTCGCCGGCGAGTGGGCGAAAGCGCAGGCCGTGCACGTGGGGGAGAGCGCGCGGGAAGCCGAGCGCCTGCGGATGCTGGCGGCGCTGGCCGTCGAGCTGGAACGTCTGCGTTTAGAGCTGGGCGAGACTCGCGAGGAGCTGGCCGGCAACGAGGGCCGGAGCCGGCGCGTTCGAAGCGAGGCCGAGGCCCTTCCGGACGGCCGTCCGGTGCGACAGGCCCAGGCCTCGCTGGAAGCCACCGCGCTCGAGGTGACGCAGGGCCACAAGCGCCTGGAGGAGGCCGAGCGAGCGCTGCTCCAGAGGAGCGAGGCCCTGCGGCAGGCGTTCGAGGCCCGGGACTCGGCCGCCCGGGATCTCGGACTCGAAAGATGGCTTCAGGATCTGGACGCGCTGCGGGCCGCCCTCGAGGCCTACGGCCGGTCGCTGGCGTCGCTGTGGCCCACGCTGCACCTGCATGCCTCGATGCTGGCGGCGCTGGCGAGCGCCGAGGCGCTTGTCGCGGAAGCGCTCCGCTCGGAGACGCTGGCCGCCGACGCCGTCTCGCGAGCGGCGCGCCAGTACGCCGAGGCGCGGGCCGCCCACGAGACCTTGCGAGCGACGGTGGGCGCGAGCGTCGACGAGCTGCTGCGCCGGCTGTCGCTCCAGGAAACCCGGAAGACGGAACTGGACGGCCGGCGGGACGCCGCCTGGAAGGAGCGCTCGACCTGGGAAGGCCGGCTGGGGAAGGCGGCCGAGGAGGTGAAGGATCGGTCGGAGAAGTTGCAGCGGGCCGAGGATCTGCGGACGGAGGCCATCGCCTTCCTGAAGCGTGGCGCGACCAGCGGGCTGCTGGGGCTCGCGGTGGCGGAGCTGGCGAGCGAAGAGCCGGCTGGATGGTCGGTGACGAAAGCTGTCGAGGTCGCGCGCAGGGCCGACGCGGCACTCGCGGGCATCCCCGAGGACGACGCGGCCTGGAGCCGGAGCAAGAGCGCCATCTGGGGCACCTTCAAGGCGTTCGACGAGGCGCTCCGGCCTCACGATTTCGAGCCCTCCATCGACTGGGCGGATGAGATCTGCGTGGTCACGGCAGCCTACCGCGGGTCGCCGCTGTCGATGCCCGGCCTGGCAGCCTTCCTCGCCGGCGAGATCGCCGAGCGTCAATCCCTGCTGAGCGCCCGGGAGAAGGAGATCCTGGAGAACCACCTGCTGGGGGAGGTCGCCCGGCACCTGCAGGAGCGATTGCACGAGGCCCGCGAGTGGGTCCGGAACATGAATCGCGAGCTGGAGAAGCGTCCGACCAGCACCGGGATGGCGCTGAAGTTCCAGTGGGAGCCGGACGAGCAGGGGCCCGCCGGCCTGCAGCGCGCGTGCAAGCTGCTGCTCAAGGCGGGGATGCTCTCGGCGCCGGAGCGCGAAACCGTCGGGGCGTTCCTGCATCAGCGGATCAAGGACCAGCGGGCAGCCTCGGAGGGTGCCACCTGGCAGGAGCATCTTGCCCTGGCTCTCGACTATCGGGCGTGGCACATCTTCTCGGTGCAGCGGATGCAGGACGGCCAGTGGAAGACGCTGAACCGGCGCACCCACGGAACGGGCTCGGGCGGAGAGAAGGCGATCGCGCTGACGATGCCGCAGTTCGCCGCGGCCGCCGCGCACTACGAGTCGGCGGATGCGAAGGCCCCTCGCCTGATCCTGCTCGACGAGGTGTTCGTGGGCATCGACGAGGACATGCGGGCCAAGTGCATGGGCTTGCTGGCGACGTTCGAGCTCGACTTCATCATGACCAGCGAGCGCGAGTGGGGCTGCTACCCGACGCTGCCGGGAGTGTCGATCTACCAGCTCTCCACGAGGCCCGGGATCGACGCCGTCCACGCCTCTCACTGGGTCTGGAACGGCCGCCAGCGGCTGAAGGGCGAAGAGCCGGCGCCGCGCGCGCCGCGCCCCGCGCCGGAGCCGGAGGCGGGTCAGACCGCGCTGCCCGGACTCGACGGAGCTTCCGAGGTCTGATGGATCGCGAACGGCTGGACCAGACCCTCGGCAGGCCCGAGCTGAGGCGGCTCGTGGAGAGGCTCAGGCGGCGGCTGGAGCTGGGCCGGGGCGTCCGCGGCGTCGTGACGCTGCCGGAGGCCGAGCCGCAGGAGCGGGGCGCCCTGGCCCGCCTGCTGGGCCGCGCCGCGTCGCGCGGCGCGACGGTCTCCGTCGGCCTGGACGAGCTGGATAACGCCTTGCGTCATGCCGGCATCTGTGAAGGGATCGAGGAGGCGGTGCTGGCCCTGACCGGCCCGTGGCTCGATCGCAAGCAGGCGCGTCTGCGCAGCGAACAGGACTGGGCCGCGCTCTTCGAGTCGGCGGCCGGACAGGTTCGAGGGGACGAGGGCTGCGCCGCGTGGCTCGGGACGCTGGCGGGCACGGGACTGTTGCGGCGTCTGGCGGGTGGCAAGGTCGACGAGGCCCGCACGCTGCTGGGCCAGGTCCTCGCTCTCGCGGGCCGGGTGCCTGCCCGGGGCCAGCCGCTGGCCGAGCTGGCGGCTGCCGTTTCCGGCGACAGCCACGCGCTCGATCTGGGCCAGCCGCTGGGCACGCTGGCGCTCGATCTGGTCCGTTCGGTCTTCGGGGCCCGGGCCGGGCGGGATGCCTCCTCGCGGCGAGACGCCTGGGCGTCGGCCGGAGTCCTCTGCGACGAACTGAGCGCTCCGGTCCTGGTCCTCAACCTGCGAGCGCTGGGGGGCACCTCCGCCGGCGAGCCGCTCAACCTCCACGCCGAGGCGGGGGAGCCGTATCACGTCACGACCCGGCAACTGTTGCGGGCGCCCCCGGTCTTCGAGCGTTCCGTCACCGGCGCCGGGCGAGGCCTTGCCGCTGACTACCGGGCGGGTTTGACTCTCTTGGCCGCGGCGCTGCCCTCCGGGCTGGCCAGCGGGTCGCCCGCCATGGTTTCGCCATACTGCTCGCCGGTGATCAGCTTGCTCTCCGAGAAGTCCAGGCCCGAATCGCCGAGGAGTTCGGCCTGCGCCGCGGCAGCTTCGCTCGTTTCGCCGGAGTCGGCCGAGGCGTCATCCGCGCTGGCGGCTTCCGCACCGGCTGCATCCGCAGTGACCCCAGCCGAACCGCCCGAGTTTCCACCGAGCGCCACCAGTTCGGACGCGAACGAGCTGAAGCTGGACTTGGCGTCCGTGGTTCCGCCGGGCCATGCGAAAGGCGCCTTGGCCTCGACCTCGATGCCTTTCTGGACCACGAGAAACTTGGGCTCGAGCTTCTTGTAGCTCTCGTTCACCTGGGCAATCGAAGTCTCGCGGATCTTGGCCTCGAACTTCTTGGGCAGCTTGCCGCTTTCCAGCTTGGGCAGAGCGTTCTCCGCCACGTGGGCGCCGAACTCGTCATACTTGTCGACTCCGATGCGCTTGTATCCGCCGTCCGTCTGCCTCTCGCCGAAGGCGAGCTGCGACTTTTCCATCTGCACCGCGTGGGTGCCCTCATGCGCTACCAGCATCAGCGTCTGCAGACGCAGGGCGAAGAGTCGCTTCTTCTGCTGCTCCTCCTCGGGGAGCGACGAGAACTTCGTCCCAGCGGCGGCCACGAACCCGTCGACCTGATTCCGGATCGCGTCCCGGTTCAGGTAGAGGACGTAACGTCGCGGATTGGCGTTGTCCGGCGCGAAGTGCGCCCCCACGAACATCATGTCGTCCGCGGTGGCGTCGTTGAAGCCGAAGTAGCGGCCGATCTCGGCCCCGCTCACGAACTCGACGGCGTATTGCCGTTTCGACCTGGCCAGGACGTCGTACGAGCCTTGCAGCGCGAGCTTGACCAGCGTTGCCGCCTCCGCCTCGGAGGCAGCACTCAGAGGCTCCTGGTCGAACCCAACGATTTCGACGCCGGCCCTCGCGCAGGAAACGAACAGCGTCAGACCCAGAATCAGTACGAGTGAACTCCGCATCGAAATCAGCCTCCCGAGCGGTCGTTGGGTGCGATCGGATGAAGAACCGGCTCGCAAGGTCGACCGACCTCACGGCGACGATCCTACCAGAGGAGTCGCATCGCGGACACCATCACCGGCCAGGAGAGGTGCACGCGCGGAAGGTGGGGATCCGCTCCGGTTCGAGTTCGACCGGGGACGCTGTGCCCGGGATCCCTGGCAGGGTGGGAGCCGTACCCTGGCGTCGGTTCTGGAGCGGAGTTCCCGAGAGACAAGTCGAAGTTCTCGCTGCTTTCCCACGAACCGCGTGCGCACCCGGCGCGAAAGCCCGCGGAGATCCGGCTTGCTTCACCTCCAGCGGTACCTGGCACGAAGGGCCTGGGCCTTGCGGGCGACCCGCGGGGTGGCGTCCTCGGCCAGCCCCGCCAGCAGCTTCACCACCGAAAGGAAGCGCGCCTGCGGCACGCTCTCGTCCACGCCGGCGGCATCGAGCCAACTCCCGGCGGCCTCGGCCAGCACCGAGCCGGTCGTGGCCAGTCGCCGGCTCACGTGGAGCTGGCGCAGTTCTTCCAGCGCCTGCCAGGCATCCACTCCTCGCTGGCCGGCCAGACTCGAGACC
>CAZSVK010000207.1:0-10285 GCA_964610245.1 uncultured bacterium
CCGCACCCTGTTCTGGGGAGATTCGGCCGAGTTCGCAGTCGTCTTCTCCAGGCTCGACATTGCCCATCCCACCGGCTATCCCTTGCTCACGCTCCTGGGCAAGCTGTTCAGTCTGCTCCCCTTCGGGAACGTCGCGCTCCGCGTCAACCTGCTCGGCACGGCCTGTGGCATCGCCGCCTGCGTCCTGGCCTATCTCCTGTCCAGGAGCCTCGGGCTGGCCCGCAGCAGCGGGGATTCGAGAGAGATCGGGAACCTCGAGGTTGCCAGGGGCCAGCCCAATCTTGGAGCCGGGGTTCTCCAACCCCGGACCCCCCGCCCTCGCCTGCGGCTCGGGCTGGGCCGGCAGGCCGGCGTCTTTGGAGCGGCCCTCTTCGCGGTGTCGCTGCAGCTCTGGGATCAATCGACCGCGATCGAGGTCTACGCGCTCCACGTCGGGCTCACGGCGGCGCTGTTCCTCGTGGCCTTCGCCTATGCCCGGGAGCCTTCACGCTGGCGGTTCCTCGGCACGGCCGCGCTGTGGGGCCTGTCGTTCACCAACCACCTCACGACGCTCTGGAGCGGCCCGGCGCTGGCCTGGCTGTTCTGGTGCGGCTGGCAGACGAACGCCCGGCCCGCGCCCTGGCGCCCCGGCCGACGAGACTGGTGGCTGGCGGCCGCGGCCTTCGCGGCCTGCCTGACGCTCTATCTCTACCTCCCCCTGCGCTCGTGGCAGGGCGTGCTCTTCGACCACGGGCAGCCGTCGACCCTGGGGCGTCTGCTCTACCACGTCACGGGAAAGCAGTTCCAGTACCGCATGTTCGTGTCACCCGACGCGGGCCTGTACAAGGAGTGCACCGAGTTCGCCTCGCAGCTCTCGGCCCAGTTCACCCCGTGGCTCCTGCCGTTGCCCGCCATCGGGCTGCTCTCGCTCTGGCTCAGGGACCGCCGCGCGGCGGTGGCGCTCGCGCTCCTGGCCGGGGCCAATCTGGCCTTCGATCTCAACTACCACATCCCCGACAAGGAGGGCTACTTTCTCCCGGTCTACCTGGTGGCCGTGCTGCTGGCGGCCGAGGGGTTCGAGGCGCTCGTGAAGCTGGCGCCAGGGAGAGACCGTGGAGCGCGCGCGGCGGCCTGCGCCCTCGCGGCCACGCTGCTGCTTCCGGCGTCAGCGAACTGGCCCCGGAACGACAAGAGCGGCGACCGCTCGCTCCCTGAGTTCACGTCGGCGTTACTCGGCAGCGTGCCGCCCGACTCGCTCATCGTGGCCGACGACCAGTTCCTGGTCTGGTCGACCGCCCATGCCCAGCTCGTCGAGGGCCGTTTCACCGACCGTCTGCTGGTCACCGACTACCTCCTCTGCCTGCCCTGGTACATCAGCCACCTGCGCCGGAACTACCCGCAACTCGCGGTCCCCGCCACGGTGGACGAGCTGGTGGCCCGCAGGAACGAGGAGGTCGCCCGGGCGAAGGGCTGGGAGATCGGCGACCTGAGCCAGCGCTACGTCGAGCGGATCGCCCGCGCCATCATCGAGGCCAACCTGCCGCGGCGGCGGGTCTTCTACAACTTCCACGACTTCGAGGAGCGCAAGGAGTGGAACGGCCTGCCTGTGCTCAACCGGGGGCTCACCTACGAACTCTTCGCGCCGGGCCGGCCGCTGCCGCCCGCGGAGCCGTGGGCCGTCGACTACCCCGAGCCCGCCCGCTACCGCAAGCGGGAGCTGCTCGGCATCCACTGGAGACACGTGGCCGGCACCTTCTCGACCTCCTGCAACCGGGCAGGCATCGCCTGCATCGCGGCCGGCCGCTACGCCGAGGCCGAGGCGGCCTTCCGGCGCTCTCTCGCGTATGACGACGCCTACGAGCAGGTCTACCTGAACCTCGGCGTTCTCTACGCGCAGTACCTGCCCGACCGGCGCAAGAGGGACGAGGTCTGGAGCCGGTTCCTCGAGCTGGCCCCCGACGACGCCCAGGCCGCGACCGTTCGCAGGGAGCTGCAGAGGTAGGCCCCGGACCGTCCGCGCCGCGGGTCACGTCCGCGGCACGGTCTTGATGTTCACGTTTCGCCCCCCGGCCGGTCCTGGGTCGGGCCTGCCCGGCGATCGGGCCTGCCCGGCGATCGGGCCTGCCCGGCGAGGGCCTGCCCGGCGGGGGCCTGCCCGGCGGGGGCCTGCCCGGCGGGGGCCTGCCCAGAACCCTTCCTGCTATCATGGAGGAGGGAGACCTGTCACGCTGCTTGCCTGGGGAGAGAGGGGTACTCGTGTCCGAAACCAACTCGTCATCTGAGGCACGGACGCCGGTCAGTCCGGCCTCGACCGCGGGCCCGACGCCGGCCTCCGGTTCGACGGCTCTGTCAAAGCTCGCCGTGATGCTCTGCACGGTCAAGACCATGGTGCTGGAGCAAGATCCGGAGCGGGTCCTGCACTACGTCGTGGAGCAGGCGGCCGACGCGGTGGAGGGCGATCGGTGCTCGCTGTTCATGGCCGATCCGACGGACGGAAGACTCTACAGCCGGATCGCGATGGGGGAAGAGAGCCCCCTGCTGGTCTCGGCCGACAAGGGCATCGTCGGTGACGTGTTCCGGCATGAGCGGGCCGTCATCGTGCGAGACGCGCGGGCCGATCCACGGTTCGACGCCAGCGTCGACTCCACGACGGGCTACCACACGGAGTCGGTGCTGGCGGCACCTATCCGGGATTCCGGAAACGGGGTGATCGGCGTTCTCGAGGTCCTCAACAAGCAGGACGGAGAGTTCTCGCTGCTCGACGCCGAGGTCCTCGAGGCCCTGGCGGCGGTGGCCGGAGCGACGCTCGACGCGGCTCGACAGCGGGAACGGCTGGCCGAGTCCCTTCGGCAGGGGCGCCGCCGCGAACGCCAATTGGAATTGCTCTACGCCTTCGAACAGGCCTTCGGACGGCAAGAAAAACTCGAGGAGTGCATCGGGACCGCTCTCGAGATCGTCCGTCAGGCGCTGGGAGCCGAGGGCGCCTCGGTGCTGATCGGCACGCCGGACAGCACCGGCCTGAGGTTCTGGCAGATCGCCGCCGGCGGCGCCGGCGCTCTCTCCGGCGTCATGCTCCAGAAGGGAGAGGGGATTGCCTGGCAGGTCTTCTCGAGCGGCCAGCCGAGACTGCTCGACGCCGCTCACGACGATCCGTCCTTTTCCTGGCGCGCCGAGCAACTCTCAGGCGTCGTGACCCGCGACATGCTGGCCGTGCCGCTGAACTCAGAGGGGCAAACCGAGGGCGTCCTGGAAGTGATCAACAGCCAGTCGGGAGGGTTCTCCGGCGACGATCTCTTGCTGGCGCAGATCCTGGCCGCGGCCCTGGCCCAGTCGCTCTGCCGCCTGCGCGGGCTCGAGAGCCAGCGGACGGCCGAGCGGCTCGCGACCGTCGGGCGCATGACTTCCAGCATCGTCCACGACATCAAGAACCCGCTCACCATCATCCAGGGGTATGCCGACCTGCTCGCGGAGGAAGACGAACCCGCCGAACTGGCACGGATCTCCAAGGTCCTGCTCCACCAGACCGACCGCTGCCGGCGGCTCACCCAGGATCTGCTCGACTTCTGCGCGGGGCGCCAGAACCTGACACTCGAGGAGCTCCAGCTCTCCACCTATCTCTCCAACCTGGAAGGCGCGTTGAAGGAAGACCTGACGAGGGCCAGGATCGAACTACTGCTGAACGTGAGCGCGGGCGGCGCCTTTCGCGCCGATCCGTTCAAGCTCGACCGGGTCTTCCTGAATCTGGCCTCCAACTCGCGCGCGGTGATGTCAGCCGGGGGGCGCCTCACGATCGACTGCGAGGAGCAGGCCGAGGATCTGCGTTTCACCATCACCGACAGCGGCCCCGGTATTCCGGCGACGGTCGCTGCCCGCCTGTTCGAACCGTTCGTGACGCACGGCAAGCGCGAGGGCACCGGCCTCGGCCTGTCGATCGTCAAGGGGATCGTCGAGGCCCACGGCGGCACCATCGCGCTGGGCCCGGGTCCGGGGGCGCAGTTCCTCATTCGACTGCCTCGAAGCGGCCGCAAGCGCAGCGCTTGAAACTCTCGCTCCGCGAAGAAACTTCGAGTCTGGAGCGAAGGGGATCGCCCGCTCCCGGGGCAGGCGCCCGCGATCAGGGCACGACGACGACCTTCCCGAAGACCTGCCGGCTTTCCAGCAGCTCGTGGGCGGCGCGCAGCTCGGCCAGAGGCAGCACCCGGTCGACAACCGGCCGCAAGCGCCCGCTCTCGACGTGCTTCAGGAGTTCCACCAGTTCGGAGCGGTAGCCCATTGTCGAGCCCAGCAGCGACAGGCCTTTGAAGAACAGCATCCGCAGGTCGACGCTCGCCCGCGGGCCGGTGGTGGCCCCGCAGGTGACCAGGCGGCCGCCGCGGGCCAGGCACCGGACGCTCTTCTCGAAGACCTCACCGCCCAGGTGGTCGAGCACGACATCGACCCCGCGCTTGCCGGTGAACCGGCGGACCTCGTCGGCAAAGTCAGCGCAACGATAGTCGATGGTCTCGTCGGCGCCCATCTCCCGGGCGCGCTCGAGTTTGACCGGCGAGCCGGCCGTCGCGAGAATGCGGGCCCCGAAGAGCCTGGCGATCTGGATCGCCGCACTCGAGACGCCGCTGCCGGCGGCGTGGATCAGCACGGTTTCGCCCTGGCGCAGTTCGGCCCGGCCGACGAGCATGTGCCAGGCGGTGAGGAAGACGAGCGGAACCGCCGCGGCCTGCGCGAAGTCGAGACCCGCCGGTAGCGGCAAGGCGTTGGCCGCGGGGACGCACAGGAACTCGGCGCAGGCGCCGTCGCGGCTCTCGCCGAGGATGCCGTAGTGGCGGCAAAGGAGGTCGCGCCCGGCGGCGCAGGCCTCGCACCGGCCGCACGAGACGCCCGGCGCCAGCAGGACGGACCGGCCGATCTCGCTCGAGGGAAGCCCCTCGCCCACCGCCTCGATCGTACCGGCGGCGTCGCAGCCGGGAACCAGGGGAAGCGGGAACTTGTGGCCGGGGACGCCCTTGCGGACCCAGACGTCGAGGTGATTCAGCGAGCAGGCCTTGACCCGGACCAGGACCTCGCCGGGCCCGGGCGCCGGGACGGGGCGCTCTTCGAAGAGGAGGCACTCGAGGCCCCCGTGTTCCCTGATGACGACTGCTTGCATCTTCTCCCCCGCCAAGCCGTGTCCCTGAAGCCCACGGGCTACAGCCTGGCTTCAGTCCCGGCCGCTCTTGAGGCCGTCGCGCTCCTTGAGCTTGATCTTGGCGGTGGCCTTGTACGAGAAGGACGGGCAGGAGGTGAAGGTGTCGTAATCTTCGCCCGGCTCCACCTTGGTGTGGGACATCTGCATCTCCTTGTAGACGCAGCGGAAGCGCATGTCGACCTCGTCCCAGTGGATGTACTTGCAGTTCATGCAACTGCGCTCGCTGCGGCGGTTGCGGGCGGTGCCTCGCTCCAGCCAGTCCCAGGTGGTGCCCAGGAAGAAACCGAGGACGGTGCCGGCGAAGGCCAGGGTTCCGGCGGTGATGTACCGGAAGTACTTGATGCCGTGAATGGCGGCGGGAATCTGCCTGACGAGACTGTCTGCCAGGCTGAGGCCTCCCCAGGTGCCGGCGACCAGCAGCAGGAAGGTCACGATGCCGCGCTTCGTGATGTTGGGCCTCAGCTTCTCTACCTGCGCCGGGTCGTGCTGCCGCATGTAGCCCCAGATGGCGTAATTGGCCAGGTCGGTGGGCAGGACGGAGGCCCGGCTTCCGATGTCCTTCAACATGCCCGACATGGTCTTGAACGTGATCTCGGGGTGGTGGGAGAGGAAGTTGTTGAACTCCTCCGGGGTCAGGACCAGGTGCTCGGAGCCGGCCGGGCCCGCCCGGGCGGGGGCGGTTCGCGGGCGGGCGGTGACGGGGGCGATCTCGCCGAAGGCCGACCGGGGGCCGATGCGAGCCAGCAGGTCCTGCGCGCCGCCCAGGCGGGTGACGTACAGGAAGACCTCGCCGTCGAGCAGCAGGTGCAGGTTCCGGTCGCGGCTCTCCTGAGGGAAGATGACCTCCCTGGGGGAGTAGAGGACGTGCTGCATCACCGACAGCACCTCGAGCAGTTCCTCCTGGCTGAGTCCGCTGAAGAAGGCCACGGAGCGCAGCAGCCCGAACAGCTCCTCGCGGAGTTGCGGGTTCTGCAGGATTCGATTGAACGCGAGGTTCTTCTTCACGGAGAGGCCAGGGCGGTCACTGTTCGACGCTCTCGGTCAGCTTCTCCCAGTGATCGCCATAGACGAAGAAACCGGATAGTCTGAAGTGGCCCTGTTCCAGCTCCAGCGTGAAGCGGAGGTGACCCGTGTCTCGCTGGTAGCGGGCCTCGCAGTCGAGCTGGTAGTAGTCGCGTCCAAGCTGGGGCTCAAAGTAGCCGACGGTCTTGTAGCTGACCAGCTCGCCGAGCTTGCGGAAGGCCAGGGCATAGTCGCGGGCGAACTTGTCGAACCCCACGAGCTTCCGGAACCGTTCGGAGGTCTCGCGATAGTAGGCGGCCTGGAGATCGTTCGCCTGGACCAGCTTGATGTAGCGGCGCGTGAAAGACTCCACGCGCTCCTGCCGCTGGGCCCGGAGCGAGTAGTTGTAGGTCGAATACGTGCCCGCCGCGGCGAGGGCGAGGGCGAGCAGGATCCGGAAGATATCGCGAGACACGAGCAAGCTGTTTCGAGGGCGAGAAGGAGACTGGTGCCCCGGCAGATGGCCCGGCACCTATCCAGACTTTCGGCAGAAATCGGCCCGGAACCGAACCCGGAACTGCTCGCGAGCGCCGTCATGTTACCACGGGGGCGCTCCGGGAGGCAGGGAACCGCGCATCGAGGCCCAAGGCTTGTCGAGCCGATCCGGTGATGCATCATGGCTCATGAGGGCGTATCTTGGGATCGAGCTGGGTGAAAGTTGGCACGGTTCCTGATAAAATGTACGCTTGCATGCTTCAGAGAAGTCTCGATATCCGTAGGCTCTGGCCAGAACTGCTGGCGCTGTTGCTTCTGC
This sequence comes from uncultured bacterium, assembly GCA_964610245.1. Classification (GTDB taxonomy): domain Bacteria; phylum Muiribacteriota; class UBA6191; order JACPRK01; family JACPRK01; genus CAZSVK01. The sequence continues at coordinate 6,978 of CAZSVK010000207.1, forward strand.
TGCCGGGTTCCGTGCTGGCCCAGGGAGGCGGCATCGGGGGGGGCGTGGGGCCAGTCCCGGAGCCTGCCACGACCGCGCTGCTCGGTGTCGGGATGGCCGTGTACGGGGCCTACCGCCATCGCCGGCGCTGAACCGCCCAGACGCGGCGGTTTCGCCTCGCTCTCATCGCGGCCGGGGTAGTTCTGCCCTGCATGGCGCGATGGCGAGCGGCACCGGCGCCTCAGACCGACAGGGCCAGCACCCGTTCGGGCGCCTCCGGCGTGGGAGCGGGCGGAGCGGCCCTGTTGCCCCCCATCTCGTCGAGGCTGCTGAGCTGGTAGGGGATTCCCAGCCCCGCCAGATGCGCGATGAGACGCTCGACCCGTTGCCGGCGGATGGCCGGGGTGTTGTCGTTGCCGATGCGCCAGAGCGTGTTCCAGGTCTCGGGGCGATTCTCGGGGATGTCGATGCCGTACTCGGCGGCGCGCACCTCGACCCGCGTTCCTTCCTGCAGGTAGAGCGCGTTCACCGAGCGCACCATGTCGATGTTGTCGCGGTTGCGCTCGACGAACCGCAGGGTTTCGAGGAAGTCCGCATCCTCCTCGCCGGGGAAGCCGGTGAGCAGGAAGATGACCGACTGGATCCCCGCGGCCTTCACGTGGCGCAGGGCCCGTTCGGTGCTCTCGACGGTGGCGGTCTTGCGCATGAGGCCCAGGACGTGGTCCGAGCCGGTCTCGGCCCCGACCTCGAGCCGGTAGCAGCCGGCCTCGCGCATCAGCTCGAGATCTCCCGGTTCCAGGTTCTTGAGCGCCAGGAGCATCGCCGACCAGCGGAGCTTCAGGCCGCTATCGAGCAGCAGGTGCAGGAACTCGAGGAACTGCCGGCGGTGGCCGTTGATGGCCGGATCGGCGAAGGTGAACAGGTCGGTGTGGTGGAGTTCGCTGAGCATCGCCAGCTCCTCGAGCATGGCCTGAGGGTTCTTCACGCGGAACGTGCCCCACTGCGAGCGCACCTGGCAGAAAGCGCAGTCGGAGACACAACCCCGCGAGAACTCGACCACGAGACACGGGCTGGCGTAGTTGCGCATGGGAAAGCCGGCGTAGGTCGGCTTCGAGAGTTCCTCGAGAGGCAGCGACGGTTTGCGGGGGCGAAAGGAGGTGAAGGTGTTGTTGCGCCAGCGGGTGACGCCGTCGATGCCGTCGACCTCCTGGCCCGCCTTGTAGCGCTGGAGGATCTCGAGCAGGCTCTGCTCGCCCTCGCCGACGACGTAGCAGTCGACCAGGTCGGGGATGCGGTTGGTGAAGATGTGACGCTCGGGCTCGGTCTGGCAGGCCGGGCCGCCGAGGAAGAGCTTCTTCTTCACGCCGCGACGGGCCAGGCCCCGGATGATCTCGATCGTGACGAACTGCTTGGGCGCCGCGACCGAGAAACCGATGACGGGCGCCTCCGAGCCGGCGATGCGATCGACGGCGGCCTCCAGCTCTCGCCGGAAGAGGCTCCAGGTGCGCGGGAACATGTTGGAATGCTCCCAGTAGTTCTTCTCCTCCATCTTCCAGAGGAACCGTTGCTCCGGGAAGGTGCGCGAGAACAGCTCGATGTTCAGGTCGAAGACCTCGGCGTCGAAACCCGAGCGCTCGCCGAAGGAGGCCAGGGAGGCGATGCCCAGGGGCGGCGCATCGACGAGCCACGGCGGGCAGGAGACGATGAGGATGTCGGGCTGGCTGGACACGGCGGGGACTCCTTGTTGATGGGGGCTGGGCGCTGTGCTATGCTCGTCGGGGAAGCCAGGCTTCGGGCAGGGAAGGGATGGTGGCCGCCGTGACCGGGAAGAAGATCCTCGCCGTGGACGACGAGGAAATCGTGCTCAAGATGTACAAGGAGTACTTCCAGTTCCACGGGCTGGAGCTGAAGACCAGCGCTTCGGACTTCGACGCGCGCCGCATCCTTGGCGAGGAATCCTTCGACATCGTCATTCTCGACATGAAGCTCGACATGGCCAGCGGGAAGGATCTCCTGATCGATATCCGTAAGACCCACCCCGACACCAAGTGTATCTTCGTCACGGCCTATGCGACAGACGACGTGGTGACGGAGCTGTCCCGGCTGGGGGTTGCGGAGGTCATCCGGAAACCCTGCACCATCCGGACAATCTACGAGTCTGTTCAGAAGCTCGCTCTGTCGAGCTGACTCTTCCGTCGTATAGTTGTCCGGGATGGGGGGGGCCTGCTAGACTCTGTTCGCGATATGACTTTCGGCCAGGCGATGGGTGCTGATCAAGCGGGGACGGGCGAGGGCGCTGCCTTCAAGCTCAGGGCTGTCATCTGCGACGACTCGAGCGTGATGCGCAAGATCCTCTGCGAGATCCTGGAGACCGAGAACTTCCACGTCGTCGGCGAGGCCGCCGACGGCATCGAAGCGATCCATCTCTGCAAGCTCCACAAGCCCAATCTTCTGATGCTCGACATCGCGATGCCCGGGCTCGATGGGATCCAGACGCTCAAAGAGGTCAAGAAGGTCGCGGCCGAGACCAAGGTCGTGATGGTGACCAGCATCGGCGCGCAGGACATGATCCTCGAGGCACTCAAACACGGCGCCGAGAACTACATCACCAAGCCCTATCAGGCCGAAAAGGTCGCCCGGGTCATCAGCTGCATCCGGTACTGAGAGCAGCTCGAGACTTGAGGCTCGAGGCTTGGGGCTCGAGGCCTGAGGATGAGCCGCCGCGTTGCCGTCTCGACCGTCGCGGGGCGCGACGACTCTCGCTCGCGCTGGCTCAGCGCAGCAGGTACAGGCCCACGGCGAGCACCATGCTGGCCCCGGCCCGCAGCTTCCACGGAAACGGCGGCGGCGCATCGCTGGCCGGACGGAAGTTCGCGAGTTCCGAGATCCGGCCGGCCCGGATCGCGTCCACGCTGCGGCGAACGTACCGATCGAGCGCGCTTCCGGGCGGATAGGACGCCAGCGATGAGGGGGAACGGTCCGGCGGCGCACCACCCGCTTCCGAATAGACCAGGGCGGCGGCGTGCAGCACCGGAGGCTCGGCCCCCGTCGACCAGGTCGAGACACGGGCCATCTCGCGGCGATCGCCCAGGGCCGCCAGGGAGAGCAGGGCCTGGGCCACGACCTGCGGTTGGTGGCGGGCCAGACAGTCCCGGATGAGTTCGAGGTCGCCTTCCCCACCGACCACCGCGATGGCGCGCAAGGCTTCCGCGATCACCTCCGGCGGTTCCTCCGCGCCGGCCATGGAGCGCAGCAAGGGAAGCAGATCCCGATCCGGCGTGTGGGCCAACCTCTGTGCCAGGGCCACCTTGTCCGCGGGCCCGAGCACG
>CAZSVK010000208.1:0-10239 GCA_964610245.1 uncultured bacterium
CCAAGCAGTTGATGCGCGCCACCGCCGGCAAGGACGCGAGCGCCCAGTTCGACGCCGTCAAGGCCGTGTTCGAGGCCGGCCTGCGCGGCGGGGTCCGGGGAGTCGCGCCGCTCGCTCCCGAGCGCAGCAAGCGGCCACGGGGCGCCTTCGGCGATTACGCGGTGCCGGCCACCACCCCGTCGGAGGAGCTGAAGGCGATCGAACGCGACTACCCAGGCGGCTTCTTCCCGCCGAAGTATCGGGATTGGGAGTCGATCGCCACCCGAAGCTACCCCGACATGGCCACCTACCTGGCGGCCGAGACCAAGAACGGCGTGCTGGAGCTGAGGGGCGCCGTGCTCATCGAGAAGATGGACTATCCCGGGACGAGCGGGGGCTCGCGAGACATCCCCTACCGTGGCCGCGGCATCATCATCGCGCTGACGGAAGACGCCGCCGCGCCGGCCACGCTCGACGCCAAGCTGCAGCCGGCCGCGGGCGCGGTCAACAGCGGGCTCATCCTGGCCCACCGTGTCTCTCGCGCCCTGATCGACGCGGGCAAGTACCCGCCGCTGCGGCTGGGAACGGAACTCAAGGCCACCGTCGTCAGCGACACCGGCGTGGCGCCGGTCGGCAGCGCGTCGCGAGTCGACGGCAACCTGGTGACGGGGCTGCTCAACAAGCGGGCCATCCCGGCCTCCTCCGGGCCCAACGACGGGGTCAAGGTCGTCTACGAGCAGACGCTCGGCGCCGCCGCCACGGGGCCGCGCGCACCGTACTGGACACTCGAGCTGGGGGGCGAGGTCTCCTCGCTGGAACCCGGGAGCTAGACGCGCGCGATGGCGACCGCGGTGGAACAGGCCAACCTCTCCCGGCTGCTCGAGGAGCTCGAGAGCCCGGACGAGCCGTTGCGGCGGGCCGCCCTCAAGCGCCTGGGCGGCGCGGACGGGCCCGAGGTGCGCGAGGCGCTGCGGCGCCTGGCTGCCGCCGATTCCAGCGCCGCGATCCGGTTCGAGGCCCGGCGGCTGCTCTCGGTCACGAACGAGCGAGCCGCCCCCGCGCCCGAGGCTCGCACGACCGGCAGCATCGATCGATTCCAGGCCTTGCTGGCCGATCCGGAGCCGGGCGTGCGGGTGCGCGTCATCCGCAGCCTGGAGCGCAATCCGGATCCCAAGACGGTCGAGCTGCTCGTCTCGGCCTTGCCGCGCGAACGTGAGCCGGAGGTCCTGGCCGCCCTGCTGCCGACGCTGGCGGCCGCGGCGGGGGCCGGGGCGCTGCAACACCTGCTGCCCTTCCTCGACGCCAAGGACCCGCGCGTCCGCGTCGCCGCCATCGAGGCGCTCGGCGCCCTGCGAGACCTGCCCACACAGGAGCGCTTGCTCCCGTTCTTCGACGATCCCGACCGGCGCGTTCGCGTCGCCGTGGCCTGCGCCGTCAAGGACGAGGACCCGGCCTGGCTGACCGCCTGGGCCGACTCCCACCTTGGCGGCAAGGACGAGGGGCTGGCGCGAGCCGCTGTCTACGCCTTGCGGTTCGCGGGCGAGGAGGTGGCCCTCGCGCGCCTGGCCGCCCAGCTCGAGTCGGGCGAGTCCGGGCTGCGAAACGCCGTCGTGGCCTCGATCACGTTCCTGGCCCGGAAGGGCTCGGCCCGCGCCGGCGAGCTGCTGCTGCGCGCCAACACGCCGACCCTCAACAGCGCGCCGCGCGATGTGTCCGCGGCGTTCTACCTGCCGAACCCGACCTCCGTCGAGTCGCGCCTCGACTCGCCCGACGCCGAGCTGCGGCTCGAGGCCGCGCGCGAGGCCGGCCTGGGCGAACGGCGAGAGCTGCTGCCTCAGCTCAGGGCCACGCTCGACACCGAGCGCAACACCCGCGTGGCCGCGACGCTGGTGAGCGCCATCGGCCGTCTGGGCGACGAGGAGGACGTGCCCCGGCTGCAACTGTTCCTGAGCGCCCAGGATCCGCGATTGCGGGCCAACGCCGTCCGCGGCCTGGGACAGCTGGCCGGCCCTCAGCGCGCCGACCTGCTCCGGGCGATGCTCGACGATCCCAACCCCCGCGTGCGCTCCAAGGCGATCGTGGCCCTCCACGGGGCCCCGGAACTCGACGTGCTGCCGGTGCTGAGGGGCATGGCGGTCAACGACGGGGAAGGGTTCGGGCTCTCGGCCATCTGGGCGGCGGCGACGCTCGGCACCTCCGATGCGGTGGCCGTGCTGGCCGAGATGGCCGGCTCCGACCACGCCGACCTGGCGAAGCGGGCCCGCGTCGCCCTGCAGGCCCTGGCCTCCGAGAGCGAACCGGCCGCCCGCGCGCTCGAGGAACTGGGCCCGGCGGACGGCTCGGGCCGCCTGGCCGATACCAAGCTCGAGCGGCTGCTGTTCGACCTGCGTCACGAGAACACCGAGGTCAGGCTGGCAACGCTCCGCAAGGCCGCCGAGCTGAAAGACGGGCGGCTGCTGTCGCCGGTCAGGGAACAGCTGCATGACGCAGACCCTATCGTGCGTCACGAGGCCCGAAGGACCGTCCGCACGCTGCTGGGCGCCGTCCCGGAGCGACGCGACGCAACCGCGCTGGCCAGCTTCGAGGCCGGGCTGGTGGGTGACGAGGAGGCTGCCCGGCAGGCGCTCGGGGCGGTGCTCGACGTCGTGCTGCGCTGCGGAGTCACGGCCACGGCGGCCGCGCTCGGGCGGCGCTTGCCGGTGGAGGACCGGCCGTTCGTGCGAGCCAACCTGCTCTCGGCGCTGGCCCTGATCGGTGACGCGAGCACGAGCAAGCTGATCCAGGCCTTCGTCCGTGACCCCGACGCGCGCGTGCGCGCCAACGCCGTCGACGCCCTCGAGATGACCGGCAACGAGGAGGATCTTCTCGCGGCCATCACCTGTCTGCTCGATACCGACCCCCGGGTGAGGGCGGCGGCGATCCGCGCTTCCGCCTCCATCGATCGCGAGATCTTCCTCGACCACCTCCGGTCGATGCTCGGCTCGCAGACCATCGCCGATCGCGCGGCCGGCCTGTACGTGCTCCGCACGGTGAACGCGCCCGAGCGTTTCGAGCTCCTCAAGCAGCACTTCCAGCAGGAGACCCAGCCCAGGCTCTACGAAATCTGCGCCGAGATCCTGGTCGCCGAGGGCCGCGGCGAGCGGGCCCGGGAGCTGCAGGAGCTGGTCGCCCAGCTGCCCGACGGCACCAAGCGCGAGACCCTGCAGTCGGCGTTGAAGGAGGCCGGCCGCTCGACGCTCGCCCAGACGGCGCCCCCCGAGGGCAATGCAGACGACCCGGAAGCTCCGCTGGACCTTTCCAGTTCGTTTTCCAGGATCTACGACCTCAAACGCTTGGGAGAGCTGAAGGCCGAGAGCTTGCGGTCGGCCCTGCGCAGGGAGACCGATCCGCTCACCATCAGCTGTCTGCTCGAGGCCGCGGCCGAGATGGAGTTGCCGGATACGCTGGAGCTGGCGCAGCCTTTCAGTCATTCGAAGGACCGCCGCGTCCGGCTCGCCGTGGCCGAGGCGGTCGGGAAGCTGCCGCTGGAACAGGCGAGGGACTGCCTCGCGCTGCTGGTCAGGGATCGGGATCTCGAGGTGGGCCGGCGGGCGCTCGAGGTGCTCTCGCGCGCCAAGCCGGAGCCGGCGGGCGAGGAAGCGGCGCTCGACGCGGTGCGGGCGGTCGCGGAGCTAGGCGAGCCCCCGGCGGGGGCGAGCGGGTCCAGGGGCGGAGCTCCTGCGTCCAAGAATCCCGGCGCAGGCCGCGCAGCGGGCGAGCCGTGGGCCGTCAAGCGGGCCCTGGAGCTGCTCGTGGCGCTCCGGACACCGCGGGCGCTCTCGCTCGTGCTGGAGCTGGTCGCCTCGGGGCGAGCGGGGCCGGGGGCGCTCCATCAGGTGCAACAGATGCTCGTCGACCGGGGCTCGCTCGAGACGCTGGACCGTCTGGCCGCGATGTACCGCGCCGCCCCGATTGCCGACCGGGCCATGTTCCAGGAACTCGGCGCGGGCCTGGGCGAGGCCTTGCAGGTCACTCCCGACGAGCTGGCGGCCCGCTTCCCCGACGAGCTGGGGCCGCCTCCTCCCGTCCAGGCCGCGGCCGCGGCGCCCTCGTCCAAGGCCACTCGCGCGAAGACCGTGCCCCGAGCGGCGGCTCCCGAGCCGCGGCGCCCGGACCTGCGCCTGCTCGTGGTGGGCGGCGGCATGCTGGCCCTCGTGTTCGTGGCGGCGCTGGGGTTGTGGATGGTGCAACCCGGACGCCCGGTGGGCGGCCCGGCCACGCTCGAGGAACCCGCGGTGGACGTGGCTTCCAGACCCGCCCGGAGCAGTATCCGGTTCCAGTCCCCGGCCAAGCAGCAGCAGCTCGAGTTTGCCAGCACCTCGTCGATGCCCGACGGTCTGCCGGCTGCCGACACCCCACCCACCCTGCAGGAGATCGAGGACAGCCTGAAGCGGGCGCTGGCCCCGCTCGGGATCAAGTCGCAGGCCTTGATTCATCTCATCGCCGTCGACCGGGTCCAGGACGGCTACCGAGGAGAGATCAACCGGGCCCGAGAACTCTTCAAGAAGGGAGACCTGGACGGGGCGCTGCGCGTTCTCGAAGCCGCGCTGACCGCCCTGGATGCCGAGCACCTGCATGGCCGCCTGGCGGTGCTGCGGGCGCTGGAGGCGACCTGCCGCCTGGGCCAGCGGTTCGATCGCATCGCGGACTGGCGCGCCCAGATGAAGGAGATCCAGCGTAAAATGATGGAGATGATCATCCAGGCGGGCCGCGACGGCGGCCTGCCGGAGGAGCAGGTCAAGCTGGCGCTGAAGAACCTCGACGAGAAGGAGCAGCGCCAGGCGGAGATGGGCACGGCCGCGGACTTCTTCGCCGGAGCGGACCTGGCCAAGGAGACCGGTGAGAGCAAGGCGCCGGCCGATTCGCCGGACCAGTCCAGGTAGACCGATGATTCCAGGAGGACACTTGGTGAGAGAGTTGAATCGAAACGGGGCCGGGCGGGCCGCCATCGTCGCGGCGTTGCTCCTGAGCTGCTGGGCCGGTCCGTCGAGCGCCGAGCCTCCGCGGCAAGGCCTTCTCGGCGACATCGTCGAGCGCGTCGCGGTCGCCGCGAAACAGCACCGAGCCCCGGCGGTGTTGTTCGACATCGACGATACGCTCCTGCTGACCGGCTCCAGGACCAAGGCCATCCTCCGGGACATGGTCGCCGAGAAGGACAGTCCCTATGCCTCCTTGAAGGCCGGCGTCGAGAAGCTCGACCCGTTCACGATGCCCCACGGGGTCGTCGATGTCGCCCGAGGATTGGGCGTGTCGGACGAGGGCCAGCTCAAGAAGATCCGCGAGTACTGGTTGAAGCGCTTCCTCACCGGCGACTATCTCCTCTCCGATCTGCCTCTGCCGGGCGCCATCGTCTTCGTGCGCCGGCTGCAGGCCGCCGGGGCCTGCGTCTACTACATCACTTCCCGGGCCCCGCACAAGATGAAGCAGGGCACCGAAATGGCGCTCGAGAAGCTCGGCTTCCCGCTGGACGGGAAGACCGCCCGGCTCCTGATGAACGACGAGCCGAACCTGCCCGGCCCCGAGTTCAAGGCCAAGAAGACCCGCCAGCTCGCCGCCTCCGGCGAGGTCGTCGCCTGCTTCGAGAACGAGCCCGAGAACCTCAACGTCATGCACGCCGCCGCTCCGGGCGCCACGGCCGTCTACCTCGACACCGTGCACACCAAGAACGCCCCACCGCTGGCCGCGGGCCTGCCCAGCATCAAGGACTACACGGGGCCGTGAGAAGACAGGGGTTAGGGGTTGGGGGTTGGGGGTTAGGCACGGGCCGAGCGCCAACGGAGGCGTGCGGTCGTGCCATGGCAGTGCCCCCGGGGATCCAGATGTTGCGTGCCATCGACGCGAACCGTGCGCCGTTGCCTAACCCCCTACCCCCTAACCCCCAACCCCTACCCAACGACCATCGGCCCGCGCACCTGCTCGTAACGCTCCGGGCCGAAGAGCAGCCGCACCAGCTCGAGCGCGAACTCCAGCGCCGTCCCCGGGCCCTGGCTCGTGAGCGTGCGGCCGTCCAGCACCACCCGCTCGCCCGAGTAACCGGGAAGCCCCGCGGCCAGGCTCGGATGACAGGTGGCCCGCTTCCCCTGCAGGAAGCCATGCGGGTGCAGCACCACCACCGGAGCGGCGCAGATGGCGGCCACGACCTTGCCCCCATCCCGTGCCGCGCAGAGCGCTCTCTCCACGTCCGGGTCGGCGGCGAGTCGCTTGGCTCCCTCGGCCCCGCCCGGCAGCACCACCGCGTCGAAGGTCTGCCCGGCCACGGCGGCCATCGTCGTGTCGGCCACCATCACGACGCCCCGCGAAGCCTTGAGGGGCCCTTCCTTCAGACCGGCCACCACGACCTCGGCCCCCGCGCGCCGCAAGACGTCGATGACCGCCACCGCCTCGAGTTCCTCGAAGCCCTCGGCCAGCGGTACCAGGACGCGGATTCGCATCGGTGCTTACCTCCGGAACCAGGATACCGCATGGCCGGCCCGCGGCCCTTCCAATGGCCCGCCGTTCGTGGTGGAATGGCGCTCCGGGAGTGAGGTCTCCCCTCGATGGCCAGCATCCTCGAAGTCGAGCAACTCAGAAAGGTCTTCCAGGTCACCCTGCCGGCGTCCGGGTTCCGGGAACGGCTGAAGGCGCTCGTGGCCCCCTCCTATCGTGACGTGGAAGCGGTCAAGGGCATCAGCTTCACCGTCGCCGAGGGCGAGTTGCTGGCCTTCATCGGGCCGAACGGCGCGGGCAAGTCGACGACGATCAAGATGCTGACAGGCATCCTGCACCCCACCTCCGGCTCGGCCTCGGTGCTGGGGGCGGTGCCGTGGCTGAACCGCAGCGAACTCGCCTCGAGAATCGGCACCGTCTTCGGCCAGCGCTCGCAACTCTGGTATCACCTGCCTCCGCGAGACACCTTCGAGCTGCTCTCGCGCATCTACGAGCTGCCTCGCGCCGACTACCAGCAGAGGGTCGCCGATCTGGTCGAGCGATTCGAGCTGGGAGAGTTCTACGACACGCCGGTGCGCAAGCTGTCGCTCGGGCAGCGCATGCGCTGCGAGCTGGTGGCCTCGCTACTGCACCGCCCGAAGGTGCTCTTCCTCGACGAGCCGACCATCGGCCTCGACGTGCTCGCCCGCGCGCGCGTGCGCGACCTGCTGCTCGAACTCAACCGGCAAGAGGGAATCACCACGTTTCTGACCTCGCACGAGGCCGACGATATCGAGCAGATCTGCCGCCGGGTGATGGTCGTGAACCGCGGCGAGATCATCCTCGACATCACGGTCAAGGAGCTGAAGCGGCGCTTCCTGCAGGTCAAGGTGATCGACCTGAGACTGAACGAAGAGGCCGAACCGCCGCTCGTCGAGGGGGTCAAGTTGCTCAAGCGCAAGGGCCCTGGCCTGAAGCTCGAGGTCGACACCTCGATCGTGCCGATCGACCAGGCGCTGGGGTCGCTCTTCCGCGAGCTCTCGGTGGCCGATATCGTGGTCAGCGATCCGCCGCTGGAAGAGATTATCGCTCACGTTTATACCAGCAGCTCCTGAGGGCCTCGCCGTTCATGTTCGCGAAGGTCAGGAAATACCTCTCGGTCGCCGTCATCTCGGCGCGCTCGAGCACGGCCTACGCCAGCGACGTCCTCGGACGCGCCGGTTTCTTCCTGCTCATCCTCTTCATCCTGTCTCGCGTGTGGGACAAGCTGATGGGGGGGCGGCTGATGGAGGGCTTCGGCCAGGGCGATCTCGTCTGGTACCTGGTGTTCACCGAGTCGCTCCTGCTCGCGGTGCCGCGCGTGGAATCCGAGATCGAGGACGAGGTGCGCTCGGGCTCCGTGGCCTACCTGATGGTCAGGCCGATGCACTACCTCGGTTTTCACCTGGCGGGCTTCGCCGGCGAGGTGGTCGTGCGCCTCGGGATGAATCTGCTGGTGGGGGCGCCGCTCGCCTTCCTGCTGGCCGGTCCGCCGCCGACCCCGCTCGCGGGGTTGCCCTGGGTGCTGGCGGCGGTGGCGCTGGGACTGACACTGCACTTCCACCTGGTGGCCTGCCTGGCGCTGCTCGCCTTCTGGGTCGAGGAAACCAAGCCGTTCTTCTGGATCTATCAGAAGATCCTGTTCACGGCCGGCGGGCTGATGATCCCGCTCGAGTTCTTCCCGGACTGGTTGAAACGCACCCTGGACGCTCTGCCCTTCGCGAGCGTGCTGTATGCCCCGGCCAGGATGGGCGTGCGTTTCGAGCCTCAGGTCGCGATGCGGCTGCTGGCCGCCCAGGTGGCCTGGCTGCTGGTGTTCGTGCTGGTGGCCCAGGCGATCTACGCGAGAGCGTCTCGCCGGCTCCAGGTCAACGGGGGCTGAGCGGACGCCCCGATCTGCTATGCTCCGAGCGGGGGATGGTTTCCCTGGAGGGTGCCCGTGAGCGCGAGAAGACAGCTGCTGGATAAGTGCGCGGAGCTTGGAGCCAAGCTGCCGCCGTTCGTCGTCCGGCGCATGGAACTCGACCTGCGCGGTTCGGGGCTATCGATGAAGCCCCAGGAGATGGCCGGTTTCGGCGCGGTCCTGACCGGCGCCGGCGCCCTCTGCGGCCTGGTCGTGACCGGTGGACTGACAGGCCTGGTGATCCTCGGCGGGTTCGGGGCAGCCGGCCCCATGCTGGCCTGCAAGGCGGCGAAGAACTTCCGCTCGGGCAAGGTGGCCCGGCAGGTCGAACGGGCCGCTGAGGCGATGGCGCAGCAGCTCCACGACAAGGTCCCACTGCTGACGGTGCTCGAGCAGGGAGCCGCCAAGCTCGACATGCCCCTGTGCGAGGAGTTCGGCGTGGTCGTGGCCGAGCATGCGCTGGGGGTGCCTCTGGCCCGGGCCCTGGAACGCTTCACTCTCCGGGTGCGCACGGCGGAGACGGTGCAGATCGTGGGCGTCATCCTCAACCACCTCGAGACGGGCACCGACCCGCTCGATCCGATGCGATTGCTCAACTTCCAGCAGCCGTTCGAGATCCCCGAGGTCCCGCGGACACCGGTGCCGGCAACCTTCTCCGATGCGGTCGCACAGCTATTGCTGCTCGCGCTCGACGAGCTTTCCCCGGCAGAGCTGTGCCGCAAGCACGGCACCCCCGAGCTGGCCGCCAAGGTCGCGGCCGCGGCAATGACGGCGGCGGCCCGGATGACGCTCCCCTCGAATCTCGCTGGGAGCCGTGACGCGCTCGTGCAGGCGGTGCGCGACGAGGTGGGAGGCCGAGGCCCGCTGGAAACGCTGCTGCAACACCCGTCGGTCGACGCGATCTACATCCTCTCGCCCCTGGACGTCTTCGCGGCGACCCTGCCGGCCGAATCGCTCGAGACCCAGCCCAGGCCGGGCGCCCACGAGGCGCCCGAGGGCTACCAGCGCGACAAGGTGCAGTTCCATGACGCAGCGCATCTGTTGCGCGTCATCGGCCGTTTGCTGGCGCCGCTCGGTGCCGTCCTCGACGCGTCAAACCCGTCCGTCGAAGGCGTGCTGCCCGACGGCTGGGAGGTGGCGGCCCAGCTCACGGCCGACGGCACTCCCGCGGTCGGCATGGGCCGCGTCAAAGCCGCCGGCTGAGTCGCGGCACGAACGAACCCTCGGTGAAACGTAGGATTCGACCATGGTAGCGGGTTGACCAATCACAGAGGCACGGAGACACGGAGGGGGAGTTGATGGACCGCCGGTGAAGCACGACACTGTGTCTCTGTGTCTCTGTGCCTCTGTGATACCTGTCCTGGTTGGCGAGCGAGTTCCGCTCTTGCTTCACAGCCCGAGCTTCGTCGCGTGGTTGCGCATCTGCACGCCATGCACGAGCGAGGCCCCGCCCCGGATCGCGCCGGCCACGTGGACCGCTTCGGTCATCTGATCGAGATCGGCGCCCTTCTCGAGCGCGTCGCGCGAGTAGGCGTCGATGCAGTACGGGCACTGCACGGCGTGGGCCACACCGAGGGCGATCAGCGACTTCTCGCGCGCCGAGAGGGCCCCGTAGGCGAACACTGCCTTGTACCAGTCGAAGAACTTCTTCGCCAGGTCGGGGCAGTTCTTGCCGATTTCGCCGAACCGGGAGAGATCGTGGGCGTCGTAGTAGTGCTCACTCATCAGGGTGCCTCCTGCGCCGCGGATGGCGCGACGGAGAGTCTACCTGTTCATCGCCGGCCGTGCAGGGAATTTGCCAGCACGGTCAGGGCGTTCCGAGCCATGCCCTGACGGCCGGGCCGGTTCAGAGGGCTCCGGCGATAGCGCGCCCG
>CAZSVK010000209.1:0-10237 GCA_964610245.1 uncultured bacterium
CCCCAAGGCAGGGCTGCGGCGTGCGATGGAGCCCGAGTTCTTCTGGGCCACGACCGGCCTGGCCGCGACCACGGCTGTCTGCCTGGTGCTCGCCTTCGGCAGGGCCAAGGGGATCTACGAAGCGGCAGCCGCCTACGCGATGATCTGCTTCCTCTCGATCGTGGTCCCGGTCCATGTGGGCGGGGTCTTGAGCGGAGGCTCGGGCGACACGCGGGAGGCGCTTCAGGTGTGCTCTCTCGTCTTCTGCCCTCTCACGATCGTGCGGTTCCTCATCCTGCTCACGCCAGCCAGCTTTCTGACCTGGCCTCTCGAGTGGCTCGCCATCTACCACCTGATGCGGATTGCCCACGGTTTCAGGGAGTTTCGAGACATGGTGTTCGGCCTGTTCGTGGCCGCGGGCCTCTGGTCGATCATCTCGTTCGTCGGCTTCCTGTTCGTACTTGCCAAGATCTGGGTCTGAGCGACCCACACTGGCCGCTGAGACCGCTCCTGGTCACGCTTTCAACGCCCCGGCAGCCGGCCGCTCGCGGCGAGCCATTGCCGCGTCGGGAGGATCCCCTCGATGAGAAGGTCTCGAAGCTTCAGCGCGGCGGTCTGTCTCCTGGCCCTGCTCACGGCTGTCGCGCGCGGGCAGACACCGGCTGTCGCCGACCCGCCGGCCCTCCTGAGTTGTGAAGAGGTGGCTGCCGGTCTGCCGCCTGGCGCCATCGAGTCGGTGGTCGTGGACCCGGCGGACTCCGCGCATGTCTTCGCGCTCGGCCACTATCAAGCCTACGTCTCGGGCGGGGACGGCCTCGTCTTCGAGAGCCGGGACGGCGCCGCCTCGTGGAATCGCGTCAAGTTCTGCCCAGGCCTCGCCGGGGTCAGTTCGATCCAGTTCAGCCGGGCCGATTCGCGTTGCATCTGGGCAGACAATGGCCGGGGCGAGGTCGCCCGCAGCGAGGATGGAGGACGAACCTGGACGCTCGTGCGGCTTCCTCCCGGGGTGCGGCCTGGCCCGATCGTCGCGGACCTCGGCGACACGCGGACGCTGTATGCCAACGTCGACACGGGTATCTTGCGCAGCAGTGACGCCGGCGTTACCTGGGTCCAGGTCGCCTCGTTCCCGACGGAGGATGAAGCCTGGAGTGTCCGGGTCGCCGATCCCCTCGATCGCCGTAGCTTCTATGGCTGGCGAGGGGGTTTCGAGACGAAAGAGCTGGGGAAGACCTCGGACGGGGGCGCGACCTGGAAAGCGTACGCTCCCCTTCCTGCCGATCCCGTCATGATGACTCTGCTGCCCGACGTCAGACGGCGGGGTGTCCTCTTCGCCCACTCCGCGGACGGATTGCGCAAGAGCACTGACGGAGGGATGTCGTGGTCGTCCGTGGCACCGATGCCCGTGTCGTCGAACGCGACGTGGGGTAGAGACTGCCTCATTCAGGCGCCAGGCGGAGAACTCTACACGGTCTGCGAGGGCAACCGGATCTACAAGAGTTCGGATGGAGCCTCGAGCTGGGAGTTGATATCCGGCAAGGCGGCGAAGCAGGGCTCCGGGCCCGGCGTGCGATCGCTCGCTCTCGGCCGGCGCGACCCACGCCTGCTCTACGCGGCGACCTTCTGGCACGGCGTGCTTCGCAGCGGCGACGGCGGCCGGTCGTGGAAGCCGGTCAACCAGGGATTGACCGGCAGCCACGTCAGCTGGCTCGCCGAGGATCCCCACGACCGGAAGGTCCTCTACTGCGCCACGATGCCAGGGGGGCTTCACCGGAGCCGCGACGGAGGCCGATCCTGGAGCGCCGTGAAGGCACCCGGCTCCGGGCGACTGGCGTTGTCGATGGCCCTCGATCCGCGAACTCCCGGCTTCCTTTACCTGGGAACGGACGAGGGATTCCTCGAGAGCGGCGACGGAGGCGAGACCTGGACGGTTCGCAATCGGGGACTTGGCGAGCTACCCGTCGTGCATCGGCTCGCCGTCGATCGGGACGAGCCGCGAAAGCTCTTTGCCCAGGGCAGCGGCGGAGCTATCTTCGTGAGCCGGGACGCGGGCGAGTCCTGGAATCCAGCGGCCGCTCCGGAGCCCGCGCCGGACGTTCGGATGCAACTGGCCCCCTGCAAACGAGCCGTCCTCTTCGAGAGCAGGAAGGGCGCCGGCAGCATCAGTCTGGATGGCGGCCAAACCTGGAATCCCGTGCTACGGCCCGGCGCCCCTCCGAGCCTATCCTGCATGACGATCTCCTCGCACGAGCCCTCGGTCTTCTACATCGGAACGGGCAGCGGGTGCCTGTTCAGGAGCGCCGATTCGGGTGCGTCGTGGACCAAGCTGGGATGCACCAGCCAGCCCGGCTCAGCCGGCGCGCAGTTGGGTGACGTTGCAGGCGGCATGCTCGCTAACGACGCCGTGAACTGTCTTATCGAGGACCCGCTGGACAAGAGCACTCTTTATGCGGCCACGCAGTCCGGTCTGTTCGTGAGCCGGGACGGCGGCCGGACGCTGACACGCATGGAGACCGACCGGCCGGTGAAGGGTGTGAACAGCATCACCCTGTCGCGGGATGGGGGCAGAGTTCTCACCCTCGGAACCTACGGCGGGATGTTCCGGACCCACCTACCCGCTCCCGGGTCTCTGCCGCCGGACAGGGCTCGGTGAGCGCGCCGCCCGGCCAGGTCCGTCGTGGCCCGGAAGAACTCAGGTTCGCCGGCGCGCCCGAGCCGAGCCCGGGGGCCGTGGCGAACTTCTCGAGCAGTGGCAGGTCGAGACAGCGGCCGCTTCGAGGTTCGTAAGCTACACTACTGTACGGAGAGGAAGGGGCGATGACCATGGTTGTGGTGCCGAACGCAGCCGCCAGGAGTGGACGTGGTTGACCCGTCCGCTTCGCCGGCCGGTGCGGGAGCTGAGCCCGGGAGTCCGGCCGGCCTCGTCGAGGGGGGTGATGGCCACCTCTTCCGCTTGCGCCAGGCGGTGCTTCGAGGGTCCACCGGCACTGTCGTTGCGGCCGGCCTGACCATCGCCCTGATCGCGGTTCTCGCGTGGCAGGGGCTCTTGCGGTGGCAGCGCGAGCGCATTGCCTCCGTCGCCGCTCTGGAGGCCCAGGGCCTCCAGGAGGCACTCGCGGACCACATCGGTTTCCTTGCCGAGGAACTGGAGCGACTGGCCCACCGCTGGGAAGTCAGGGGCGGCCCGCCCCGGGCCGAGTGGGAAGCCGACGCCCTCGCGCACCTCCGTCACGAGCCCGAGTACCAGGCCCTCGAGTGGGTGGATGCCACCGGACGAGTTCAGTGGATCGTGCCGGCGGCCGGAAACGAGAAGGCGCTGGGACGCGAATTGCGGCAGGAGCCGCTCCGCCGGCAAGCGATGGACAAGGCCTGTCGAAGCCGGGCCCCTTGCGCCACGCCCATCGTCGAGCTGTTGCAGGGAGGAAAGGGCATCCTGGTGTTCTACCCCATACTGCGCTCCGGACGTTGCGACGGCTTCATGCTGGGGGTCGTACGCGTCCGGGGCTTCCTGGAGGTCGTGCTCGGCCGCCGCCAGGTCGCGGGGTGGGCCGTCACCGTGTCGGATTCCACCCGGCCCGTGTTCCAGCGAGGCTCCGTGGAGCCCCTGCCTGCCGCTCACTTCATCGGTGTCTCCGCGGTGGACTTCTGCGGCACCCAGCTTCGCATCCAGGTAGCGGCCGAACCGGCCAAGCGCGCCGAACTCGATACTCACCTGGCGGAGGTCGCTCTCCTGGGAATCCTGCTCTCGGCGGTCCTGGTCTCGCTGGCGCTGTTCCTGGCGGGCCGCTCCCACGCGCACGCGCTCGAAGCGGAGAGGGTTTCCGGAGAGCTTCAGGCGCAGATGACCGAGAACCTCAGGGCGCAGTCGAAGCTCGTCGATCACGCCCGTCTCGCCGACCTCAACGCTGCAGTCAGTGTCGCGCTCACGAGGGGCACCGAGCTGCGCCCGACCCTGCAAGCGTGTGCCGACGCGATGGTGGGCACGCTCGACGCCGCCTTCGTGCGCATCTGGACGTACAACTCCGACCTCGATTGCCTCGATCTGCAGGCGAGCGCCGGCCTCTGCACGCACCTCGACGGCGGTCACGCCTGCGTCTCGCTGGACACCCAGATGTTCTCGATCATCGCCCGGCAGCGCACGCCGTACATGACCAACGCGGTGTGCGACGAACCGCGCATCGATCGAGCGTGGGCCGCGCGCGAGGGTCTCACCTCCTTCGCGGGGCATCCCTTGATCGTCGACGACCGGTTCGTCGGTGCCATGGTGCTGTTCGCGCGCAAGGCGCAACCCGACCATGTGCTCGACGCGCTTCACTCGATCGCCGACATCCTCGCCGTGGGCATTCGCCGCTCCCGCTCCGAGGCGGCGTTGAGCGTCAGCCAAGGGCTGCTGCGCCAGGCGCAGAAGATGGAGGCGGTGGGCCGTTTGGCCGGCGGTATCGCGCACGACTTCAACAACATCCTGACGGTGATCTCGGCCAACACCGAGTTCATCCTGCAGGAACCGGAGCTTCCGACCGCTGTCCTCCAGGATGCCGCGGGTATCAAGGAGGCCGCCGACCGGGCCGCCTCGCTCACGCGCCAGCTCCTCGCCTTCGGCCGCAAGCAGATCCTGCAACCCCGCGTGCTGGACATCACGGCGGTCGTCGGCAACATGGACAGGATGTTGCGCCGGCTCATCGGAGAGGACATCGACCTGCTGACGGTCCTGACGCCGGACCTGGGTCATGTCCTGGCCGATCCGGGGCAGCTCGAGCAGGTGCTCCTGAACCTTGCCGTCAACGCTCGAGACGCCATGCCCGCCGGCGGCAAGCTGACGATCGAGACCGCAAACGTGGAGCTGGACGCCGCGTATGCCACCGCCCATCCCGGAGTCGAGCCGGGCCAGTTCGTGATGCTGGCTGTCAGCGACAACGGTTGTGGAATGGACGCGGCGACCGTGGCCCGCGTCTTCGAGCCGTTCTTCACGACCAAGGAGCTGGGCAAGGGCACCGGCCTCGGGTTGGCCACCGTCTACGGCATCGTGCGCCAGAGCGACGGCCACGTCTTCGTCTACAGCGAGCAAGGGACCGGCACCACCTTCAAGGTCTACCTGCCCTGCGTGGACGAGCCTCTCGTCGAAGAGCGCAGCACGCTCGGCGCACTGCCCTCGATGGGCCAGGGCCGCCGGATCCTGCTGGTCGAGGACGACCCCAGCGTGCGTTTGCTGGCCTACCGCATTCTCACCCGCGCCGGGTTTTCGGTGCTCCAGGCCGAGGCTCCGGCCGCGGCCGTGCAGTTCGCCGACCGGGAGCAGGGCGAGATCGATCTACTGCTGACCGACATAGTCATGCCCGGCAAGAGCGGCCGCATGCTGGCCGAGGAGATGCTGGCCGCCAATCCCAGGCTGAAGGTCGTGTACATGTCGGGCTACACCGACGAGGCGATCGTCCGTCACGGCATCGTATCGTCCGACGTGGCCTTCGTGCAGAAGCCCTTCACGTGCGCCCGGCTGCTCGAAGTGATCGGTCAGGTCTTGAGGGCCCAGGCGTGACGGCCCTCCCGGAGCGTGGTCGCGCACCAGGAGGCTGAGACCGGACCTCACGCGGCTCCTGGAGCGGCAACCCGCCGCTCGGGGTCAGGTCCGTGTCCCCGACACCAGCCGCGCGACCTTCTCGACCACCTCGTCGACCGCGCAGACCTCGGTCGCGAGCCCCTCGCGCCGCGTCAGCTCGACCTCGCCCCGGGCCAGCCGCTTCTGCCCGATGGTGAGCCTCAGCGGGATGCCCAGCAGCTCCAGGTCGATGAACTTGACCCCGGCCCGCTCGTCCCGGTCGTCGAGCAGCACCTCTACCCCGGCACTCTGCAGGTCGCGGTAGAGCCGCTCGGCGGTGTCCGTGACGGCCTTATCCTTGACGTTTAGCGGCGCCAGCGCCACGTGGAACGGGGCCATCGCGAGCGGCCACACGATTCCGCGATCGTCGTGGTGCTGCTCGATCACCGCGGCCAGCGTCCGGTCGATGCCGATACCGTAGCATCCCATCAGCAGAGGGTGTTTCTGCCCTTCCCGGTCGAGGTAGAAGGCCTCCATCTTCTCGCTGTAGACCGTGCCGAGCTGGAAGATGTGGCCCACCTCGATCCCGCGCAGGAGCTGCACCGGATGGCCGCACCGCGGGCAGGGCTCGCCTTCCCCGGCCTGCCTGAGATCGGCCCAGGCGGTCGGCTCGAAATCCCTTCCGGGATTGGCGTTCTTGAAGTGAGTGTCCTTGCGGTTCGCCCCGACGAGCAGGTTGGAGAGCCCTCTGAGCGCCAGATCGGCGACCACGGGCAGACCGGCCAGTCCGACCGGGCCCGAGAACCCGACCTCGCCGCCGGTGGCCCGCAGGATCTCCTCCGGCGTGGCGGGAACCAGCTCGGCATCGCCGAAATGCCGCGACGCCTTGACCTGGTTGAGCTGGTGGTCGCCGCGCAGGAGCAGCGCCACGAGCTGTTCGCCGGCGCGGTAGAGCAACGTCTTCAGCATCCGCTGCCGGGGCACGCTCAGGCCGGCGGCGAGTTCCTCGAGGGTGCTCATCCCGGGCGTCGGCAGGCTCTCGAGCGGCAGCGCGTGGACCGGCTCCTGACCCTTCGGGGCCGAGCACGGGAACCGCTCCAGGTTCGCCGCGTAGCCGCAGCTCGCGCAGACACCCAGCTCCGATTCGCCGGTCGCGGCCTTGGCCATGAACTCGACGCTGACCTCTCCGCCGATGGCGCCGGAATCGGCCGATACCATCGTGAAATCGAGCCCGCACCGCGTGAAGATGCGCCGGTAGGCCTCCGCCATGTTCTCGTAGCTCCGGCGCAGCCCCTCCTCGGAGGTGTCGAAGCTGTAGGCGTCCTTCATCGTGAACTCGCGGCCTCGCATCACGCCGAAGCGAGGGCGCACCTCGTCTCGATACTTGCGCCCGATCTGGAAGAGCGTCATCGGGAAGTCGCGCCAGGAGGTGAGATTGTCGCGCACCAGATCGGTGAAGACCTCCTCGTGCGTCGGACCGAGGGCGAACTGTCGGCCGTGCCGGTCTTCGAACCGGAACATCTCGGCGCCGAACTTCTCCCAGCGCCCGGTCTCCCGCAGCAACTCCGCCGGGATGGCCGAGGAGCAGGCCAGCTCCTGGGCCCCGGCGCGCAGCATCTCCTCGCGGACGATGCTCTCGACCTTGCGGAGCATCGCCAGGCCCAGCGGCAACCAGAGCACCAGACCGCTCGCCGTCTTGCGGATCATCCCCGCCCTCAACATCAGGACGTGGCTGGGAATGGCCGCCTCGGCCGGGGTCTCTCTCAGGGTCGGAATGAGGCTCCGGGAGAACCGCATGGCGCCGGGCCTACTTCCCGGCTGGAACCGCGGCGGGAGCCGTGGCCGGCGGGGTGGAGGTAACCGTGGCCGGGGCAGAGGTCCGCAGTCCGTCGTCGCTGGTCATCTCGCGGACGTCCTTCCAGCTCACCACCACCAGCAGGAACAGCAGGAAGGCGAAGCCGGCCAGATGCAGCATCTCTTCGCCGCGCGGGCCGATCACCACGTGGGAGTCGGCCTTGGGCCGGATCAGCCGGTAGGTCTGCTCGAGTAGGGCCTTGACCGCGAGGACGAACATGCGTCCGCCGTCCAGAGCGGGGATCGGCAGCAGGTTGAACACGCCGATGGCCAGCGACAGGAACGCGGTGAGCTGCAGCAGGTAGACCCACCCCATGTCGACGCCGCGGGCGATCTCGCTGGCGATCTTGAGCGGGCCGCCGACCTCCTTGGGCACCTGCATCTTGCCCAGCGAGGTCCAGAGCAGCACCAGCGCCTGCTGGTAGATCATCACGACGCCGTCGGCGGTTCGGCGGGTGCCCCGGACGAGCGCCTCGCCCAGGCCGATCGGCACGCGGGCGCCGAAGTAGTGAGGCAGCGAGGTGATGCCGATGAGGCCGCGTCCGTTGGGCTGACGCTGGGGCACCACGGTGAACTCAAACGAGCGCGGCCGCAGCCAGGTGAGCGGCGTGGGGCCGAGACGCAGGGCCGCCAGCACGTCGGCGGCGGTCGCGAAGTCGGTGACCGGCTTCCCGGCGACGTCGGTGATGACCGAACCGGGCTGCAGACCCGCCTTATCGGCCGCCTTGCCTGCCTCGACCGACAGGATCTCCAGCCGAACTCCGGCCGAGGAGACCGACAGCTCGCCTGCCAGGCCCAGCTCGGGCCCGCCGAGGATGAGGGGGGGCTGCTTCTCGTAGCGCAGCACGGCGACCTTCAGCGGCTGGTCGGCCCGGGTGTAGATGTAGCTGATGCCTTCCTGGTGGTCGTTGATCGCCTTGCCGTCCATGCTGGCCACGACGTCGCCGGCCATGATGCCCGCCTTGTCGGCCGGCATGCCCGCGACGGTGTCCTTGACCTCGATGTTGCTGCTCTGGATGCCCGAGAGATGGAGCACCGCGGCGAAGACGGCCGCGGCGAAGACCATGTTCCCGAAAGCGCCGGCGGCGAGGATCGCCTGCTTGACCCAGAAGTTCTTGACGGCGAAGCTGCGATCGCCGAGTTCCGGCTCGCCCTCTGCCTCGTCCTCGTCGGGATTCATGCCCGCGGGCCGCACGAAGGCGCCGAGCGGGATCCAGCGCAGGGCGTATTCCGTATCGCCCCACTTGCGGGACCAGAGCTTCTGGCCGAACCCGAGCGCGAACTCGTAGACCTTGACGCCCGAGAGCTTGGCCACGGCGTAGTGCCCCAGCTCGTGAACGAACGCGATGATGGCGATCATCACGATGAACGCCAGGGCCTTGCTCAGCCACGTGCCCAGCACGCCCAGCCAGAAAGTCGAGAACAACATGATGCCTCCGAGAATCGTGATGCCTGTCGAGGCCGGACCGGCGGTCCCGCCTCCGGCGACAACTACTGAGACGGCCTCCGGGCCGATTGGTTCACATCCATGAGTGCAGCAGATACATGGCCGGGGCCGAATAGAACAGGGAATCGAAGCGGTCGAGCAGCCCCCCGTGGCCCGGGATGACCTGTCCCGAATCCTTGACGCCGAAGTTGCGCTTCAGCAGGGATTCGCTGATATCGCCGAGCTGGGCCAGGATGGCCACGATCGCCAGCAGGAGCACCGTCGAGAGCTGGAGCTGCTTGGCGAATCCGTACTGCCAAAGCAGGGCCGCCGCCAACACCGCGCCCGCCAGGCCGGCCAGCGTGCCTTCCCAGCTCTTCTTGGGGCTGATGGTGGTCAGCGGCGTGCGGCCGATGGCCGAGCCGACGAAGTAGGCGACGCTGTCTTGCATCCAGACGAGCACGAGCAGACAGAACAGCGCCGGATAGGATTCGCTGGGCTCGGCCCGGATGAGGGTGACGAACGAGAGGAAGTACGAGTACTCGAAGACGGCGAAGGTCATCAGGCTGATGTCGATCGTGGCCTTCGAGAACTCCTGCGCGCGCAGGTAGGGCAGCAGGAGAAAGAGGGGAAAGAGGGTCATGGCCGTGGCCGCGCCCACGAACCCCTGGAAGTAGGCGCCGGCATGGACGGCAAGGGTGCCGGCGTAGCCCAGCCAGCAGATCGGGCCACGGCATTCCTGCCGGGCCATCGTCGCGAATTCGTGTATGCAGACCAGCGAGATGACGGCGAGCAGGACGGCCAGGAACGGCCCTCCGAGGAAGACGACGTAGAGGAACAGCGGCCCCAGGATCAGAGCGCTGGCTGTCCGGCTGGAGAGGGTCTCAAAGGCCACCGAATCTCCTGTCTCGTTCCTGGTAGTCTCGGATGGCCTCGAAGAGCAGCAGGCGGTTGAAATCCGGCCACAGCACGGGGGTGACGAAGAGTTCGGTATAGGCCAGCTGCCAGAGCAAGAAGTTGGAGACTCGCTGCTCGCCCCCGGTCCGGATGAGCAGCTCGGGATCGGGCATCCCGCCGCTGTAGAGTTCGGCCGAGAGCGACTCCTCGGTGATCTGCGAGGGCTCGAGTTGCCCCGCCGCGGCGCGGCTCGCGAGCGCCCGGGCAGCCCGGACCAGCTCCTGCCTGCCTCCGTAGTTGATGGCGAGGTTGAGGTTCAGGCCGGAATTGCCGCTCATCAGCAGGATCGAATCCTCGACCTCGGTCCGGACCCGATCGGGCAACTCGGACAGCTCGCCGAAGACGCGCAGCCGGACGTTGCTCGCGTGCAGCTGGTGCTTCTCCTGGGCCAGCGTATCCTTCAGGAGCTGCATCAGGGCGAAGACCTCGGTCTTGGGCCTGCGCGAGTTCTCGGAGCTGAAGGTATAGAGCGTTAGATACCGGACCCCCAT
>CAZSVK010000210.1:0-4436 GCA_964610245.1 uncultured bacterium
GCGGCATCCTCTTCTCGAAGTCGCGGCCGGTTGCCTCCGCCCCGCCGCTGTTGCTTGCGACCCACTTCCCGCTCACCATCAGCGGCACCTTCAGGGAGACCGTCTCCTCGGTCAGCCGCACGCCCTGGAATGCCTTCCTGCCCAAGGGCAACGTGGAGCTTCGGGTGCAGGGCGGCACCTGGGTGCCGTACGACGACGGCGCGATCGTCCCCGTGGGCGGCATGCAGTCCACGAGCGGCACCTTCGGTTACGTCTGGCCCGTCTCCTCGGTCTCGAGCCTGAACGGCCGCAGTAACGGCGCCTTCAGCATCGTCCCGCGCGCCACCGACCAGGCCGGTAACGTCACCGTCGGCACGGGCGTCCCGGTCATCGTCGACGACATCACGCCGAACGCGCTCGCGACCAACAGCCTGGCGCGCCTCTCGCCCACGAGCGTGGTCGACCTGCGGTGGGCCAACACCCCGCTCGCGAGCGACAACTCGGGCCCGGGCCGCTACTTCGTCTACCGCTTGCAGCGCAACAGCGGCGTGCCGGTCGCCACCGACTATGTCAGTCGCGTCGCCACCGTCGAGGCGACCACCGCGAACGTTCTGATCGGCAGCGGCGCGGGCAACTGGCCGGGTGCCCACCTGGCGACGAACGGCACTGCCGACGGCCGTTACTTCTACCGCGTCAACACGGTCGATACCCCCGACGCGGTGACGAGCGGCAACGAGGCCACGGCGATGTCGACCCACGCGGCGGTGCGCTACGACACGACCGACCCGCATGCGCTCTCGCTCAGCTGGTCGCTCGCGAGCCCCACCAAGCCCGACGCCACCGCCATCACCCGCAAGACCACCGCGGGCTCCGTCTACGAGTGGACCAACGAGCCTGCCCCCACCTTCAACTGGGCCGGCGAGGATCTGGCCTACAACGCCGCCGGCGGCTTGCGGAACGAGCGCGGCGCGGGCGTGGCCGGCGCCAACTTCGCGCTCGCGCCGGCGTTCGCCTTCCCCACCGCCGAGTCGAGCCTCCCGGTCGAGATCGCCACCGCTCCGAGCTACGACACGACCTCTCCCTCCGTCGGACTGCAAGGCCCCTCGTTCTCCAGCTTCGTGATGTCGGGCGGCTCGCCCGTCCCCACGCCCGCGCTCGGCACCGACGGCCCCAAGAGCTTCGCCTTCCGCGTGATGGACCGCCTGGGCCACGCCTCCACCCAGCTCACCACCCGCTTCATCCTCGATACCACCGGCCCAACCATCATCAGCACCGCCGCGCTCGGCATGACCGTCGCGTTCAGTAACGGTCCCGTCGAGTCGGTCACCTCGATCGGCATGACGTTCGCCCCCACCAACGCCGGTAGCCTCACCGTCACCTGGGCCAACGTCCAGGACTCGCTGCGGGACGGCGCCGGCATCGGCCTGATGAACGGCGAGCCCTCCGCCGGCCAGTGGCGCTACCGCTGGACCGCCACCGCCGCCGGCGCCCCCCAGCCGCTCGACACTCCCTCGGTCGTGCTGACGGTGCCCACCTCCGCCACCTGCCTCTCGTTCGAGCTGGCCGGCCGCGATCGCCTGAGCAACCTCGGCCCGTTCGTCACCATCTTCTCCGTCACTGTCGACACGACCAGGCCCGACTTCGCCAGCCTCACCGTCAAGCGCTCCGACGACGGCACCGACGTCACCTCGCTGGTCAACCGCTGGCACGGTACCGACCGCTTCGACTACCGGATGAGCGGCACCGACGTGCCTTCGCTCTGCGGCCCCATTGCCGGCGTCCGGCTCCGAGGCTGGAGTCACACCTTCACCGAGCACTCCACCCCGGGCGCGATGCCCGACGCCGTCGTCGAGAGTTCGATGACCACCGACGGCTCGGTCACCGTCACCGGCAATACGCCACCCTGGTCGGACGGCCAGAGCGAGACCTTCCGCGCCGTGCTGGTCGACACCGCCGGCAACGTCTCGGCCGACCGCGCCTTCACGCTGCACGTCGACACCGAGTTCCCCGAGGTCGGCGGATTCACCTTCTCGAAGTCCCGGCCCGTCGCCTCGGCCCCGCCGCTGCTGCTAGCGACCCACTTCCCTCTCACCGTCACCGGCACCTTCAAGGAAACCGTCTCCTCGGTCAGCCGCTCGCCGGGCAACGTCTTCCTGCCCGCCGGTAACATCGACGTGAGGCTCGAGGCCGGCAACTGGCGCGACTACACCGCCATCACGCCCACCACCGGTATGCAGACCGCGAGCGGCACCTGGAGCACACTCTGGCCCTTCGCCGCCGTGGCGAGCCTCAACGGCCGCAATGTCGGCGGACGCTTCGACCTGCTTCCCCGCGCCATCGATCAGGCCGGAAACGTTACTCTCGGCGTTACGATGCCGGTCATCGTCGATACCATCACTCCCGATGCCTTCGCCGCCAACAGTCTCGCTCGGCTCTCGCCAGCGACCGAGGTGCGGCTCTGGTGGAGCAATACCTTCGCCGCCGACCAGAGCGGCCCCGGCAAGTACTTCGTCTATCGCCAGCAGCAGTGGACTCCGCCCGCCTCCGAGACCGGTTACGGCCCCCGCGTCGGGCTGCTCGACGCCGTGCCCGGCTCGAACCTCTACATCGGCACGAGCGCGATCATCCCGGCTGCACCCGCGCTCCCGCTCGACGGCACCGCCGACGGCCAGTACTACTTTGCCGTACACCCCGTCGACACACCCGATGGCGCCACGCCCGGCAACGAGCAGTCCGGCTCGACCACCCACGTCGCCGTGCGCCTGGACACCACGCCGCCCACCATCCCGCAGCTCTCCTGGCGAGTCTCCACCAACACGCGCGCCGACGGCACGGCCGAGGGGACGAGCGTGTCCCGGATGACGACGGGGGGCTCGGCCAACTGGACCAACGACACCGCGCCCGTGTTCACGTGGCTCTCGCGCGACCTGGCGACGAACGGTTCGGGCGTGCTCCTGCAGCGGCCCGGCTCGGGGCTGGCCGGGGCCAACTACGCACTCGCCAGCTCGCTGCTGTACCCGACGCCCTCGAGCGGACCCGCCGTGCAGATCGCGACCGCCTCGACAGTCGACGGGCAGACGCCCTCGGTCGGCACCACCGGGCCCGCGACGTCGACCTTCCTGATGTCGGGAGCAACGCCCGTGCCGACGCCGCCCTTGGGCGCCGACGGTCCCAAGAGTTTCGCCTTCCGCACCGTCGATCGCGTGGGGTGGCCCTCCACGCCGGTGACGACGCAGCTCTTCCTCGACCGCACCGGCCCGAGCATCGTCGAGGCGAACTTCGCGGGCACGCTGCGCTTCAACGACGGCTCGCCCTCCGATCAGCAGAACAACTTGGGCGGCAACGACACCGGCAACTGGGTCGCGAAGAGCACGTCGATCGCGCAAACGTTGCTCTCGCAGTTGACCTTCACGGCGTCGAACGCCCCGGCGGCGCTCAAGAACCTGCGTACGGTCAACGCGGGCGTCGAGCGGGTGCTGCCGCTCTCGCAGGTAACGAGCATTGTGACGACGGCGTTCAGTCAGAACCGCCTCCATGCTGCAAACGCGACTCTATGGTACGGTTCCGCGCTCAACGACACGGTGCTCGCTGAGAGCTTCACGATCAACTTCTCGGGTGCGGGCAGCAAGTTGCTCGACTTCACGTTGAAGGACACCCAGGCGATCAGCGCCACTCAGTTCACGACCAGCTTCGGCACCGGGCTGACCCCCGGCCAGTACACCTTCGCCATCCCCGCCAACACCGGGGCCGATCAAGTCCAGTACCGGATCCAGAACAACAACGTCGCCAAGACCATCAACTCTTCCGGCTCCGTCACCGGCTACCGCCTGCGCCTGGGCACCGGCCAGAGCTGGTCGTTCTCCCTCTCCCCCTCGGTGCAGGCCGACCAGGTGCGGTTCGACATGGAGGATATCCGCCTGGGCGGCACCTCCACCGTGCAGGTTCGGGCCGTCGGACGAGCCTGGACCCCCGCCCAGTGGGGCCCTCCGATGTCGATCTCGGTCGGCGACGTGCTCGAACCGACCAGCGCCATCGCGCTCTGGCTCCAGTTCGCCGACGCCACCACCAGCCTCTCCGACGGCTCCGGCATCGGCGTCTCGAACGGTCAAACCGGCCGCTTCAGCTACCGGTGGAACCTCGACGCCGAGGCCACCCCGGTCGCCACCTCGGCCTCGAGCATCGTGCTCTCGCTGCCCCCCGGCAACGAGTGCATCAGCTTCGAGCTTGCCGGCCGGGACAAGCTGACTAACCTCGGCACTTATACCCAGATCTTCGGCACCGCAATCGACAACACGCCCCCCACCTTCGACACGCTCGTCGTGCGCCGGGCCGGCACTCTCGTCGAGGTCACCGGTCTGACCAACACCTGGCTCAGCACCAACGTGCTCGACTATGTCGTCACCGGCAACGACACCCCCATCGACTGTGCCAGCATCACCGGCGTCAAGCTCTCAGGC
>CAZSVK010000210.1:4446-10212 GCA_964610245.1 uncultured bacterium
ACGGCGTGCGCGGGTCGGATGATTAACATTCACCCTGCCCTGCTCCCGGCGTTCGGTGGACCCGGCATGTACGGGCTGAAAGTCCACCGGGCCGTGCTCGCTGCCGGCGCGACCATCTCCGGGGTCACGCCGAGAGCCTGGAGCTACACCTATACCCAGGCCCCCGGCGGCTCCTCGCCCGCGAAGCCCGTTCTGCGGAGCATGACCACCTCCGGCACCGTCACCCTCACCTCGCCTGTCTGGGCCGACGGCTCGTACAGCACCTTCCGCTGCCGTCTCGTCGACCGCGCCGGCAACCTCTCGAACGAGCGTGGCTACGTCTTCCACACCGACACCGAGTTCCCCCGGGTCGCGCTCAGCTCCTTCACCCCCTCCCGGTCGGCCAACTCGGCCGCGGCCATGCTGCTGGCCACGCACTTCCCTGTCACCGTTGCCGGCACTTTCGGCGAGAACGTCAGCAGCGTCAGTCGCGATCCCCTCTCTTTCTCTCCGCCAGGCTCGCTCGACGTGCGTCTCGAGGGGCTCACCTACCGCGGCTACACCGCCATCAGCAACAGCGGTCGGGCCGACCCCGGCACCTGGAGCTACACGTGGCCGATCTCCCTGGTCGATGCGCTCAACGGGCGCACCAACGGCTTCATCGCCGCCATCCCGCGCGCCACCGACCAGGCCGGCAACCAGACCCGCGGCACCACCGTCACCGTGCTCGTCGACGCGGTGCTGCCCGCGGGTCTCCCGGCCGGGAGCCTGGCTCGCGTCTCGCCCGCCACCTCGATCGAGCTGCGCTGGGACAACGGCGCGCTCGCGACCGACGCCTCCGGCCCCGGCCGCTACCGGGTCTACCGGCTGCAGAGGAACAGCGGCGTGCCGATCGGCACCGACTACGTCCCCGCCAGCAAGGCAGCCGACCTCCCGGCCACCGCCGCCAACGTGCTCTTCGGCAGCGGCGCCGGCAACTGGCCCGGCACGCACCTGGCCGAGAACGGCAGCCAGGACGGGCACTACTTCTTCACCGTGCACTCCGTAGACACCCCCGACGGCGTCACCCCCGGCAACGAGCAGAGCACCCTCACCACGCAGGTCGCCGTCCGGTTCGACACCACCGCCCCGCGCCTGCGCAATCTCTCCTGGCGGCTGGCCAGCTCCGATCCGCCCAACGGCACCCGGATGACGCGCCGCACCACGCCGGGCTTCCTCGAGGAGTGGACCAACGAGGTCACGCCGACGTTCACCTGGGTGGGCGAGGATCTCGCCTTCACCGCGGGCGGCGTGCTCCTGCGACAGCCCGGCGCGGGACTCGCCGGCTCCAACTACGCGTTCGCCCAGTCCTGGACGGCTCCGGTTCCCAGCTCGAGCCTGCCGGTCACCATCACCACCGCCTCGTTCCTGGACCCTGTCCCCTCCGCCGGCCGCCTGGGCCCCTCGACCTCGACCTTCGAACTCTCCCGTGCCAGCGCCGTCCCCGTCCCGCCGCTCGGACTCGACGGCCCCAAGAGCTTCGCCTTCCGAGCCCTCGATCGTCTCGGCCACCCCTCGACCGAGCTGACCACCCGGTTCATGCTCGACACCACCGGCCCCACGATCGTCAGCACCGTCGCGCTCGACATGACGCTGGCGTTCAGCAACGGCCCCACCGAGCGCCTCACCGCGATCGGCATGACTCTCGCCCCCACCAACGCCGCCAGCGTCACGGTCGCCTGGGCCAACGTCGAGAACTCGCTTGCCGACGGCGCCGGCATCGGTCTGAAGAACTTCGAGCCCGCCACCGGGCAGTGGCGCTACCGCTGGACCGGCACCGCCAACGGCGCCGAGCAGGCGCTCGACGCGCCCACGGTCGTGTTGCCGCTGCCCCCCGCCGGGACCTGTCTCTCCTTCGAGCTGGCCGGCCGCGATCGCCTGAGCAACCTCGGTCCGTTCGTCACCCTCTTCACGCTCACCGTCGATACCACCAAGCCCGACTTCCAGTCGCTCACCGTCAAGCGCTCCGACAACGGGCAGGACGTCACCACGCGCGTCAACCAGTGGTTCCCCACCGCCCTCTTCGACTACGCGATGCGCGGCACGGACGACCCCGCCCTCTGCTCGCCGGTGCAGGGCATCCGCCTGCGCGGCTGGAGCTATACCTTCACCCAGCTCTCCACGCCGGGCGTCCTCCCCGACGCCGTCGTCGAGAGCCCGATGACCACCGCCGGCACCGTCACCGTCACCGGCAAGCAGACGCGCTGGGACAACGGCCGGAACGACACCTTCCGCGCCGTGCTCGTCGACACCGCCGGCAACGTCTCGACCGACCGTGCCTTCACCCTGCACGTCGACACCGAATTCCCCGAGGTCGGCGGCATCCTCTTCTCGAAGAGCCGGCCGGCATCGGTCGCCTCGAGCCCGCCGCTGCTGCTCGCGACCCACTTCCCGCTCACCATCAGCGGCACGTTCAAGGAGACCATCTCGTCGGTCGGCCGCGCGCCCTGGAACACCTGGACCGCCACCGGTAACGTCGACGTCAAGCTCGAGTCCGGAAACTGGCGCCAGTACACCGTGCTCGACCCGGCCGACGGCCGGAAGGCGACGAGCGGCACCTGGAGCACGGTCTGGCCCGTCGCCGCGGTCGCCTCGCTCGACGGCCGCGTCAACGGCTTCGTCAACGTCATCCCCCGCGCTCGCGACCAGGCGGTCAACGTCACCGTGGGCGCGACCGTGCCGGTGCTCGTCGACGCCATCACCCCCGCGGCGATCCCCGTCGCGAGCCTCGCCCGGCTCTCGCCCTCGAGCACCGTCGAACTCCGCTGGGACAACACCGCGCTGGCCGCCGACCTCTCAGGCCCCGGCCGCTACTTCGTCTATCGCGTGCAGCAGAACACCGGCATCCCCGTCGCCGGCGACTATGTGAGCCGCGTCGCCGTCGTCGAGGCCGATACCTTCAACGTTCTTCTCGGCAGCGGCGCCGGCAACTGGCCGGGCACTCACCTGCGCGTCGACGGCCGCGCCGACGGCCGCTACTTCTACCGCGTCAACACCGTCGACACACCCGATGGCGTCACCAGCGGCAACGAGGCCACCGCGCTCACCACCCACGTCGCGATGCGTTTCGATACGACCGCCCCCCGCGGCCGCGCGCTGCAGTGGAGTCTGGTAAGCCCCGCGCTGCCCGGCGGCACGGTCATGTCGCGCGTGACCACCCAGACCGGCCCCTACGAGTGGACCAACGAGTTGACGCCCACCTTCCGCTGGATCGGCGAGGATCTCGCCTGGGACGCCGGCGGTGTGCTCGCCAACCAGCGCGGCTCGGGCGTTGCCGGCGCCCGCTTCGCCTTCGCCCAGGCTATCGAGTTCCCCATCCCCGCCTCGGGCCTCCCGGTCGACATCACCACCGCAGCCTCCCGCGACACCGGCAACCCGTCCATCGGCTGGCAGGGGCCCACCACCTCGAGCTTCGTGATGTCGGGCGGCTCCACCGTCCCCACACCGGTGCTCGGACCCGACGGGCCCAAGAGCTTCGCCTTCCGCGTGGTCGACCGCCTGGGTTTCTCCGCCACGGCGCTCACCACACGTTTCATCCTCGACACCACGCCGCCGTCGCCCGTCACCTCGCTCACCGTCACGCCCTCCGGAATCCTCGCCGTGCTCGACGAGAGCGGCGGCCGCCCCACCCGCGTCGGCCTGCAGAAGGACTTCACCCTCTCCTGGGAGGCCAGTTCCGACGCCACCGGCATCGGCCAGATCACCTACGCCGTGATGCTCGAGGGCGCCCAGCTCGCTCAGCCCATCAAGGACGCGACCACCGACGTCTCGGACGTCGTCGGCGCCAACCTGCAGCGCACCCGCCAGTGGGAGGTGCGGCCGCTCGACGGTCTCACCAACCGCCAGCTCGCCGGCAATCACGTGCTGCTCATCGTCGAGGACAACCTCGCCCCCGATTTCACCACTGCCTCCGTCGCCGGCCTCTCCGCCCCCCAGACCGTCTACACCAGCCAGAACTACACCGTTACCTGGGGCGCCGTCACCGACGGCACCGGCGGCGCCGGGATGAAGGACTACAAGGTCGTCCAGTCGTTCCAGCCCACGCTGCCGAGCAGCGCCAGCGTCTGGTGGACCGTGCCGACCACGGTCACGACGCTGGCGCGAACCGCCGCCTCGCTCGCCGATGGCCACTACGACTACGAGGCTGTCGCGGAAGACCGCGTCTTGAACGGAAGCAAGGGCAACGTACATGCGCTCGTGTTCGTCGACAAGGTTCCTCCTCCCTCCGTGGCTGTCACCTCCATCACCACCGGCGGCACCGGGACAGACGGCCTGCCCGCGACCTCCAGCGCCGTCGCCTTCCAGTGGACGACCTCGAACGATCCGGCTTGGCCCACCTCCGGATGCGGCGCCGTGCACTACCGCGTCTTCTCCGCCTCCGACGATCCCACTCCGCTCGCCACCGTCGTCGTGGCGCTCACCCCTCGAACGTACACCGATACTCGAGGCTCGCTCGTCGACGGCGTCTACGACTTCACCGTCCGCGCCGTCGACCGCGCCGGCAACCGCTCAGTGGCCGCCCCTGGCGACGGCG
This sequence comes from uncultured bacterium, assembly GCA_964610245.1. Taxonomy (GTDB): domain Bacteria; phylum Muiribacteriota; class UBA6191; order JACPRK01; family JACPRK01; genus CAZSVK01. Next base: position 8,999 of record CAZSVK010000210.1, read on the forward strand.
ACACCATCGGAGACATGGTCAGCATCCGGCTCGACAAGACGCGGCCCGCCAACGTCGCCAGCGCCACCGTCGCCACGACCTGGTCGGAGGGCGCTCAGGCCTACACGAGTGGCACGCCGCGGATGACCTGGACCACGGCTGCCGACGCCGGCTCGGGCCTGCTCGGCTACCAGGTCACTCGCACCGGCGCCTCCGGGACCGTGCGCCCCTTCTTCGCTTCCGGGGTCGCGCGCCAGTACGATGACCTCACCGCCGGCACCGACGGCCTGCACACGTATCAGGTCGTGGCTCTAGACCGGGTGCGTAACGTCAGCGCTACTGCTGCCACCACGAGCGTCGTCGTCGACCGCACCGCGCCGCTGGCGGTGACCACCCTGTCGGGACCGGCCTTCACCAGCGCCGCTACGGTAGCCCTGAGCTGGCTGGCGCCCTCAGATGGCGCCGGGATCGGAGTGCTGGACTATCACGTCTTCCGCGATTCCGTGAGCCTTGGGTACGTCGTGCCGGTCAGCTTCGGCGATTCGGGCGTTGCGACGGGAACGTACGTGTACTCGGTGCGCCCGCGCGACAAGGTCCGGAACGAACGCACACTGGGGAACAACACGGCGACGGTGGTCGTGGATCGAGCCAAGCCGAACCCGGTGGCGACGGTGACCGGTCCTGCTTACACGAACGCGGCCAACGTGGTGCTGAGCTGGACGGCGCCCTCCGATGTGGGCCCGGCTGGCGTGAAGGACTACCACGTGTTCCGGGGTGCGGCGGACCTGGGATATGTTGCCACGACGAGCTTTACGGACACGGGTGTGGCGACGGGGACGTATGTCTACAAGGTGCAGCCTCGGGACAATGCGCTCAACGAACAGACAAGCGGCAACGGCACCGTTGGTGTGATCGTGGACAGGGCGAAGCCGAACCCTGTGACGCCGCTGACGGCGCCTGCCTACACGAGCGCGGCGGACGTGGCTTTGAGCTGGACGGCGCCCTCGGATGTGGGCCCCTCAGGGGTGAAGGACTACCACGTGTTCCGAGGTGCCACGGACCTGGGGTTCGTGGCCACGACGAGCTTCACCGACACGAGCGTTGCGACGGGCACGTACGTGTACAAGGTCCAGCCTCGAGACAACGCTCTCAACGAGCAGACGACGGGCAACGGCACGAGGACCGTGAGGGTCGATCGCGCCGCTCCGAATGCGGTGACGCCGCTGACCGGGCCG
>CAZSVK010000211.1:0-10196 GCA_964610245.1 uncultured bacterium
GGGGGTCCCGGGGCGAACTTCGCCCCGGGTGAGGGTTCGGGAGCAACGCTCCCGACAGGCGAATTCAAGACAGCTCCACCGCCTCCCCGCGTGACATGCACCCGGGCCGCCTCGCCGGGCTTGCAAACGCTGGGGGCCGGATCTACGCTACCGGCAATGGGCGCAAACTTCCCCTTCTGCCGGCCCAGGCGGCTGCGCAGCTCCGAGCCCCTCCGTCGCATGGTGCGGGAGACGAGGGTCTCGGTCGATCAGTTGATCCTTCCCGCGTTCGTGGTTCCGGGAACCGGGGTGCGCGAGGAGATCGGCTCCATGCCGGGCTTCCATCGCCACTCCGTCGACCGCCTGGTTGACGAAGCCCGCGAAGCGTTCGAACTGGGCATCCCCGCGATGCTCCTCTTCGGCATTCCCGAGTCGAAAGACCCCCTGGGTAGCGGGGCCTGGGACGAGAACGGCGTCGTCCAGCAGGCGTTGCGGCGGCTGCGCGAACAGGTGCCCGGCCTGGTCCGGATCACCGACGTCTGCATGTGCGAGTACACCTCTCATGGGCACTGCGGCGAACTGGTCGGCGACGAGGTCGACAACGATCGCACGCTCGAGTTGCTCACCCGCACCGCCGTCAGCCACGCGAGAGCCGGGGCCGACATGGTTGCCCCCTCCGACATGATGGATGGCCGGGTCGGAGCGATCCGGCGGGTCCTGGACGAGGCCGGTCATCCGGCCGTGCCGATCATGTCGTACGCCGCCAAGTACGCGAGCGGCTTTTACGGACCTTTCCGGGATGCCGCCGAGAGCACGCCGGCCTTCGGAGATCGGCGCGGTTACCAGATGGATCCGGCCAACGCGCGCGAGGCGCTCAGGGAAGTCGCCCTCGACGTCGAGGAGGGCGCCGACATCCTCATGGTGAAGCCGGCCATGCCCTACCTCGACATCATCCGGCGGGTGGCCGAGACCTTCGACCTGCCCGTCGCCGCCTACCACGTGAGCGGCGAGTACTCGATGCTCAAGGCCGCCGCCGCCCGGGGATGGCTCGACGAGAAGCGGTGCGCTCTCGAGGCGACCACCTCGATCTGTCGCGCGGGGGCCGACCTGGTCATCACCTACTTCGCCAAGGACCTGGCCCGCTGGCTCGGGGGGGAAAGCTGAAGTGAGAGCCAAGGGAGAGGGTGCCACTCGCAAGCGGCCCGCCGGTTTCCAGTCGAAGGCGGCGGTCAACGGTCCCAAGTACGTGCTCTGGGAGGTCAGCCGGGGCTGCCCGCTGAACTGCCAGTCGTGCCGTCACTCGGCCTTGCCGCCGGGCGCTCCGGGCGACCTCACCACCGATCAGGCAGCCGCGCTCATCGAGAATCTGGCTCGCTCCTACCCGGCAAAGCTCTATCTCACCGGTCCCGAGCCGCTGGCGCGGCCCGACCTCTTCAACCTGGCCGAGTACGCCCACAAGCGCGGTCTCGAGGTCGTTCTCTGCACCAACGCCGTGGGCTACGACGCCAAGATCGCGCGCAAGCTCGTCGAGGTCAGGGTGAAGGAGATCGAGATCTCTCTCGACGGTGCGTCGAGCCGCTGGCACGATTCGTTCCGCGGCACCGAGGCGGCCTTCGTCAAGACGATCAAGGGCATCGATCTCGTGCGGCTCTCCGGCATCCGCTTCAGGCTCTCGACGACCATCACCGGCAAGAACGTCGAGGAGTTGCCGAAGATCCTGAGCCTCTCCCGCAAGCTCGGCGCCCAGATGCTCACCGTCTTCTTCAACGTCCCGGTGGGCCGAGGCCGGGCGATCGCCGGCGACCCGATGGACGACAGCACGGCGGTCCACTGGCTGAACTGGATCTTCGAGCAGCAGTTCCTGCATCGCTATCCCATCCAGGTCGTCTGCTCGCCCCAGTTCGAGCGCATCTACCGCGAGCGCGCCGCCGAGCTGCCCGCCGAGCAGAACCCGATGCTCCCCGGGCAGGAGCATCTCTCGGGGCGCTACGGCTGCCTCGCCGCCAAGGATTTCTGCTTCATCGCCTCGGACGGCACGGTCTATCCCTGCCCGTACCTTCTCGAGCCGGCCGGAAGCCTTCTCGAGAAGAGCTTCACCGAGATCTGGCAGGGTGCCGCGGTGTTCGAGAGCCTGCGAGACACGCGGCGGCTCGGCGGAAAGTGCGGGATCTGCAAGTACGCCGACCTCTGTAGCGGCTGCCGGGCGCTGGCCAAGGCCGCCACGGGCGACTTCAAAGCCGCCGATCCGAACTGTCAGTACCAGCCGGGGTAGGTTTGGGGCTCGAGGCTTTTTTTTCGCCCTTGCTTGACGTCCCTGTCGGGGCGCGTTAAAGCCCTCCAGATGGGCCGGCCTCATCCAAGCCGTCGTTGCCGTATGCTCCCGGGAGCGTACGGGAGAAGAAGAAGCAGCCGCCTGCCGGGCCCGTGAAGAGCGAGAGCGTTACACTGTTCTCGTTCGCGGGTGAAGCGCGCGGAGGACTTCGAGGATGCTCAGAGCGGTGGGGCCGGGCCAGGGTGCCGGGCCGAGACAGGCGGGCGTGGCGAGGGACGAGTCGCGCCTACCGGGTTCTGACGGCGGCCTCGAGCCGCGAGCCGCGAGCCTCGAGCCTCAGGCCTCAGGCCCCGAGCCGCGAGCCTCGAGCCTCCCTCCCAGTCGCCTGCCGGGCTTCTCTCTCATCGAGCTTCTGATCGCGATCGCGATCCTGGCGTTGACGACGACCGTCGCGGTGACGGTGTTCTCGCCGGAGCCAGCGCGGGAGAATGCGGCGCGGCTGCACCTGGAGCAGATCTCGAACGCGCTCCAGACCTACAACAACCAGAACTTCGCCGACTACACCTCGGGGGATCTGAAGGGGCTGGCCGGCCGGCTGAGGGTCGAGGGGATGGAGGATCCGTGGGGAAACCGCTACCGGAACAACTACGGCGGCGGTTTCGTCTACAGCTACGGCCCCAACGGTCTGGACGAGGGGGGCAAGGGCGACGATCTGATCGTCTACTACCGGCCGCCGACGGCGATGGTGGTGGAGCGGGGGCCCGTGCCGAACTCGACGACCGGCACGGCGGTGCCGCTTCTCTTCACCGACTGGGGCCTGGCGCGGCGAGCGGGGACCGGCACCGAGGAGACGACCAACGGGCTGAAGGCCGAGGATGTGAGGTTCTACGTCGACGGGACGCAGCTTGCCGGGACGCCCGGGGCGGCGGCGCTGGCGGGGGAGATCTCCGATCCGGCGGGCGATCGGGAGCGCTGGCGCGTGACGCAGCAAGTCGGACCGCCGGGGCTGACCGACGGCAAGCACCACGTGCGGGTGGAGATCCTCGATGCCGACCGCAAGCCGGCGCGGGCCGCGTGGTTCTTCACGGTGGATACTCAGCCGCCGCAGGTGTTCTCGCTCAACCCGGCGCCCTACGCGACGCTCTCCGGGAGCCCCAATGCGGTCAGCGCGCTGGTCAACGACCCGAGCGGGGTGAGCCCGGCGCTGACCCAGTTCACCATCACCGATTCCTCGGGAACCGAGATCGCGAGCTACACGGCCACTCCGACGACGAGCCAGGAGCTGGCGGAGGCGGCACGTTTCACCGTCAACCAGCAGGTGGTGCGCTACTCGCCGCCGGCGGGGAAGCTGGCGGATGGAACCTATGTGGCCAAGATACGGGTGTTCGACGGCCTGTGGAGCGCGACGGCGGCGGACCGGAACAACCACTGGCGAGAGGTGCCGTGGACCTTTGGGGTCGCGGACGTGGCGGCGCCGCAGCTTGCGGTGCTCAAGCCGCGCTACGGGGCGGTGCTGACGGCGGCCGACGACCAGGAGACGCTGTCGACGGACACCGTGGAACTGGGGGTGCTGGGCAGTTCCGACGCGACGCAGGCCGGCATGCGTGAGACGCAGATCGAGTACGTCGTGGAGGCCGGAGAGCCGGCGGCGCTGGGACCGTCGAGGGCGACGGATGGGACGACGATGACCGACTCGACGGGCCGCTTCGAGTTTGCGAAGGTGAAAGTGGGCGGCGGCTCGGGGGCGACGCGCATCACCTCGTCGACGATCTGGGTGAAGGCCACGCGGCTGAAGCAGGGCGGGCGGCCGCTGGCCACCGCGGACCAGCCGAGTTCGGGCTGGGTGCCGACCCTCGTGTACGTGTACAACCACCCGGAGGACCAGGTGGCGGTGTCGGCGCGGGCAGAACCGACGACGACCGAGCCGAACCGGCCGGTCGCGTTCTACTTTCAGATCGATTCGGGGCAGCCGCCGTTCGACTACACGTGGGACTTCGGCGACGGCCAGCAGCAGCGCGGGATGCGCGACCGGCTGGGGCCGCTTGTGGCTAGCAGCGGCGACGACCCGAAGACCACCGGCACGCAGCACAGCTACCTGACGACCGGCACCTTCAACGCGCTGGTGAGCGTGAAGGACGCGCGCGGTCTCGGGTCGGCGGCGCTGCTTCCGATCTATGTGGGCACCGAATCGGAGGTGCCGAAGGTCAAGATCTGGGCCGATCCGTTTGCCTTCCGCTACACCAAGGAGCCCGACGCCTACATCGACGCGGCGACGCCGACGAAGACCTGGTTCAACGTGCGGATCGAGGGCAAGTACCTGGGTAAGTGGCGGGTCTACGTCGAGGCGAGTCGCGACAAGCGGTTCTGGTTCTACAACAAGGACGAGGAGTCCGCGACGACGAGCGGATTCGACTCCACCTGGCAGACGATGAAGGCCGATCCGCCCGGCGGCAAGACCTGGAACAACGCGACGGGCAACACCTCCCGGATCCCCTGGACCGGTCGCGACAACACGCCGGCCGATAACCCGAAGGAACTGGAAGGCAACCCGATGGTGGTCGCCTTCCCCGGGAGCGTGCTCGCCGCCCAGGATTCCAACTACGCCCACAAGGTGGTGCTCGAGTACAAGGACGCCTTCTCGGTCAACGAACAGGAGCCGACGACGGTGGCGACGGGCCTGGTGCAGGTGTTCAACGGGGCGCCGCAGCCGGGCCGCGTGCATATTGTCAGCGTCAAGGGCGACCCCTACTCGCCGCAGCTCTTCGACTTCAACGCCGACGGCACCCCCGACTTCACCAACAGCCCCGTGGTCGACCTGGCGATCGATCGGCCGGTCACGACCAACACGCGAGACCTGTGGGTCTCCAACTACCCGCTCGACCTGCGCTGCTTCCAGCCCGACGGCAGCACTCCCGACACCAAGCTGCATCCCAGTTACCTGCCCGCCACGCGCGTGACCACCGAGACCCCCGGCGGCTACGTCTTCATGAACTGGACGCTGGCCGACGGGGCCACCTTCGACAAGTCCGACGGCTCGACCGGCTGGATCCCGCTCAACGACACCAATCTGAACTTCCGGGACTGGCCGATCCTCTCGGGCGCCGAGCGCTTGAACTTCCCCTCCTTTCCGACGCAGACGAAGCTCTTCGTCGCGGGCGACCCGACCAACTGCGGCTCCTGGAAGCGCGACCTCGGCCTGGCGCAGGCCGGCGACGGCACCCACTACGTCCACGTGATCTTCCGTAGCGCCGGCCCCTTCATCTCGACGGAACTCGACAACTTCCCCTCGGTGCCCTTCAGCAAGGGGGTGACGTCGGCGTTTATCTTCTACGACGCGACGCCGCCCTCGGTGATGGCCTCCTCGAGGATCGTCAAGGTGTCGGTCGATCGCAACCAGAGCATCATCGGCTCGATGGTGGTGACGGCGACCGATGCGGGCTCCGGGATGGCGCCGCGCGGGAAGGTCCTGATCACGACGCCCGACCAGCCGGTGCCCTCCTTCAAGCCGTACGCGACCAACTTCACGCACAACTTCGGGCCGCTCGCGAAGCTCCCCTCGAGCGGCGTCATCCAGGCCTACCTGCAGTTCCAGGATAACCTTGGCAATACGAGCGCCAAGATCACGCTGGTATCGACCGCGAACTTCAGCCAGGCCCAGGCCGCGCTGACGAGCTTCACCTGGAGCGTGGTCGGAAGCGGCGACCTGCGGGCCTTCGAGACGCGCGACCGCTCGCCCGTCATCCTCGGCCTGACCGACATCGACCAGAACTTCCCCTTCGTCGAGCAGTGGCGCAGGAACGCCGTCAAGCTCCCGTCCAACCTCCGCGTCGAGGATGCGTTCGCCTCCGACGGGCCGGAGCTGCTGACCGTGGCCAACTTCCCCAACCCGGAAGACCGGCTCGGATACCTCTACTCGCGGCGGCCCAACTCCAGCACCAACGACAGCGAGGCGAGCTTCCCCGCCGACAACTCCCACCGCTACTATCTGGCGCTCGTGCGAGGCCCGGCCGAGGTGGAGTTGAGGGTCTACGAGTTGCCGGCCGGCACGACGCTGGGGCAGGGAGAAGAGACCAAGCTCGAGAGCTACCCGGTCGTCGCGCGCGTCAACCGCGTGGCCGACCCCACGTTCGATGCCGGGCGCGTCAACGAAGGCATCATGATCCTGCCCGATCAGGTTCCGGGCTCGACCGTGCTGACCGGTCTGAAGAAGGACCTGCACGACCAGCCGGGTCTCTTCGCCGCCTCCGAGGTGTGGGACAAGAGCGCCAACCTGCTCATCAGCACCAACCCGTCCGACTACGCCACCTATACCTACAAGGGCGTCATCACGGGCTACAACTCGGGCCTGGTCACCGCCGCCAACTACCACGTCACCTCCAACCGCTTCCGAGTGCGCGTGGGCTTCGTCCCGGTCCGCTCGAGCTACCAGCTGACCGACCTCCTCGACCCGGCCACGCGTTTCCTCGCCGGCGACGAGATCAACAGCCGGACGCGCGTGCTCGCCATCCAGGCACCCCCGAACGAGCCCGGCCTGGCCGGCGTGCACCCGGCCGCCTTCACCTCGCTCGTCGACGTGCCCGACCGCGCCGCCGTCGGGACTCCGGACCTGACCACCGGCACTGTCTCCGGCACCGTCTTCCGGGTCGAGTACGCCAACTACTCCAACGCCTTCGAGATGATCACCACGGGGGCGGCTTACGCGGCGGTGCGCCTGGAGTTCAACGGTTCCGCGGGCGCGACGCCGGTTTCGAGCTTCACCTACGTGGCCCCGGACGGACGGCTCTACATGCCGGCCTCCTTCTCCGGCACGCCCTGGACTTCGGAGCCCTACCACGACCTGGAGGAGGCCGCCGCGCCGGGCTCCTTCACGCGCGTGGTGCGCCGGCCGCGCGACTTCCAGTACCAGCAACTGACCGACGTTCGCGGCAAGACCCGGATCTTCAGCGCCGACATCAACTGGCCGTTCCTCGACGGCAAGGTGGGCACCCTGACCGCGCGTGTCTGGTACCGCGACGAGAAGCTCGAGATCCTGCCTCCGGTCTCCACTTCGGCCGACGTCGACACCGCCGTGCCGACCAACGTGGCCGGCACCGGGCCTCCTACCTACTGGCTCGAGACGCTCACGCCCCAGCGCCACGTCGATCGCGCCGCCAGCGCGCTCTCCTGGTCGTACGGCACGGAGGGCTCGCTCCCCGCCGGGATGACGCGCTGGACGAGCGCCACGGCGGTGCGGGCCACCTACGATGTCGACGATGACGCCGACGTTTACCGCGAGCACAGCGACTCGCTCGCCGGCCCCTACGCCGGCCTCGACGCCGCCAACCCGCTCGACGCCGCCTTCGAGGGGCCCGCCAACGCCGGCCCCGACGACGGCGGCCGCAGCGCCCGGCTGGCCCGCTGGAAGAAGATCAAGCCGCAGTCGACGCCGACCTCGACGCCCGTCACCGAGGGCTACGTGTTGACCAGCTCCGACGGGGTCAAGGAGTTCAACCTGCGGTTCCGCGATACCAACTTCAACATCATCCCCGCGCCGACCGTCTCGCCCGACCCGGGCCCCCCGCAGGCGCCGACCTACCTCACGACGGTGCACCTCGACCGTCTGCCGCCCACACTCGACCACTTCTACTACACCACGAGCCCGGTCTCGCCCAAGTATGCCAACTCGTTGCGAAAGCTCGAGCTCACCACCGAGTTGAATCCCGCCACCGTCTTCTGGACCAACGACACCCAGCCCCGGTTCCAGTGGAAGTTCTCCGACCCCGGCTACGCGGGCAAGGACTCCGACACCGGCGTCGGCGTCAAGGGCGTCAACATGACGCTCTCCCAGAACGGCTCGATCTCCGTCCCGCCCTTCCTGTTCCCCATCCAGCATGCCGCCGGCCCGGTCGGCACCGACATCGACCTCTCGACCCATCCCTCTCGCATCACCTCTCTCACCCCCGACGGCAAGAAGACGCTCACGCTCCAGGCTGTCGACGCCCTGGCCAACCGCGCCTCCCGCGTCGCCACCGACGTCTGGGTCGACACCACCGGCCCCACCGTCAACCCCTCCGCCCTCGCCCTCGAGGTGCGCAACGCCGCCATCACCCGCCTCACGAAGCTCGAGCCCCCCACCGGCACGCGCACCGAGACGCTGCTGGCCCTTCACGGTAACGCCGACATCACGATCGCACCCGCGATGCGCGTCACCGACGTGCGCTTCCAGCCGGTCTCGGGCACGCTCGTCGTCGGCAATCTCGCCCTCAAGGACGCCGGCGGCGCCATCCTCGCCTCCACCCTCGTCGGCCTCTCCTCCTCCAACCTGACGACCTTCAACCCCTTCGTCTGGCAGGTGCCCCCCGACGCCGCGGGCCGCCATCCGCTGGCCAGCGCCCTGCAGTTCGATTCCCGCAAGCCCTCCGGCGCCCCGGACACCCGCTACTACGTGCAGCTCACCGGCTACAGCGACGCGGCCGGCACTTCGGGCGCCTGGGTCGCGGCCACGGCGCTGACCACCGCGACGACCTCCTGGCCGCTCCTGGATCTGCGCTGGCGCGAGGTCGACGCCTCGGGCGTCGTCGCGGACGGCGCCGGCGTGGGAGTCCACCACACCGATACCCAGGCCGGCACCGCCGACGCCATCGAGTGGCGTTCCCGCGCGAGCGGCGGCTCGGGAGGCCTGCCCGCCGGCACGGGCGCCCTCTCGGCCGAGGAGAACGACCTGACCACGCCCGGGTTGAACCGTCTCGCCCTCCCCGCCGATAGCTTCCGGCTCTTCTCGCTCGCCGCGCGAGACCGGCTGACCAACATCGGTCCCTTTGCCTCCGTCTTAACCTTCCGGCTCGACGTCTCGGAGCCCGTACCGGTCTTGACGCTCAGGCCTCTTTTTTTTTTTAATGATACGGCGACCACCGAGATCTACACCTCGGTGATGACGGTCGAGTGGAACGACGTCGACGACCTGCCCGACCCCGCGACCCAGAAGAGCTATCGAGTCTATTTCAGCCACTCCGGCCCCTACACGCCTGCCCTCACGGCAACGCTTTCCGACACGGTGACGGGCAACTCGAACTTCGTCTACGACTACACCCATCCGCTCAGGCTCCACGGGGTCGACGACGACCTCTATACCTACGAGGTGCGGCCGGTCGACCGTTTCGGGAGCGAGCAGGACCGGGCCAACAACACCACCTCGGTTCACTTCGACCACACCACCCCCACCGTCGATCCCTTCGACAGCAGGCCCACGATCACCGACATCGTCCCCTGGGACGTGCGCACGCAGCCCCTGGACACCGCGCGCTCCACGGCGAACCTGCGCCTCACCACGGGCGACAAGTTCTGGTGGACCAACGTGATGCCGGTGCGCTTCACCTGGGCCGGCCGCGACCTCTCCCGCTTCTCGGCCTTCCGCTCCCCCCTCGAGGAAGGCTCCGGCATCAAGGGCTACAACACCGCCTTCTCCGAGGCCGGTGCCCTCACCCAGCCCCCGCTGGCCTTCCCGCCGGCCATCGCGTCGGCCAGCGGCCTGAGCGCCATGCGCGACGAGACCGCGCTCGACCCGCTCGGCGCGGGCATGGACGGCAAGAAGACCTTCACGCTCCAGGCCGTCGACCTGGTCGGCAACCGCTCCACCCTTTTCACCACCAACTACCTGCTCGATACCACCGGCCCCGGCATCACCACGAACCTCACGCCGAAGGTCAGAAACGTCGGCCGCGAGCTGGCCCGGCTCGTCTTCCCCAACCGCGTCGCCAGCCCCACCGCCACCAGCCGCTCCGTTTCGTTCGGTACCACCGCCGCCGTCGCGCGGGTCTGGGTCTACTGTCTGAACGGCCGCGTGAGGCTCACCAACGGCAAGCTCTACAAGAGCGGCGCGGCCGTCGCGGGCGGCAGCGTCTCCGACCTGACGCTCACCAGCGGCACCTCCGGCTTCACGACCTTCAACGATCTGAAGGCGGTCGCC
>CAZSVK010000212.1:0-3544 GCA_964610245.1 uncultured bacterium
CATCATCTACATGGAGCCGGTCGTCCAGGCCGACTACACCAAGTCGCGCGTCGACGCGGCCGACGTGAAGAAGGGTCTCACGCCGCCCGAGTACAAGGTCACCCGCGAGCTGCTCAAGGCGAAGGCCAAGAAGGGCGTCGTCATCCTCCACTCGCTGCCGCGCGTCGACGAGCTGCCGGCCGACGTCGACTCCACTCGGCACGCCCGCTACTGGATCGAAGCGTTCAACGGCGTCGTGCTCCGCATGGCGCTGATCGCCCTCGTTCTGGGCAAGATGGAGTAGTTCCCCCCCCTCGGATTCCCGACCCCGGTGTCGCGTGCGCTTGCGGCCCCGGGGTTTTTCGTTGCCCTGATCCCGACTCCCCACGGGTGCGGTCGTGGAAAGTGGTGGATGGCTCTGGTTCGAGTTCTGCCGGGGACGCTGTCCCCGGGCCCCTGCCAGGGTGGGAGCCCCACCCTGGACCCGGCAATGAGAAGAGGAATCGAGGCCGGCTCGACACTTCCGTGGACTCTTGCCTGCGAGCGCGGGCAAGACTCTCTCCAGCCATCGGGGGGTCAAGGGGCGAACTTCGCCCCTTGCGAGGGTTCGGGAGCGGAGCTCCCGGCAGGCGAATCCAGTAGCGTCCCCCCGCATGACATGCTCCCCCCCTTGACCCCTGCTCCTTGACACTCTCGAAGCCCGCTCGATAGGATGGCAGCGCCCCTCCCGGGCGGCCATGACGCGCCGCGGCGACGAGGGAGAACGTGAGACCGGCCCAGTCGAGGCCGCCGCTGGAGGAGAACGGATGAACACACTGCTGCGAGGAAAGGACTGGATCGAGACGAAGGACTGGACGGTCGAGGAACTCGAGACCATGCTCGAGATCTCCTGGGATCTGAAGCGCTCCTTCGCGCTGGGCCGCCCGCATCGCCTGCTGCGCGACAAGACCCTGTTCATGATGTTCTTCGAGGCCTCCACGCGCACCCGCAACTCCACCGAGGCCGGCATGACCCAGCTCGGCGGCCACGCCCACGACCTGACGCCCGACAAGCTCCAGATCTCCCACGGCGAAACCCCGAAGGACACCGGCAAGGTGCTCTCTCGCTACGGCCATGGCATCGCCATCCGCAACTGCTTCTACGGCATCGGCAACAAGTACATCCGCGAGGTCGCCGAGTGGTCCTCCATCCCCGTCATCAACCTGCAGTGCGATGTCGATCATCCCTGCCAGGCGGCCGCCGATCTGATGACGCTGCGCGAGAAGTTCGGCCACAACTTGAAGGGCCTGAAGTTCGTCGTCTCCTGGACCTACGCCCCTTCCTACGCCCGCCCCCTCTCCGTCGCCCAGGGCCTCATCACCCTGCTGCCCCGCTTCGGCGTCGACGTCACTCTGGCCCACCCGAAGGAGTTCTACCTCATGCCTCGTGAGGTCGAGGTGGCCCGCAAGTACGCCGCCGAGAACCACACCAAGTTCGAGATCGTCAACGACATGGACGCGGCCTGCAAGGATGCCATCGTCCTCTACCCGAAGTCCTGGGGCTGCCACCAGTACCTGGCCGATCAGGGCGTCCCCGAGGACCAGAAGAAGGCCCAGGGCATGGCCCTCCTCGACAAGTACAAGGGCTGGATCGCCAACGAGGCCCGCATGGCGATGGCCGACAAGAAGGCGATCTACATGCATCCGCTGCCCGCCGACCGCGGCAGCGAGGTGACCAACGGCGTCATCGACGGCCCCCAGTCGGTTGTCTTCGACCAGGCCGAGAACCGGCTGCACACCGTGAAGGCCATCCAGGCCCTCACGATGGGCGGCAGACCCTGAAAGACAGGGGTAAGGGGTAAGGGGTTAGGGGTCGGCGCGCCAAGGGAATTCGCGGTCCGCGGGGAAGCGGGAGGCTCTCCCCGGTCCAGCTCTCAACTACTCCGTCACCGCGTATCTCCTAACCCTTACCCCCAACCCCCAACCCCCAACCCCTCCCTGAACCCTGAACCCTGAACCCTTATCCCTGATCCCTGCTCCCCCATGCTTCGCGCCGTCCGCTTCATCGCCCTGATGGCGGGAATCCAGCTGCGCGCGGCGATGGAGTACCGATGGAGCTTCCTGTCGCAGGTCGTCTTCATGATCCTCAACGACCTCTTCCTGCTGTTCTTCTGGTGGGTCGTGTTCGGGAAGTTCGGCGAGGTCGGCGACTGGAAGATGCGCGACATGCTGATGCTCTACGCCGTCGGCACCACGTCGTTCGGCCTGACCTCGGGGCTCTTCGGCAACGTGCTGAGCTTGTCCCGGCTGGTGGTGCAGGGCCGGCTCGACGCGGTGCTGTCGATGCCGCCCGATCCCATGCTCAACCTGCTGGTGAGTGGCATGAACGTGTCGGCCTGGGGCGATCTCCTCTTCGGCCTGTCGCTGTTCGCGCTGCTGGGCGACACCTCCGTGGCCGGGGTCCTGACCTTCGTGACCGTGTCGGTACTGTCGGCCGCCGTGCTGCTCGGCTTCTGCCTCTCGGTGCACTCGCTCGCCTTCTTCATGGGCTCCGCCGAGGGGCTCGCCGGGTTGATGAGCAACGCGCTGGTCACCTTCTCGCTCTATCCCCCAGGCGTCTTCAGCGGCTGGACGCGCTTCATGCTCTTCACCGCCATCCCCGCGGGATTCATGACCTACCTGCCGGTGAGCTTGATGAAGGAGTTCACCCTGGTTGGTCTGCTCGGACTCACGGTTGGAGCCGCAGCCTGCCTGGGGCTGGGCCGGCTGCTGTTCCAGACCGGTCTGCGCCACTACGAGTCGGGGTCGCTCGTCGTGGCTCGCGGTGCCTGACCCGCGTTCGCGAGGAGAATGAAACAGCGACTTTTCGACGAGTTCAATCGGCTGTTCCGGCGGCGGCCCGAGGTGCTCGCCAGCTCGCCCGGGTGTCTCACCCTGATGGGCCACGGCGGCGGCAAGGTCGTCGCGGTGGCCACTCAGCTGCGCACCTGGGTCGCCCTGGCCCGCCGTCCCGATCGCAGGGCCTTCCTGCGGACGTTAGCGGCCGGGGGCGAATCGGCGCTCTCGCTCGACCGCCTGGATAAGCCGGCCTTCGACTGGACCGATCCGATCGCCGGGCTGGTCTGGAGCCTGGAGCGGCAGGGCCACAAGGTCTGCGGGTTCGAGCTTCTCGCCGCGGTGCAGGTCCCGGAGGGCGCGGGCCTGGGAGGCGCCGCGGCCCTGCAGGCGGCCACTCTCCTGGCCCTGGCCGATATCCTGGGCCTCCGGCTGACCGCCTCGGAGATGGCTCGCTTCTGTCATCAGGCGCAGTACGGATTCCTCGGCCGGGCAGACTCGCTCGCGGCGCCGACGGCGGCGTTGCTGGCGAGGGCCGGCCACGCCTCGGTGATCGATTGCGGGACGGGGCAGCACCGGGCCGTTCCGATGCAGCTCGAGGAGCAACGCCTGCCCGGGGCGGATGCGGGAAGAGAGGGCGAGGTGGTCGTAAACGTGGAGATGGCGGCGGAGACGGTTCGGTCGGCGGCGACCCGCATGCCGCGCCGGTGGAGCGCGGCCCACGAGATAGCCCTCTACGTCGCCCACGGCTG
>CAZSVK010000212.1:3554-10192 GCA_964610245.1 uncultured bacterium
GGCGGTGTGTCCGGCCCGCCCCGAGGTCGGCCTGTTGAGCGAGCTGACCGAGGAGGACGTGGGGCGGTTGGACGAGCCGCTGGCGGCCAGGTGCCGCGAGCTACTGGCCGAGAGCGAACGGGCCGGGCGGGCCGAGCTGGCCATCGAGGACGGCAACCTCCCGGTCCTGGGACAGTTGCTGCGGGAGGCGCACGAGGCGGTGGCGGCCCGGTGGCAGCAGCGTTCGCCGGAGGTCGCCGGCCTGGTGCGGCTGGCGCTCGTCACCAGCGGCGTGCTGGGGGCGCGCCTCTCGCAGGAGGAGCGTTCCGGGTGCCTCGCGGCGCTCGTCGAGGCAGGGGCCGTCGACGAACTGCGCTCGCGTCTGGAACGGTTCTACTACGAGAGGTTTGGCCTGCCCCCGGCTATCTTTGCAATCCCGGAGGCGGGGGAAGGGACAGCGTCGGAATCGGTGCTGCCCGGCTGAACCGGCGCTGGAAGTCGTCCTCCATCGGCCTGACGTCGAAGCCGAGCCTCTTGAGCTGTTCGATGGCGGCCCGGGCGTCGTCGTGGCGTTTGAGCGACATGCTCGCCAGGGCCAGGTCCTGCCAGCCGTCGACGTAGGTGGGCCAGGCCTCGACCGACTGCTTGAAGAGCCCGGCGGCCTCCTCGAACTCCTCGCGGTCGAGGGCGTCGCAGCCCCGGTTGTGGAGCTGGATGGCCCGTTCCCAGACCCAGTTCTCGGAAGCGCGGTGGAGGTAGTACCAGAGATTCAGGCCGAGCACGAGGACCGAGATGGCCACGAGCGCCATCGCGTCGCGGCGCGTCATGGGAGGCTCGACCGCCGCCGCCTCGGTCGCCGGTGGCCCGGCAGGTTCCGTGAGGATCTCGTCTGGCATGGCTCGAGGTGCATGTTATATTCTCGCAACCGTGAACGCCACGCTCACTGCAATTGCCGGCGCGCTGCTGGCTGCGCCGCTGGCCTTCGCAGCCGGCGCTCCGGTGGCCGCGAGTGCCCTGGCGACCGCCACCGCGGCGAGCGTCGCTTCGACCGCCGCGGCCGACGTGGTGGCCCGGGTCGGCCCGGCCGTCGTCACTCGCGGCGAGCTGGACGCGATGTTCGCGCTGGCCCCCGCCGCGCTGCGCAAGAAAGGCGAGCGGGCGTACCTGGCCGAGATCGTGGACTTCCGGACGCTCCTGGAGCTGGCCCGGAAGCGCGGGCTGGAGCGGAATCCCGCGGTGCAGGCCCGATTGCGGCCGCGGCTGCGCGAGCAGATGGCCCGGCTGGCCGTCGTCGAGGAGATGGGCCGCGGGCCCGCGACGGACGAGGCTGCGATCCGGAAGGTCTTCGAGGCCCGCAAGGCGCTGCTCGTCGAGCCCGAGTGTGTGGAGGTCCAACGATTGCAGGCGGCGAGCGAGGCCGACGCCCGCGGCTTCAAGTTCGTGGCCGAGCGTTCGGGGGGCATCGCCGGCTTGGGCCCTCAACTCAAGGCGCGGGTCCGGGACCTGGGGCGGATCTACCCCGGTGCGGTGCCGGCGCCGGAGTTCGAGTTCCTGCTCAGGCAGAAGCCGGGCGTGGTCAGCGAGCCGTTCCATGACGCCGAGGGGTGGGCCGCGTTCCTGGTGCGAGCGCACTTGCCCGAGAGGCAGCGCACGTTCGAAGAGGTGCGGGAGGCCTTGCGGCAGGAGCTGGAGGGCCAGCGTGAGCAGGCGGCCGTGACGGCCCTGCTCGCCGAGTGCGGCAAGCGCTCACCCATCGAGCTTCATCCGGAGAGGTTGGGCGACCCGGCCCCCGAGGCGATCGTGGCGATGGTCGGGCAGCAGAAGCTGCGGCGGCAGGAGCTGCTGGAGGAGCTTGCTCGGGCGCAGGGGGTCGCGCGCGGGTTTCTGACCCGGCCGGAGGGCAGCCAGATGCTGCTGAACCGGATGGCCCAGCAGGCCTGTCTGGCCCAGCTCGCCGAGGCCGACCCGGAGCTCCGGCGCAAGTACGGGCGTCAGCTGCAGTACTTGCAGGACCGCGAGGTCGTCGACACGCTTCTGGACGAGGAGTGCTATCGCCACGTGCGGATCGACGAGGCGGAGGCCCGGAAATACTACGCCGAGAACCTGGCCCGGTTCGGGCGCGAGCAGGTGCTCAGTTCGCACATCCTCTTCTCGCGCAAGGCGGGCGATGGGGCCCGGAAGGCGGCGGCAGCGCTCGAGCGGCTGCGCCGGGGAGAGGATTTTGCGGCGCTGGCCCGCGAGCTGTCGGACGACGAGGCGACGAAGGTCAAGGGGGGCTCGCTCGGCTGGTTCGGCAGGGCGTTCCTGGTGGAGCCCTACGCGAAGGCCGCGTTCTCGATGGCCGCCGGCCAGCTCACCAGCCAGCCGGTCGAATCGATCTACGGCACGCACCTGATCAAGGTGGAGGATGTGCACCGGGCGGTGCCGTTCGAGCAGGTGCGAGACGCAGTGGTGACGGAGCTTACCGAAAAGCGCCGCAAGAGCGCATATGATAGATTTCTGGAGAAGGCCGGCGACGAGCTGGCCGTGAGGGTGATGCCGGAGAGCCTTCCGCCGGACCCGGTCCCGGCCCAGGACCCGCAGGCGGCCTCCATGATGCGCATCACAGTCACCTCAGAGGGAACCGTCGAGATCCAGCCGGCCAAGAACAAGTAGATCGACATGACCAAGGAATTTCGCGAGACCATCGTCGCATACGGGTTCCTGGCACCGTTCCTCATCGTCTTCCTGATGTTCCTGGGATACCCGGTCTTCTATTCGCTGTCGCTGTCGGTGCACAAGACGACTCTGACCACCGACTGGTACAACGTCTTCGGCGACATGAAGTACTGCGGGGCCGAGAACTTCGTGAAGCTGCTGACGGTCGACAAGGAATTCTGGCACTCGTTGATCGCGACCTTCTCGTACGCGGTGCTCTGCATCCCCTCGGGGATCGTGGTGGCGCTGGCGCTGGCGCTGCTGATGCACAACAAGCTGCCGGCGGTCTCGCTGTTCCGGTCGGCCTACTTCCTGCCGAACGTGCTGGACATGCTGGTGGTCGGCATCATCTGGGTGCTCATCTACTCGCCGAACTACGGGCTGCTCGACCGGGTGGCCAACTGGGCCGGGCTGCACTTCCTGCCGCGGGAGGGGTTGCTGGGCAATCCTTATTCGCTCTTGCCGGCCATCGCGATCGCGATGGTGCTGAAGGGGTGCGGGTTCGGAATGGTGCTGTTCTTGACGGCACTGCAGAACATCCCCGAGTCGCTCTACGAGGCGGCCGACATCGACGGCTGCACGACCTGGCAGAAGCTGCGTCACGTGACGCTGCCGCTGCTCAAGCCGATTTTCTTTTTCATGACCGTGACCGGGCTGATGGGGGCGCTCAACGCCTTCACCGAGATCTATGCGATGACGGGCGGCATCGGCGGCCCCAGCACGACCTTCCTCGGGACGACGGTGCGCTCGGGCAACCTGGCCGGCTTCTTCCTGTTCACGCACTTCCAGCGCGGCAACTACGGCTATGCCGCCGCCATCAGCTTCGTGCTGTTGTCCGTGGCGCTGGTCTTCACGGCGGTCCAGATGCGGCTGCTGAAATCGGAGGACTGATGAGCAAGCCAGGACCCATCGCCAGAATCATCATCCTCGTCTCTCTCACGATAGGCGCGTTCGTCGTGTTGCTGCCGTTCTTCTGGATGGCCATCACCGCGCTGAAGCCCCAGTCCGAGGCGCTGCAGTTCACCATCCCGTGGAGCAAGCTGTCGCTCGACAACTTTCGCAAGGTGGCCGGCGACCCCGACTTCCCCTTCACGATGTTCTTCACCAACAGCCTGATCGTCTCGGCCAGTTCCGGGTTCCTGACGGTGCTGGTCTGCATGATGGGCGGTTACGCCTTCGCGAAGAAGCAGTTCGCCGGGAAGAACTTCCTGTTCTTGGTGCTGCTGTCGTCGATGCTGGTGCCCGGGATGATCTACATGGTGCCGCAGTTCGCGCTGATCTCCCGGCTCGAATGGATCAACACCTGGCAGGGGATGATCGTCCCGCACCTGGCCAGCGTGTTCGGCCTGTTCCTGCTGCGGCAGTACATCGAGTCGATCCCGACGTCGCTGATCGAGGCGGCGCAGATCGACGGGGCCTCGGAGTTGCAGGTCTTCCGCACGGTGGTGGCGCCGCTCTGCATGCCCATCTCGGTGACGTTGTTCCTGCTGACGTTTCTCTCGCAGTGGTCGAATTTCCTCTGGCAGTTGATCGTGAACACTCCAGACAGCATGCTCCGCACGCTGCCGGTCGGGCTGGCGCTGTTCCGCGGCCAGTACGGAGAGCGGTGGGATTTGATGATGGCGGGCTCGATGTTCAGCATCCTGCCGATGGCCATCCTGTTCCTGCTCGCGCAGCGGTTCTTCATCGAAGGCATGACCAGCGGCGCGGTCAAGGAGTGAGCGGCGAGGCGGCAGAGACGTGGCGGCCGCGGACCGGAGACGAAGTGAGAACGGTGGCGTTATGAAGATTGATTCTCGTCGGAGTTGGCCCTTCCTGATCCTGTCGCTGGCGGCCGTGGCCGTGCTGGCGTTCGGCGCGGGCGGGTGCGGGCAGGTCAGAGCGAGCAACGATCACGAGCTGATCGTGTGGGAGAGCTACAACAACGAGGAGCATCGGGTCTTCGACGAGCTGGCGCGCGAGCCGTTCCAGAAGTGGTACCAGGAGAAGCGGGGGAAGGCGCTGACCGTCATCCTCGGCCGGGTGCCGTTCGAGGGGCTGCTGCCCAAGCTCAAGACCGCCTGCCAGACCAAGACCACGCCCGACCTGTGCCGGGTCGACGTCACGCACGTCACGCAGCTCGCTTACGGCAAGGCGCTGGTCGCGCTCGACGAGCTGGCCGGTTTCGGCGGCGGCACGCCGGAGAAGCTTCGCAGCGAATACATTCCCGCGGCCTACGACAGCAACCTCATCGAGGTGAAGAGGGCCGGCGGCGGCTGGGAGAAACACCTCTTCGGCCTGCCCGATCAGACCAACTGCGTCTGCCTCTTCTACAACAAGCGACTGTTCCGCGAGGAGGCAGAGCGGTTGAAGGCTGCCGGGTGCGACCCGGAGAGGCCTCCCGCAACCTGGGACGAGTTCCAGAAGTACGCGCGGGTCATGTCGGTGCCTTCGAAGAACCGGTTCGGCTTCGCGATGGACAACTCGCTGTGGTGGTCGTTGCCTTTCTTCAACGCCTGGGGCGCGAGCTTCGTGGGCAAGGATGCGCAGGGGAACCTGCGCTGCACCATCGCCGAGGCGCCGGCGCTCGAGGCGTTCAAGTTCAAGGTCGGGCTGTTCCGCGACCGCTTCGCCGTCGACGGCGTGCAGACCTCGGCCGAGGCTGGCGCCTGGATTCCCGGGTCGGTGGGCCCCACGCAGGGGTTCGCGAACTCGAACTACGCGATGATCCTGAGCGGTCCGTGGAACCTCGAGAACCTGAAGGGCGCCGCGGGCGTCGAGCTGGGGATCGGGATGGTGCCGGCCGGGCCCAAGGGCTCCTGGTCCACGACCGGCGGCTCGAACATGGTGGTCTTCCGTCAGTGCAAGAACCCCGAGGCGGCCTACGACTTCCTGCGCTTCATCACGAGCGCCGAGTTCCAGAAGAGCTGGGCCGAGCGGCTGGGGCAGATCCCGGTGCGGGCCGACGTGCTGGACAAGATCGACCTCTCGCACAAGCCCGAGCTGGCGGTCTTCTACAAGCAGATGATGGCGGCGCAGGCGCGGCCCGCCGTGCCCGGCTACGATCGGCTCGAAGAGCTGGTCAATCCCGAGATGGAGCTGGGCCTGAAGGGCGACAAGACGCCGGAGCAGGCGCTCGGCTCGGCCGCCAAGATCGTCGACGAGCAGGTGCTCTCGCAGGTCAACGAGCTGTAGGGCGGGCGCGTTGAGTAAAGCCTCGGGGCTGTGCCTGTGGTGCACGTTCCCGGCTGCCTTCCTCGGTCTTGCTCTGGCAGGGCTCTTTGGCTCGACCGCGCTCTACAGCATCGGACTCGCGGGAGCTACTCTGTCGATCACAGTCGCCTCCATCGGCTCCCTGTGTCCACGGGTCGGGCCCGACAGAATGGGCTGGCTGGGGGCGAGCATGGGGTTGTATGTGATCGCGCTTGCGCTCTCGGCCGCGATGGGCCTACGCCCCGAAGTGAGCCTCCCGGAGGTGCTCAAAGCGAAGTTCTTTCTGATGGCCTGGGGCATAGCTGCCGGGGGAAAGGACCGGCGCGTGCTGTCGTTTCTTCTCGGGGTGATGGCGGTGGGAGCGCTTTACGCCTCGAGTTATGCCATCTACGAGTACCACCATCCTGGCGACTGGAAGCACCAAGGTTTGGGCCGGGGGCGGGTCGCGGGTCCTGCGTCCGACACCATCGACTTTTCTGCTCGGCTGCTTCCCGTTCTTGCCTTCGCGGCGGGGCTCTGGGCGGCAGCGCCGTCCGGTTCCCGGGCTCGACCGGCTATTGCAGTCTGGTGTGCTCTCGTTGGCCTCGCCCTGGCCTATTCGTCCACACGTTCCAATCTGGTCGGCCTGATCGTATCGCTCCTCGTTGGAGCGTCCGTAACACGGCGGAGCAACTTGCTGGCGATAGCCTTGGCCGTGTCATGTCTGGCAGCCATTCCCAGCGGTTCAGTGACGGAGCGCTACGTGGCGGGCGGCGACGCGACCAGCAACA
>CAZSVK010000213.1:0-10181 GCA_964610245.1 uncultured bacterium
CTGTAGACGCTGACGCCGCGCTGCAGGAAGAGGGCCAGAACGATCGACATGCTGCCCGAGATCAGCACGACGATGATCAACTCCAGCAAGGTGAACGCGCGGCGATTTACGGTGCGTGGCATGAGAGGTCAGAAATGGGGAAACCCCGTGGTGCGATCGATGGTGATGGTGATGGCGTTGGGCGGCGCGTAGTTGGCGGACGCAGCGGCCTCGAAAGTCGCGAACTCGATGGTCATGTCGGGCCAGAATTGCGGATTCAGCGACGGAGCAGCAGGAGTGTCGGGACAGGGGGTGAACTTGAAGACTCCGTCCGGACTATAGGTCACATCCGCAATCCGGTCATCGTAGAAGTCGCAGGAGTAGGGGGCCGCCGCACGAACAAGCGGCCTTTGCGGCGTGCCGGTGAGCGCGTTTGGACTCGCCGGAACCGGTTGATCGAAGCCTACCGTTCCGTAGGAACCGGCATTGGCGAAAGTCTGTCGCTCATTGATGCGTGTTATCCGAACATCCGGGTCCAACTCGAACGCTGTGTCGAGCTTGATGCTCGCCAGAGACCTTGGAAAGGGCGTTCCGGGGGGGTTGAACGTCGCAGCGATCCCGTAAGTTTGCATGATGGGCACCCAGGTGACGTTCCCTGTGATAGCCACATCGTAATTCGGCCACGGCCTCAGAACCGCAGGGAAGACCGTCGACGGCAACACGTCCTGTTGGGTCGTGGCTGATGCCGGCTGACGATGCCAGCACTCGACCGGCGCCGAGAACACGAACTGATGCTGCCCGTACGTCGTCATCGTGTCCGGCGCGAAGAGGTCAGTGGCTGTCGCGCACCGGACAACCTGGTGAAACCGTACCTTCCAGGTCTTGCCCTCCGAGAGCGCCCGCTCTCGCGCGATGCGCAGCGTGCCCAGCACCCGCGACGCCTGCCCCTTCAGCTTCATGTACGGCACCTTCGAGGTCAACGCGACGGCGCCGGTGCCGGTGATGACCAGCACGATCATCACCACCACCAGCAACTCCAGCAGCGTGAAACCCCGGCGCTGAACGCAGCGCGTCATCGGCCCCCCTCCACGGCGGTCGCCGGGCCCGGCCGCCTGCCGGCCATGACTGCAGTTCTCGTCAGGTCAGTCCTCATCGGTCCGGCCTCTGCCCTCTCACGCCTCGCCTCCATCTTACCTCTCGAGCCGGATCGGCGACAACAAATCGCCTGCGGATCATTGCTCATTCCACGGCATCGGCGCTATATTCTCACTGAGCAACCCACATCCCATGCGGGTTGTTGTGACCTATGTCACCAAAACCAGCACCAGCAACCGCGGAGGCCTCCATGCGACGACCCGATCGAGCCGGTTTCACCGCCATCGAACTCGTCATCGTGGTGACCATCATCGGCATCCTCGCCGCCACCGGCATCGGCAAGTACCAGCACTACACCACCGTCGCGCGCCGCTCGAGCTGCCTCGCCAACCAGGACCAGATCCTGGCCGCCGTGAAGGCGGTCGAGGCCGATCGAGGCGCTCTCGACCCCAACACGGTCATGCGGTTCTGGTACAACGGCGTCATCGACGACGCCCACATCGCGCCTTCCCTGGCCACCTCTCAGACCAATTACCGCACCTGGGTCGGAGCGGTGCCCCCGGGCTGGTCGCCCACCTTCAACGGCACTACCAGCGCCCAGAACGACACGGTGCTGGCCAAGGCCCAGGACACCCAGATCTTCCGCTGCCCCGAGGATATCCGCATCTCAGGTCCCCAGTACACCAGGTACTCCAAGTTGAGCGGCATGGAGCCCGAGCCTGAGAGTTCGCCCCTCTCTCAGACCTACACCTATGCGAAGATGGTCGTCACCCCACGTTCCGGCTTCGCGTTCGATCTGGGTGGCGCTGCAGATGACCCGCTCGAAGGTTACAACTGGATGACCCAGAGCATCGAGTGGAACAACTCGACCTTCGTCTTCTGCCGGCGCTGGGGACGACGCGATTCCGGCATAGCCGGCACCGGCGTGCTCAACAACGCCACCACCGATTCCAGCTACTTGCCCGTACAGGAGCGACTGATGGCCCACACGGCGGCCGTCTCGACTGCCCGATGAACTCCAGACTCTTCTCCACCAGGCGCGGCTTCACCGCGATCGAACTCATCATCGTCGTCGTCATCATTGGTGTCTTGGCTGCCGCCGGGATGACGAAGTACAAGGACTTCACCTCCACCGCCCGCAAGTCCTCCTGCCTGTCGAACCTCGAGCATATCAAGTCGGCCGTGCAGCTCGCAGAGAACAGGTACGG
Source organism: uncultured bacterium (assembly GCA_964610245.1). Classification (GTDB taxonomy): domain Bacteria; phylum Muiribacteriota; class UBA6191; order JACPRK01; family JACPRK01; genus CAZSVK01. The sequence goes on from CAZSVK010000213.1 coordinate 2,283, forward strand.
CGCCTTGACCAGTGGTTCAGTCATCCGCTTCCAAGCCTCCGGGGCCATCGACCCGACTCACCTGGGCGGCACCACAACCGCTAACTATCTCATCTGGATGAACTCCGTCCCGCCGCCCTGGGGGCCTACGAACGCCGCGAACAACGACAAGGTCGTCACCGAGTCCCAGGACGCCCGCATCTTCCGCTGTCCCGAGGACGTCAACAACCTCGGCTCGACCTACACCGGCATCAGCGACCTGAACACCGGCAAGAGCCAGTCCGCCGACCTCTGCACCTACACCTTCGCCAAGGCCGGTACCACTTCTGCTGCTCGGCCCACTCTTGCCTTCGTGCCCGCGATACCGCTCATCGCGCCCGCCACGGCCGATCCTCTCGAGGGCTACAACTGGGTCACTCAGCCGATCGAGTACAAGAACAGCAGCCTCGTCTTCTGCCGCCGCTACGGCCTCAGAAACGATCTCACTACCGGAACGTCGGGTATCACCGCCTCCGTCGCCACCGACGTCAAGTACTACCCCGGCGGGCAGGAGCGACGTCTGGCCCACAGCAGCTACGCCCCTGCGCAGTGAGGGTGGAGACTGCGGGCGATAGGCTGTAGACTGTAGGCTGCAGGCACCGTTCCCCACCGGCGCGGCTAGCCTGCCGCCCGCTTCACGCTCTCGAATCCCCGATCCATCCCTTGTCGGAGCTGCTGGTCATAGAAGACAAAGAGGTGTGCCCGCGCTGCGGGGACATCGTGGCCGACGGCAGCGGCAGCTGCTACAAGTGCTCCCTCGAGAGCGCCAAGGCCGGGATGACGAGCACCGTCTTCACGCTGCTCGACTTCTCGCTGGCGTTCATGCTGAGGCTCGTCGGCCTCAACGTCGTCGCCATGCCGCTGATGCTGCTGGCCCTCTACTCGTCCTACCTCACGCTCCGCCACCTGGGAAATTTCCGCCGGGTCACCGCCACGGCCGGCACCGACACCCGCGAAGACGTGAGCCTCGTCCGGGTGATGACCTCGCTCTCTCCGGTCTTCTTCACCTTCTCCATCCTCTCCGGCTACCCGGGCACCTTCTTCGTCAGCCTGGTGATGAGTTCCATCTCGCTGGCGTTCTTCTACAACCTGCAGAAGGCCCAGGTCGACCGCCACCTGGCGCTCCCTCGCAGCTCGGCCGAGATGCTCCAGCAAGACATCCTGCGCACGATCGCCGGCTCGGAGCGCAACCTCAAGGGCCTCCTGGCCTCGAGCCTGGCCCCCAAGATCGAGAGCCTCAGCAACACCCTGGCGAGCCTCAAGTCCAAGAAGAACCAGCTCGACACGGTCTACAAGAGCTACAACGTCAAGGAGATCAAGGGGGAGATCGACCGCCTCAAGCGCGAGTTGACCGGCGAGACCGACGAGCGCATCAAGCGCGCCCTCACCAAGAGCCTCCAGATCTCCGAGTCGATGCTCGAGAGCTACAAGAAGATGGAGAGCATGCGCCGGCTCTACGATGTCCAGATGGACATCATCGGCAAGAACATGAAGAACCTTCACATGAAGGTCGCCACGCTCAACCTCTCCGACGACGTGACGCGCGGCGTCGAGAAGGACATCGAGAAGCTCGAGACCGAGATCAAGGTCATCGAGGAGAGCTTCCTCGACGTCAGCGACATCCTGCAGGGATTGCCCGAGGCTTGAGGCTGGGAGTTCGGCAAGAGGTACTTGAATCCATCCTGGGGACGCCGTCCCCAGCAGGTTCTCAATACCTCTACCCCAGCCCCAGCGCCCGGATGACTCGCGGCAGGCGGCTCGACTTGAACTCGTCCAGGTCCTTCTTGCCGTCCCACAGCATGCGGTAGGCCTCGCCCTGGCTGACGCGCATCCCGCCCAGCACCTGCTTGCGCTTGGCCAGCGTCTGCTCGCGCCCCTTCCATCCCTCGGAGAGCCCGCGGGCGAACGAGAGCCCACGCCACGTCCAGAGGCTGTGGTAGAGCAGCATGAAGCCCAGGTAGGCCCCGATCTTGACGAAGTGGTTGCGCAGCACTTCGCGCGGGTAATCCTTCAACAACAGGTTCAGGGTGTTGCGCGCCAGGCGCCGGACCACGTCGGGGTTGCGACGGCCCCCGGAGGTGACGCCGCCCCGGTGGAAGGCGACTGCGGCGGGGACGTAAAGGCAGCGATAGCCCCATAGGTTGGCCCTGAGCGAGAGATCGACGTCTTCGAGGTAGCTCTCGAAATCCTCGTCGAAGAAGCCGAGGTCTTCGAGCATGCGATGGCGGTAGAGCGCCGCGCAGGCGCTGGCGCCGAAGAGGAAGCCCTTCTCGTTGAAGCGAGGGCCGTCTTCCTCGCCGCTGCCTCGACTGAAGGCGAAGCCGCAGAGCGTCACGCTGTCGCCGGCGCTGTCGAGCAGCCGGCGGTCGTCGTGGCGCAGGACGCGGCTGGCGGCGAAACCGGCGGCGGGCGTCTTCGCGAGCGCCGTGACCAGCTCGCCCAGCCAGGTGGGTTGCACGGTGGCGTCATCGTTGAGCAGCGCGACGTACTCGCCCCGGGACGCGCGGATGCCGGCGTTGACGGCGGCAGCGAACCCCGGCCGGGCTGCGGGCGGCAACCAGCGGCAGAAGGGATAGCGATCGGCCAGCTCGCCCGCCGGTTCGCCGCTGACCACCAGCACTTCGACGGGCCGGTGCTGCTGTGCGGCGAGCGACGCGAGGCACTCGTCGAGGAGTTCGGCGCCGGCGACGTGAGGGACGATGACGCTCACGCCGTGGCGCTCGTGCTGGATGGCCGGTCCGCGATAGCCGCGTTTGACGGTGTGCTCGAGCCAGGCCGACTGCATACCGGCGACGATCGTCTCGAGTTCCTTCGAGGAGAGCGAATCGGTGGAAACCTCGGTGGTGCGGTAGCCGTCGAAGCGCCCGTAGTTGTCGCTCTGCAGGTGGCCCTTGGAGAGGAGCTCTTCGTGATAGCGGCTGCCGACGAACGGCGTGGCGATGGAGAACTGGGCCGAGTGGGGATCGAGCGAGAGGGCCAGCGCCCGGGTCTTGAGCGCGGTCTCGCGGGTCTCGCCCGGCAGTCCGAACGCGAAGGTGAGGTGCATCCGGATGCCCAGCTCCTGGGTGATCCGGCAGTTCTCGATCGCCTTCTCGATGATGAGCGCCTTGCCGCAGTCGCTGACGATCTGCTGGTCGGCCGATTCGATGCCGTACTTCACGGCGGTCAGGCCCGAGCGCTTCAGGTTCTCGAGCAGTTCGCGGTCCATCAGGTCGGCCCGACACATGGCGGCCCAGGGGACCTTCAGGCGTCGGCGCTGTAGCTCGGCGGCGATGGCCATCATGCGTTCGCGGCCGATGTTGAACGTATCGTCGTCGAAGTAGATGGAACGGAAGCCCCAGTCCTTGACGAGGAACTCCATCTCGTCGACGATGCTGGCGGCCGAGCGGGGCCGGTACTTGTTGTTGCCGTACATCATCTGCGGCCAGACGCAGAAGTTGCAGTGGTAGGGGCAGCCTCGCGAGCCCCAGACCTGTGCCGACGGCTGGGGGATGTCGCCCGGCTCGTCATGGTAGCGGTCCATGGGGAACAGGTGACGCGCGGGCCAGGGGTAGTCGTCGCAACGGCCGAGGCCGTCGCGCCGTCCGGTGGCCACGGCGGTGCCGTCGGGCGCGCGGCAGACCAGGCCGCGGATGGCGGTGAAGTCGGTGCTGCCCAGCTCCATCGTGTTGGCCAGGTCGACGAGCGTGGTCTCGTACTCGCCGACGAAGCTGACGTCGACGGTGGGGGTTTGATCCAGGAAATCGGGCCGGAACATCGGCGCGTGCATGCCGGCCATGCCGTAGAGGGCGCGCGGGACGACCTGTCGCAGGCGGCTGACGACTCCCAGATCTTCTTCCAGCGAGGGGGTCGAAGTCTCGCTGAAGACGAAGTCGGGCTGGAAATCCTGGGCCCGCCGGATGTAGTCGTCCTGCTCGAGGCCCTCGGCCACGCCGTCGCACACGGCGACCGTGTGGCCCGCGTCGGTCAGCATGGTTGCGGCATAGGCCATGTAGAACGGAAACGGCATGTAGGTGCCGCTCTTGTCCTCGAAGTGGGGCCACCGGGAGCCGGCCCGGACGAAGTAGAGGTTCTCGCGGTACCAGGGCGGGTTTCCAAGGAAGATCTTCATGGCGATTGTCGGGGGAGCAGCCAGCTACGGAGCCGTCTCCATGCACGGACGGCGAACAGACCGGACCTGAGGCAGAGCCAGGCCGCGAGCCCACGGCGCTTGCGATAGAACATCGAGAGTGCCGAGTAGACGCGGGATAGCCGGGCCTCGCTCCAGACCTCGTTGCCCAGGTGAGGGACCGCTACCGAGGGATAGTAAACCACGCTGAACCCGGCAGCGGCCACCCGGTCGCAGAGATCGAGATCCTCGCCGTAGAGGAAATAATCTTCGTCGAACCCGCCGAGTTGCCGCAGCAACTCGGCCCGGCCCAGCATGCAGGCCCCGAGAAGCCAGTCGACCGGCCCCTCCGCGGGCTCGCCGCCGGGATCGTCGAGCAGGCGGCGACGCAGCAGTCGCGACAGTGTGGGCATCCGGCCCCAGCCTGGTGGACCGCCGCCCACCAGGCGTGGACCGACGAGGCCGATCCCCGGCTCCCGTTCCAGCCGCTCGACGAGCGCGTCGCAAGCGCCCTTGGGGAGCCGCGTGTCGGGGTCGAGAATGAGGATGCAACGCCCGCGGGCCAGTCGCAGCGCCTGATTGCAGGCCCGAGCGAACCCGACGTTCTCGCCGTTTCTCAGGACTCTGACGGAAGGGTAGGTGGATTCGACCCAGTCGGCGGTTCCATCGCTGGAAGCATTGTCCACCAGGAAGATCTCTCGAGGATGATGGGCCGGCACATCCGCCGCCAGGGAAGCGAGACAAGCCTCGAGTACGTGGAGGCTCTCGAAACCGACGAGGATGACGCTGATTGCGCTGATTGTTGACACGACGCTAACCCGTGCTAAGATGGTGCGCAGAATCAGAGAAGAAAACCAACGGGTAAGATCAGGGAGACGGGGTTGAGCGCCCCAAGGAGGACTTCACCCATGGCCAGGTATCGAAATCGAAAGGGCCAAGATCTGGTCGAGTACGGTGCGCTGCTCGTGATCTTCGTGATGTTCGCCATCCTCGCAATCAACGCGATCAGGTCGAGCACAGGCGAGATCTACAGCAACGTCCAGACGGGCGTCCAGGATGCCAGGAACCGCAGCGACGCGGCAGCGAACGATCGCCTGCCCCCCGCTCCGGCAGCGCCTGCCGCACCCGCAGCCCCCGGAGCACCCGCGGCTGCTCCCGCAGCGCCCGCAGCTCCGGCTGCCGTCGAGGCCCCCGCGGCTCCGGCCCCTGCGGCTGGCAGCGAGGCTGCTCCCAAGTAAGACACTCCCAGGCCGCCGAGGGCACGCCTTGGCGGCTCGAATCGTGATTCAGCCGATGCTATCCGGCCGCTGGCCGGGTAGCGTCGGTTCTTCTCGTGATGTTCGCCGATCTGAATGACGTCTTGTGGGCGAAGGATCTTCCCCACAAGCAGCTGCTTCTCACCGCGCTCTATCACCTGCCGGGTGCGCTCGTGCTGGGTGCCGGCGCGTTGTTCCTGCGCATCCTGATCGAGGAGATCCTCCGGCACATCCACCAGGGTCTTGCCCGCCATGGGATCTGGACCCTGGTCTGCACCCTGCTCTGGCTGGGCGCGATGCTCACGACCACGGCCAGCGACACGATCGCGCGGACAATCCTCTGGGACCGGATCGTCGATCCCCCCGGGGCGGCGGCGCGGCCCGAAACCGGGAGAGTGCCTCCTCCTGCCCCCTCGCAGCTCCGGCGGTGATTTTCCGGTAGAGGCCGGAGCGGCCAGAGTCCAGGTTCCGTCATGCTTCCCGCGGGTGAAATCTCGGACGGTCGCCATCGCGGGCGCAACCGACCCGGTTTTCGCCAGGTAGTGTCATGGTGAGAGCCCCCACCGGGGCTGTCACCCTTTCTCGTTCGCCCGCGATCGGGCCCGTGACGCGGGAACCCGCTCCAGCAACGTCTTGTCCAAGGAAATACCCACTTCTGACTGGACGATCACCCGGTTATACTTATCGTAGGTGGATTGTTTGTCCTTTTCATCGGAAGTCTTAGCCTACCGCGAAGAAACCCCATGAGGATGTCCTTCCCCAAGACACATCGCGTCATGCGCCTCATGGCCTGCAACGGCCTGCCCCGGCGGCTTGCCCTGCTGGCCTGCGCCCTTTCGCTGCCCCTCACCGCCGCCCGGGCGCAGAGCGTCCTCGACGAATCGGACGCCATCTTCGGCACCAAGCTCGAAGCGGCGTCGACCGGCGCCCCCGGCCCACGCATCGGGACGCTCGACCTGCGCAGGGTCATGCTCTTCCATCCGCTGATGCAGTACCTGACCAGTTCCTACGGGAATTCGCCCGTCATGTACTTTCTGCCGCCCGGCTCGGGCGATCTGACGAAGATGTTCGACGAGCGGCGGGCCAAGCGGCTGGCCCAGGTACGACAGGAGCTGGAAGGTCTGTACTCCAAGCGGGCCGGACTGACCCGAGACCTCGCGGGATTGCAGGGCGAGCTGAACCGCGCCGTCAAGGCGGCGGCGACCGATGCGGCGGCCCGGAAGCAGGCCGAGGAACGGTTCTGGCAACGAAAGAAGGAGCTGGGAAGCCGGATGGCCGGCTACGACGACCGCGTGGTGGCCCTGGAGCACGAGATCAAGGATCCCTTGCAGCTCCTCGAGAACACTCGCCAGGCGATCCTGCTCCGCGTCCAGCGGGAAACCGCCGAGGCGGTGGCGGCCGTCGCCGGCCAGCTGAAGCTGTCGCTCGTTCTGAACGCCTTCTCGCCGGGCGAGATGCCCCAGGCGTCGAGAACGGTGCAGCCGCCCCAGGAGCCCGGCCCCTTCCCGGGCGCGAACGAGTACAACGAATTCCTGAGTGGGCCTCCGTCGACCGACAAGACGGAGCCCGCGGTGGCAGCCCGGCGGCTGCTGGCCACCTGGGAAGCTCGCAAGCCGCGCATCGAGGGCATCTTCGGTCGGGCCGCCGCGCAGTCGGTGCTGTACGGCGGAAGAGACGTGACCTGGGAAGTCCTCCGGGAGCTGCTGACACGGTACAAGGTCCCCGCGGTCCGGGTGTCCGCCCTGAAGGCGCATTTCGAGACAGTGGCGGAGAGGTGAAGCGATGACGATCCGAGAAATTCTGGCTGCTCGCGCTTGGACGGGATTGCTGGGGCTGGTCCGCGCTGCCGCGAAGGCCGGTGCCCGAACGAGGGACTTGCGTGGCTGCGCTGGCCAGCCCAATCTTGGAGCCGGGGTTTTCCAACCCCGGGCCCCCCGCGCGAGCCTTTGGCTCGGGCTGGCCCTGCTGGTCAGCTGTCCGGGCATGGCGCCCGCCGACGCGATCGACAACCACCCGGGCGACGTGTTCCTCCGGCTCGACGACCAGGACGGGACGACGACGCGCATCTATCGCTTCCACGATCGGCGAGACGGCAGTCCCCCGCCGGCCTTCACCGAGAACCAGGGCGTCATCTGGTCGCCCACCGCCCACACGGAAGGCCTGTCGGTCGACAAGTTCGAGCACATCTTCACCGTGGAGGACGCTCAGGTCGGGGCCTGGGGGGCGCCCACTCCCGCCATCGGCACCAACCAGGTGATGGTCATCGCCAACGGCACCCGCACCGTGCTGACCCTCGGGGCCGACAGCGCCGGCTTCATCCGGTCCCAGCCCGGCTACAACTACGTGCCCGCGCCGGAAACGGTGCTCACCCGCAACGGAACCAGCACGCGCGGCCGCGGCTGCGGCTCGACCTTCTATCCGAGCCCGCGCGTGGCCAACATCTTCTCCGGCACCAGCAGCGGCAACACCATCGACGGTCCGGGGACGAGCGACGTCGTCGTGGGCCTGAGCCACTGG
>CAZSVK010000214.1:0-10134 GCA_964610245.1 uncultured bacterium
GCGCGATCGCCAGAATTTCGTGAGAACTGCGCATCCGGGTTCCTCCTTGCATCCCGGAATACGGCACGACAGCCTGGGACGGCCGTCATCCTCACCGGAACGCGAGATCCAGGCTCATGGTGCCATCGCGCGAAGGGTGTGTCAAGAAAGCGGGAACGCGTTCCACCCCGGCCGAGGCCCGGCTGTTGCCCCCGAGGCGGGTCCAACATACATTGGAGGCACGATGATCGAGAGCGATGGCCTGCGTGTCTTCTCCCGCTCGCCGGGCCTTTCCCGGCGCCTGGCGCAGGCGGGAGGGGGCTGGCTGCTGGTCACGGCGGCCGCCGCGGGAGGGTCGCTTCCGATCCCCGGCTTCGTCCTGCTGCTCTCCCTCGCCGGGGCCGCGGCCTGCCTGGCGCTGGGGCTGAAGGGCCTGGCGGGACGGACGCTCTTCACCACGCTGCGCCTGAGCGGCCTGGAGCGCTCGGCGAGGCTCGGCGAGGGTCTGTCGCTCGAGCTGGCGGGCCAGGCCGCGGAGCCGGTCTCGCTGCGCCGCCTGGTCCTGCACCTGCGATGCCACGAGAGGGCCCTCTGGCGAAGCGGTTCGCGGGAGGTGCTCTTCGTGAAGAAGGTCTACGAGAAGAGTCTCGTGCTCGCGGAGAACCATCCCCTGCGGCCAGGCACCCCCGCGGCCTGGACGGCCTCGCTGAAGGTCCCGGCCGACCGGGCGCCCAGCTTCGTCTCCGGCGATCACGCCGTCGGGTGGGAACTGGTGCTCGAGGCCGAGGCGAGCGGTTGGCCCGTGGCCATCAGGAGCTGGGAGCTGGCGGTCCTGCCGGTGGTGGCGGCATGAGGCGTCACCGCCGATCCGGGACGGGCACGCTCTGCAGAGGGGGAAGCCGATGATCCGTCTGGTCGTCGAGACACCGTTGACCGAGGCGGTCCCGGGTCTCGCCGTGGCCCTCCCTTTCTTCCACCTGGGCGCAAAGGTACCTTGCACCGTCGTGGTCGATTCGGACGAGAACGGGTTTCTCGACGGGCTCGAGCTGCGCCTGCTGGAACTCGGGCACGGCTCGGGCTCACCCAGCGTGAGGCCGGTACGCACGGTGCGGCTGCCCAGGCTCGAACTCGAGGCTGGGAGGCCCATCCGCTGGTCCACGGAGCTGCTGCTGCCTCCGGAAGGGCCACCCAGCTACTGCGGAGAGCACGTGAAGCTCGACTGGGAGCTGTCGGTCGGCCCGCGGGAGGGAGCGGGTCCCCGGGCCCGGCTCCGGCTCTGGATCCGGCCCGCGCGAGCGGCCGCGGGCTGAGGGAGCCGTCGTCTGGCCCGGACTTCGCGGTTGCGGGGTGCGCCGCCAGTTGACTTCCCTTCAACTCTTTGTTAACTTCCCTGTTCGCTCTGGTGGTCAATCCGGGGAGCAGTGTCGGCAACCGGGAGCCCCGCTGAGCGGGTTCGAAACCCCGCTATCCGGAACGGATTCGACAGGCGGAGCCGCCAGCTGGCGGTGACGTGCCTCGCCGCCGACCAGGGTCCTCGGGCCCTGGCGGATCCGTCTCGCGCAGGCTCTCGGTCAACCGGCTCTCTCCCTCCTACCTGGCAAGGAATGAGGGGTTCTCCATGGAAGAAGCGCTGCAGCAGGTCCTGGGAATCGCGAAGAAGAAGCTCACCAGGGACGAGTTCCCCCTCTTCCGCACCTTCGCGGAACTCTACCCACCGGCGATCCCCAGGAGCTATCGGGCGGTGCTCCAGGGCCACGAACTCGCCGAGTTCCTGCTCGCCCGCTGGCGCTTCCTGCAGGCGCCGTCGCGGGAGGCGGCTCGCGTGCAGGTGTCGGCCCCGGCCGTGGGCGCCGAGACGTTCAGCGCGAGCATCACCGCCGTCGAGGCGCTCATCTCGGATCGGCCTTTCGTGGTCGACAGCATCAAGGAATGTCTGCGCCACCGGGCGCTCGAGGTTCACCTCAACGTTCACCCTGTCCTCGGGGTAGCGCGCGACCCGGGGGGGCGCCTCACTGCCCTGACCGCCGGCGCCGCCAGCGCCCAGCGTGAAGCCTTCGTCTACCTTCATTGCGATCGTCTGGCCACCGAGAACGAGCAGCAAGCCCTGCAGCGCGATCTGCTGGAAGTCCTGCAGATGGTCACGGTCTCCGTCGACGACTACGCTCCGATGCAGACCATCGTCCGGGAGCTCGCCAACGACCTGCTCGAGCGGCCCGACTGCTATCCCGGCAGCGGCTCGACGAGCGCCCAGAAGCACGAGTGCATGCAGTGGTTGCTCGCGGGCAACTTCACCTTCCTCGGCGCCCGCCGGCTCGCACCCGATTCCAGGGGTCTGAAGGCCAGGAAGGGCTCGCAACTCGGATTGCTCCGCACCGACCGATGCCCCGCGGCCTTCGTCAAGCAGCTCGAGAACGAACTGGCCCGGGACGTAGAGGACGCGCCCGGGCGGGCCGGCCCGCTCGCCGTCGCCCGGACCAATGCCCGCTCGCCCGTGCACCGCGCCGAGGCGATGGATTGCATTTCGATCGTCAGGCGGTCGAAATCCGGTCAGATCGAGGAACTGGTCGAAGTCATCGGGCTCTTCACGACGGTCGCCCTGGAAGAGAAGGCGGACCGCATCCCGCTGATCCGGCTCAAGGTCGCCGAGGTCCTGCGCCGGCTGGGCTACCTCGAGAATTCCTACTCCAGGAAGAAGGCCGTGGCCATACTGGACTCCCTGCCCAAGGAGTTCCTCTTCAACTGGACCGTCGAGGAGTTGCACGAGGAGATCGACGGCCTGATGGGGGCCGAGGATGATGACGAGGTCTTCGTCGCCCTCCGAACGCGCCCCGACCAGCAGCGGCTGACGCTCACGATCCAGTTGCCTGAGTCGGCCTATTCCGTCGCGGCCCGAGACAGGGTCGTCGCGCACGTCCGGAACCGGCTTCGCCCGGTGGCGCTGCGAGAGTTCCGGGCCTCTTCCGAGCCGGAGCAGACCCGGCTCTACGTCCATACCTTCCGCCCCGAGGGCCCGACCGATGCCAAGGCCTCGAGCCGGCTGGCCGCCGAGATCCGCGACATGCTGTTGCCGTGGCACGAGAGGTTGACCGCGAAGCTGCAAGCCCGGTTCGACGGCGTCACGGCCCGCGACATGGCTCATCGGTACGCCTCCGCCTTCCCCGAGACCTACAGGACCACCTACAGCACCGATACCGCCCTCTACGATGTCGAGAAGCTCGAGGAGTTGCTGGCCGGCGTTCCGCTCGTGGTGAACGTCTTGCCGGTCACGCGACCCGAGACAGGCGAGGAGATGTCGGGCGTCCGGCTCTACAAGCGCGAGAAGATGGCTCTCTCGGTGGTCATGCCGGCCCTGTCCAACCTGGGGCTGTGCGTCATCGAGGAGCGGGCGACCGACGTCGCTCTCGGCGCCGGCGGCCAGGCGACCATCCACTCCTTCGGTGTGACCGACACCCGGGGGCAGCGGATTCCGGCCGAGCGGATGCCGGCCCTGGCCGCGACCCTGACGCAGATCCTGCTCGGGTACGCCGAGAATGACCCGGCGGCCGGACTGGTGCTCGACGGCGGGCTCGAGTGGCGGCAGGTCGAGACGCTGATCGCGTACCGGAACCTGATGCAGCAGTGCAATCGAACCTATTCGGTGGCCGGCGTCAACGAGGCGCTGCTGAAGTACCCCGCGGCGGCGGCCAGCCTCTTCCGGCTGTTCGACCGCAAGTTCAATCCGGCCCTGACCGGCGATCGGACCGCGGCGGTCGAGGCGGCACGGGGCGAGTTCCTCAAGCACCTGGAGAAGGTGGACAGCATCAACGCCGACAAGGTGCTGCGGACGCTGCTGGAGTTCCTCGAGGCCACCGTCAGGACGAACTTCTACCTGCAGAGGGACCCGGAGGGGGCGGCGATCGCCATCAAGCTCTCCAGCAAGCAGGTCTCGGTGATGCCTCATCCGAAGCCGTTGTTCGAGATCTACGTGCATGGTCCCGGAGTGGAGGCCTGCCACCTGCGCGGCGGCAAGGTCGCCCGTGGGGGGCTGCGGTGGAGCGACCGGCCGGACGACTTCCGCACCGAGATCCTCGGCCTGATGAACACCCAGATGGTCAAGAACTCGGTGATCGTCCCGGTCGGTTCGAAGGGCGGCTTCGTGCTCAAGCGCCGGTTCCCGACGCGGGAGCAGCAGGGCCAGGAGATGGTGAAGCAGTACAAGGTGTTCATGCGCAGCCTGCTGGACATCACCGACAACATGGTGCGGGGCAAGGTGGTGCGCCCGAAGAACGTCGTGTGCCATGACGAGCCCGATCCCTACCTGGTGGTGGCGGCCGACAAGGGCACGGCGCAGATGTCCGACACCGCCAACAGCGTGTCGAAGGAGTACGGCTTCTGGCTGGGCGACGCGTTTGCCTCCGGCGGCAGCGCCGGCTACTCGCACAAGGACATGGGCATCACCGCCAAGGGCGCGTGGGTGTGCGTGCAGCGGCTGTTCCGCGAAGCCGGGGTCGACCTCGACAGCACCGTCACGACCTGCGTCGGCGTCGGCGACATGTCGGGCGACGTGTTCGGCAACGGGCTACTGCGGTCCCGGAAGCTGAAGCTGGTCGCCGCCTTCGATCACCGGCACATCTTCGTCGATCCGGATCCCGACCCCGAGAAGAGCTTCAAGGAGCGCGAGCGGATGTTCGAGCTCCCGAGCAGTTCGTGGCTCGACTACAAGCGCGAGGTCATGAGCAAGGGAAGCGGGATCTACAACCGCGGGGACAAGAAGATCACGCTCAGCCCCGAGGCCAGATCGCGACTGGGAATCACGGCCTCGAGCGTCAACGGCGACGAACTGGTGAGGGCAATCCTGAGGGCCGACGTCGACCTGCTGTGGAACGGCGGCATCGGCACCTACGTCAAGGCGAGCACGGAGAGCCATCTCGACGTGGGCGACAAAGCCAACGACGAGGTGCGGGTGAGCGCATCGGAGGTGCGAGCCAGGGTGATCGGCGAGGGCGGCAACCTGGGGATGACCCCGCTCGGGCGCATCGAGTACCTGCGTGCCGGCGGCCGGTGCAGCACCGACGCCATCGACAACTCGGCCGGCGTGGACTGCAGCGACCACGAGGTCAACCTGAAGATCCTGATGAAGCTGCTCATCGACGAGAAGCTGGTCAAGGACGACGCCGAGCGCGACAAGATCCTGCCGGTTTTCACCGGCAGGGTCGAGAAACACGTACTGGCCAACAACTACTTGCAGAGCGCCCTGCTCTCCATGGACGAGCTGCGCAGCAAGGATGATGTCGAATCGTTCATCAGCGTCATCAAGGATCTGACGAGGCGCGGGTTCATCAGCCGGGAGAAGGACAAGATCCCGGCCGACGATGACCTGCGGGCCCACTTCGCCCACGGCGAGCCGATCCCGCGCTCGGTGCTGGCGGCCTTGACGGGGTGGGTCAAGATGGTCACCTACGACACGCTGCTCGCCAGCGACCTGCCGGATCTCGACTACTTCGAGCGGATCTTCATCGACTATTTCCCGCCCGGAGTGGTGCAGAAGTACGGGGACGTCTGCCGGAAGCACCACCTGCGGCGCGAGATCATCGCCACCTACCTCACCAACCAGGTCGTCAATCAGGCGGGCATCTCGTTCTTCGCGCGACTGAGGACCGAGGAACCCCAGGCGGTCCGGGATGCGGTGTACGTCTACTCGCTGATCAACGACCTGCTCGAGGGCGACCGGCTCAGGGCCGCAATCCATGCGCTCGACAACAAGGTCGAAGCGAAGGCGCAGTACGAGCAGTTGCTGGCCCTGGAATCGGTCATCTTCGTGACCAGCCAGCGCATTCTCAGGGCCGGTTCACACAGCAAGTACAACCCGGAGGTCATCGCCCGGGTGTCGCCGGAGGTCCGGCAGCTGATCGGCAATCTGGGAGACCGGATGTCGCCGGAGATCAAGGCCAGTCTGGCTACCCGGGAGCAGGAACTGCGCGACAGGGGGTTCCCCGGGGTACTGTCGCGGGAACTCTCGGCGCTGAGCTACCTGGACCCGCTGATGACCATCGTGAGGATTCACGAGGCCACCGACGCGCCACTCGACCAGGTGGCCAGTCTGTGGTACCTTATCGGCGACCAGCTCTTCATCCACTTCCTGAGCGAGTCGATCGCCAAGGTCCGGATGCGGGACGACTGGGACCGCCAGTGGTTCGACAGTGTCTCTCGTGATCTGGTCCGATATCACCGCGAACTCACCACTCGCGTCTTGCGTGACCGGAAAGAGAAGGAGACCGTCGAACAGAGCCTCGAGAGGCTGAAGAAGAAGAAGAACGAGGCCTACGATCGGCTCGAAGCGGGAGTGCTCCGCCTGAAGGCAGGGAACGTCTCCGCACTCGTTCCGGTACAGGTTCTCAAGGAGAATTACGAGGAGATGCTCGCTAAGTAGCCGGGAGGTGACCAGTGTCCAGCGTCGTCAAGAAGCGGCGAAAGAAGATCCGCCGCCACAAGCACAAGAAGCTGTTGCGCAAGACCAGGCATCAGCGGAAGAAGTAGTGCTCGCCATCCGGGCCTGCAAAGGTCCGGAGCAATCCAAGAGATCGGGGCGGGGCCGCCCTTCACGGACGGCCTCGCCTTTGTCCTGCAGGCTAGACCATAGGCTGTAGACTGCAGAAACGACCGGAACTCCTGCGAGGGGGCACGGGGCGGAACCGAACGGCGCAAGGTGCGCCTCGTTGACGCGCGGAGAGGGGGCAACGGCGCGTTTCCTCCGGCCTACAGCCTGACTCACGGCTTTTCAGGCGCGGGCGCTCCGGGCTTGGGCGGCGCGGGCGGCTGGGGGGCCTGTTTCTCCGCCTCGCGCTCCGCGCGCAACCGCTCGCGCTCCTGGTCCTGCTTGCGCTGCATGTCGTCGAGAAGCCCGACCAGCTTGTTGAAGCGCTGCTCGAGCTGCTGATGCCTGGAGTTGAGGGCGTTGAGCTGGCCCGCAAGCTGATTGACCGCGCCCTCCAGCGCCCCCGCGCGTCTCTCCACGTCGCCGAGACGCCAGTTGAGCTGGATGGAGTTGACCCCCTGGGCGTGGGCCAGGGTCACGACGAGGACGAGCAGGAAGAGAAGAGCAAGAAGGCGATGCATGGTGGTTCCCTCTCTGCAGCCGGGGCTGCGTCCGGGGGCGGGCGGTGGAGGCCGGCGACCCGTCGGCTCTCACGGTAGCACAGCGCGGTCTTCACCCGCTCTGAGGCTCGAGGCTCGAGGCTGGGGGCTCGAGGCTCGAGGCTGGGGGCTCGCGGCTCGCGGCCGGGGGAGGACCGACGGCCCGGTCGCTTCCGACTCCAGAGAGCGGCCGGCCCTTCCGATGAAAGAGTGAGGGGGGGAAGAACTGTCTGGAGAGAAACGACATGAGGCAGATTCCGGCTCTGATTGCAGTCTTGCTTCTGGCGGCGACGGCCCTGGCCGAGACGCCGACCGCCCCGGTGCCGCTCGATCAGAAGGGCGTCGTGACGCTCTCCATCAAGGATGCCCCGGCCCAGAGCGTGATCGAGAGCATCGTCATCAACGGCAACTACGACTTCGTCACCTCCGGTGAGTTCCCGGACAAGGTGAGCCTGTCTCTCTCCGGCGTCAGCATCCAGGAAGCGCTCGACACCCTGACCCAGATCACCGGGTTCGAGTACCGGGTGGAAGGCCGGATCGTGACTCTCTACGGCAAGCAGGCCGCCTCGGAGTACACGCGAATCTACAAGCTGGGCGTGGCCACCGCCTCGCAGGTCGCCATGCAGATCAAGGGGCTCGTGGAGATGTCGGGCGGCGGCGGGGGCGCGGCCGCGGGTCCGTCGCCGATCGCAGCGCTGGCCACGACCGCCGGCGCGGCCGCCAGCACGGCAGGCCCGGCCGGCACGCCCGGAGTGACCGTCGACGACGTCCACAACCAGCTCATCGTGACCTCCAAGCCCAGTATCCATCGCAAGATCGAGCGCGTGCTGCCGACCCTCGACGTCGCTCAGGGCGGCGGGATCACGAAGTTCCGCGTGTTCGAACTGAAGTACATCAACGCCACGCTGCTCAAGAGCGCCATCCTTTTCCAGTTGCCCGGCTTCAAGGACTCCCAGATCCTCGAGCTGTCGGGCCAGGTCCAGCTCTCGGCCGCTGGCGCCGCCGGCGGCGCGGGTGGCGGCGGAGCCGCCGGAGCGGGCGGCGGGGGCCAGGCCGGCGGCGGCGGCGGCGGCGCCGGGGGCCCCCTCGGAAGTCTCCTCACCCAGTCCGGAGGTGGCGGCGGAGCCGCCGGTGGCAGCGGCGGTCATGCGGCCACGGGCCTTGGCGTCACCGCCGAGCAAGTGGGGACCTCGAACTCGCGACGCGTGATGGTCACCGGCACGGAAGAGCAGATCGACTTCATCGCCAAGCTGCTCAACGAACTCGATCGGCCGCTCAAGCAGATCTACGCGGAGATCTCCCTGATGAAGGTGAGCCGCAACGAGCGCGACCAGTTCGGCGCGAACCTCAAGGGGCTCGTCAACCAGTCGGGTCGCCAGACGCCGCTTTCCGAGTTCTTCAGCAACCTGAGCAACAGCGCCTCGAACATGCAGTTGCGTTTCGGTACCATCGGACCGGAGCAGTTCAGCCTGCTGTTCGACTACCTGAAGACGCGCCAGCGGGGCGAGGTCATCGCCAGCCCCAGACTGCTCGTGCAGGAAGGCCAGGAAGCCAACATCAAGATCACCCAGCAGTTCCCGGTGTTCGAGACCGAGGTCAACCAGGGCGTTCCTCTCACCAAGGTCAAGTTCACCGACGTGGGCACCATCGTCAAGTTCACGCCCAGCGTCTTCTCGGACGGCACCATCCGGCTCTCCATCAACCCGGAGATCAGCAACGTGCTCCGTACCATCTCGGTCGGCGCCAACGGCGAAGTGCCGGTCAAGGACTCCAACATCATCAGCACGGTGCTGAATGTGAGGAACGGCTACACCGCCATCATCGGCGGCCTGAAGACGCAGAACCTCAACAAGTCGTTCGACGCGCAGCCGCTGCTCGGGCGCATCCCGATCGTGGGCCGACTCTTCCATCGCCATTCCGACTCGAGCGAGGTCAACGACCTGATCTTCACGCTCACGCCCAAGGTGGTCGGCACCGAGGACTACATGCTCAACTCCGGCCGGCCGGACGAGGCCATCTCGAGCCTCAAGCACCGCTTCGTCGAGAGCGGTCAGATCGGCACAGTCGTGTTCGAGGACAAGCTCCTCAACCACTTCTACGGCAAGGAGAAGAACGTCGGCGGCGAGGCAGGGAAGCTGTAGGGGACACCGACCTGACCCCGAAGCCGCGCAGGACCCTTGCCTGCGCGGCTTTGCCGTCTGCCCTCGAAAAGGGCGCCCACCCCGGACGCGCCGAGTCACGGAGCCAGTAGCTTGACGCGAGGGAAGTAGCTTCGATAGCGCGCGACGTCCCTTGTCAGAAGAGCCAGTCCGGCTACCGCCGCGTGCGCCCCGATGTAGAAGTCTGGCAACACCGAACTCCGGCCCCCTCCCTGGCGCCGGTATCGGAAAAAGCACTTGCCAGCCAGGAAAGCAGCCTCCCACGGCAAGGGCAACCGCCGGAAGCAATCGACCGGCAAGACATCGTCCAGCTCCTCGATCCGTTCGAACCCGATCGACACCTCCGCGTAGATGATCGGGTTGATGGCTAGCTCCGAGGTGTCCGCCAGCTCGGCCAGCCGCTGGCTCGACCAGTCGCACCAGACCGGGTCGGCGGTGACGATGTCGAGGATGACGTTGCTGTCGACCAGGACGAGGCTCACGGCTCTCCGCGGGTCAGTCTCATGATCTCCTCGGTCGACAGGCGAGAGCGCGCGCGGCCTCGCATCCTCTCCGTGAGCTGACGGCCCCTTCCCTGTTTCGAGCGCACCTCCAGGCGGGCGCAGTCCCCCTCGACCACGAAGTCGACTTCCGAATGAGGCTGAATGCCAAGGGCCTCGCGGACGGGAAGAGGCATCGTGACCTGGCCCTTCGATGTGACTTTCATGCGCGCTCCCTCCGGTAGCCGTCAGTAAGAATCTTACCGCTATCCGCACCCCGTGACAAGCTATCAACCGGCCAGGAGGTGAATTCGGGACACACGCCGAAACCCAATTGGCCGTGGCCAGTTGGGTTTCGGCGCGTGTGCCGGATTGGCGCCGGCTACTGGTTCGCCGCCCCGTAG
>CAZSVK010000215.1:0-10106 GCA_964610245.1 uncultured bacterium
AGCGCGAGCGAGTTCCGCAGGCTCATGCCGTCTCCCGGAACTTGTAGCCGACGCGGTGGATCGTGAGGATGTAGGCCGGCTCCGACGGCGTGGCCTCGATCTTCTTGCGGATCCGCGTGATGTGGGAGTCGACCGTCCGCTCGTATCCTTCGAAGCTGTAGTGCCACACGCGGTCGAGCAGGATCGAGCGGGTGAAGACCTGGCCCGGATGAGAGACGAGGAACAGGAGAAGGTCGAATTCCGTCGGCGTGAACTCGACCTCGGCCCCACGGACCCAGACCTTGCGCCGGCCAGCGTCGAGCGAGAGTTGGGGATCGACGACGGTGCGCGGCGTCTCCGAGTCGAGTCCCCGGCCCGCGAACTGGGCCCGCCTGAGCAGCGCCCGGATGCGGGCCTTCAGCTCGGGCAGCGAGAACGGTTTCGTCACGTAGTCGTCGGCGCCGGCCTCCAGCCCTAGCAGCTTGTCCGACTCCTCGTCCCTGGCCGTGAGAATCAGGATCGGCACCTGGGAACGTTCCCGCACGCGGTGGCAGATCGAGATGCCGTCGAGGCCGGGGAGCATCAGGTCCAGGAGCACCAGGTCCCACGCGCTCTCCTGCGCGAGCCGCAGCGCCGCGTTGCCGTCGGTGACATGAGAGCACCGGTAGCCATCTCGCTGAAGCGAGGCCACCAGCGGCGTGGCGATTCGGAGATCGTCCTCGACGACCAGGATGCTCGGCATCATCGACCCTCTTCTCGGCCTGGGTGAAGACCACGAAGAGTCTACTCCCCCGATATTGAGGAGTTGTTGCGGCCGCGGATTCGAGTTCGCCGGGCGGCCGGTGGGCCCGGACGGGAGGGAGCAACCCTGCCTGCGGTCGGGAATCCTGAAGTTCCGTCCCGGCGCGTGAAGTGAATCCGGGCCACGACGATCGGCCCGGAATCCAGTTCTGGCCTGATTCGGGGCGCCTCCCCGGCTGTGGCGGGAACCTGGCGAGCAGGGACCCGCCTTCTTTTTTGCAACTCATTGGCAACTTGGCCGGTAGTAGCGGTGGGGATCATGCCCCGAGTTTCAATATCATGTAGATGCCGGGCCCGAGAAGGACCCGGCCGACAGGTCAGGAGGAGGAAACATGAACCGGATCGCACTCGCTGTTCTCGTGGCCCTGCTGGTGCCGGCCCTCGGGCTCGCCCAGACGGTTACGGGTGGCTACGGCTACTACCCAGGTAACACCTACCCCAGCGGCAACGTCGTGAACGGCGGTTACAACTACCCCACCGGCACGGTGAACCAGGGTTACAACTACCCCGGGACCGTGAACAGCGGTTACAACTACCCCACCGGTTCGGTGGGCAACTCGGTCAACGGCCAGCTCTACAACCCGTACGAGGATCCTCGCTACTCGCAGCAGTTCGGTAATCGCTACTACAACAACACCTATCTCAACGGTGGCCTCTCGCCCGCCGTCGTTCCGGCCGTGATGGGCGCCGTCGTCGGCGCCGTGCTCGGCTCCCACTTCGGGATCACCGGCATCGTCATCGGCGGCGTCGCCGGCTTCCTGGTCGGCAACGCCATCTGGCAGCACTTCACCGGCCAGTCGATCTTCGACTACCTCTTCTACGGCAACCTGTTCCGCAGCCCGTACGCCTACGGGAACCAGTACAGCCCCTACACCGGTTACGGACAGTACCCGGGTGGTCAGGCGGGTTACGGCTACGGACAGTACCCCGGCTACAACGGCTACACGCAGTACGGCATGCCGGCCAACAACTACGGCTATGGCTACGCCACCGGCGCCGCCACCAACCCGTACTAGTCGAACTCTCTGACCGTGGGCGCCAGCCTGCTCAAGGCCCCCGCCGCTCCGTCCGACAGCATCGAGACACTCCGCAAGACCTACTTCGACGCGGTGAACGTCTACCAGAGCGCTCTCAAGGACGGCAAGGGCGCCGACGAGGCCCGCGCCTCGATGGAGTCGACCCGCGCCGCCTACCAGAAGGCGCTGGCCGCCGCTGCCGGCAGCTCCAAGTGAGTCTCCGGTAGTCCTCCCCGACCTGTCTTTTCAGTCTCCCGCTGGCGGGCCCTCCCCCCGCCGGCGGGAGCTTTCATTCCGGATTTCGAGCCCGGGTGCCCGGGACAGCCGGCGATCATGATTGACGGGCCGGAGTACCGGTGTTACACTCCTGCACCCAATGTTCGTGTCCAGGTACCGGTATCCATTGCCCGAGAAACGCGGCAGCCGCGTGTGCTGTCCCGCGCTCAAACGCTGGATCTCGGACAAGGACTGCGAGGTCCGGCGGAACGCGCCGTACTGCATCTCCTGCAACGGCTGCC
This sequence comes from uncultured bacterium, assembly GCA_964610245.1. Taxonomy (GTDB): domain Bacteria; phylum Muiribacteriota; class UBA6191; order JACPRK01; family JACPRK01; genus CAZSVK01. The sequence goes on from CAZSVK010000215.1 coordinate 2,315, forward strand.
CGCTCAAGCACTCCGGCTGCGCCAGTTGCCACAAGGCCTTCGTGGCCCGCTCGCCCTTCCAGCTCTATTGCAGCATCCGGTGCAAGCGAGACGCGACCAACGTGAAGCGGCTGCAGACCCGGCGCCAGTGGCGCGAGAAGGGCATCTGCGTCTATTGCGGCAAGAACACGGTCCAGGAAGGCCGCTCCCACCTCGGGTGCCAGGCCTGCCTCGACATGCACAGCTCGGCGCGCAAGTACCGCACCAACGTCGCGAAGTCGCCCCAAAAGAAAAGACCCCCACGGGCTAACGCCGGCGTGGAGGCCTCCTCTCTTCGCTGACCCCTCACGGGTTCTTGGGACCCTTTAGTGAGAAGTAAGCATCCCGAGCCGCTTCGAAACTCTGGCGGGCCTGGAGCTTCTGCTCCTGGGTTCCGCTCTTGAGGGTCGCCTCGTAGGCCGACACCGCCTTGTAGAAGGCGTCGCGGGCTTCCTCGAGGCTCATCGGCGCGGCCGGCGCGCCCTTCCTCATGTAGTTCGTGTAGTAGCCCTCGTTTTGGGCGCCGGTCGGAACGGTCGTGGTCTGGAAACCGTAGCCGTTCGTCGTGGTCGGCTGCTGGAACGGGGTCGGCACCGTGCGGAACGAGTCGTACGGGGAATTCCCGCCTTGGTTGTAGTTGGCGTAGTACTCCTGGGGGAAGAGGATCTGCGCGAAGACCTGGCCGACGAAGTAGCCCGCCACGCCGCCCACCACCGCGCCCAGCGCGCCGCCGAAGCTCGAGCCGATGAGCGCCCCGAAGACGCCTCCGGCGATGCCCGGCAGGATGCCCATGTTGGCCGTTCGCTGTCCCAGATTGCCGTAGTAATCGGAGTAGTAGCGGTCGAGCCGGTTGTTGTAGTTGTCGTAGTAGTTGCCGTAGGCCGGCTCGCCCATCTGGCCGCCCACGAACTTGCCGACCAGGCCGCCCACGACGGCGCCGGCCAGCGTGCCCACGATCCCGAAGTGCGCGCCGAGGACTCCGCCGAAGGCCGCGCCGACGAGCATCGGGATCTTGCTGGTGGTGGCGCTGCCGAAGGCCGGCTGGGTGCCGTACGGGTAGTTGCGGTTACCGTAGCCGTAACCCGCGCGGACGTTGGGGTTGACCGCCCCGCCCGTGATCGACGCCTGGCCGTTGTTCGAGGTGGCCGTCCCGCTGTCGATGACGTTGTCCGTGGTGCCCGGCGCGGAGGTCTCGGCTGCTGCCAGCGAGAGCGGCAACAGACTCAGAGTGAAGACGACGGTCAACATCCCGGCCGTCAATCGATTCAACTTGCGATTCATGTGGATTCTCCTTGAACTTGCGGCACACCTGCATGGCCGTGCCGGGCTGAAACTCCGCATGAGTATAGGAACCGATCCGCCGATCGTCAATCGGGGTCGGCAAGATCGCCGGAGCTGCCCGCCGGAGCGGGAAGTCATGACATCGGCACCTGTAGACGGCGCGGCCGGACAAGGCCCCGCGCCGACTCCACCCGAACGGTTTACCAGCTTCCGAGCAGCCAGCTCACGCCCGGGATCCTCGATGCCGCCGAGGCCGGCGCGTGGTTCGAATCATGGCGGGGAACCTCGGGGAAGGGCACCGTCGGGAGCGACGAGGTGTCGCGGGAGTGGACCTCCATCTCGAGTTTCTGCAACCGCTGGAGGAAGTCGACCCCGGGGTCGGGGATCCCGTCCCGTTCCAGGGCCGACAGCCGCTTCTCCATCACTTCGAGCTTCGCTTCCAGGGCCTGGAGCTTCTCCTGCAAGGCGGAGCTGTTGGACGGGACGGCCCCGGCGTCAGCCTTCTTCTCGGGCGCGGCCTTCGCTGTCGTCGCGGGCTTCACCGCCGCTGTCGCCTTGGCCGTTGTGCCCGGCGCGGGCGTCGAGGGCTTCGCCGGCACCTGGGGCGCGGCGGTCTGGGCCGGCGTCCGGGGCGTTGCAGCCGAGCTCATCGCGGCAGCCTCCTGCGGGAGTTTCAAGAACTTGCGATGGACGAATCCGCTGCGGGTGACGGCGCCACCCGGGCTGAGACGCTCGACGTAGAGGTACCCGTTCTCACCGCGAGCAGGCCAGACTCGGACCTTCTCGCCCCGAGGAAGGGTCAGCACCGGCTTCGCCTCCTCCTTGGGGCCGTCCAGCAGGAACGCTCCCACCCAGTTCGGGTCTCCCGCCCGGTCCAGCACCGCCTCCACGGCCTGGCTTGCCCCCAGCGTGCCGGAGGCCAGCGCGGTGCAGAGAGAGACGGTCAGCAGACGGCGAGTGTTGGACAGGATGCGGCGGCGAAAGAACATCGAGATCACCTCGGATTCGCTTATCGACCCAACCGGACCGACTCCTGACTGTCGCGCGGTCCAGGTCCGGCAGGACTCGCTCGACCGCGTCATGAAGACTCGAACGTGGCCGGTCCGCGCGCCGATGAGGAGATCGACGGCAGGGCCAGGTGTCCGGCTCTCCGATCTACTCTGCCAACCCGGATTCCGCCCAGATCCAGGTTCCCTCGAAGGGCCACCGCTATGCGTTGCATCTTCAGCCTGCTGCTTCTCGTTCTCTTTCTGACGTGCGCTCCGGCCCCGGCCAAGGAGTGGCCTTCCACGGACCATCGCCGGGTGCGGCTCGGCATCGACCGGCTCTTGACGGTCCTTCTGCCCCGCCTGGAGGGCAAGCGGGTCGGGCTGCTCACTCACAAGGCCGGCGTCACGTCGACCGGCCGCCAGACCGTGGACGCCCTGCTGGATCGCGGCGTGTGCCTGAAGGCGCTGTTCGCGCCCGAGCACGGGATCTTCGGAGCGATCGAGGGCGGCAAGGACGTCGCCCACACGACCTATGGCAAGGCCCGCATCCCGGTCTACAGCCTGTACGGCAAGACTCGGCGGCCGACTCCCGAGATGCTGGCGGGCCTGGATCTGGTCCTGGTGGATCTCCAGGACGTGGGCGCGCGCTTCTATACCTACATCAGCACGGTCGACTACCTCCTGGCCGAGGCCGCGAAGGCCCACGTCGCCGTCTGGGTGCTCGACCGGCCCAATCCCATCGGCGGCGAGCGGGTGGATGGCAACTCGATGGACAGCTCGCGGGTCGGCTTCACCGCCATCTACCCGATGCCTCTCCTGCACGGGATGACGATCGGCGAGATGGCCCTGCTGCTCAACGCCGAGTACCGCCACCGGGCCGACCTCGAGATCGTGAGGATGGAAGGCTGGACCCGCGACATGCTCTTCGGCGATACCGGTCTCCGCTGGGTCGCGCCCTCGCCCAACCTGCCCACCTGGCAGTCGACCCTGCTCTATCCCGGCCTGGAATCGATCGCCGTCAACGGATTCCTGGCCGAGGGCCGGGGGACTCCGCTGCCGTTCCAGGTGGTCGGCGCCCCGTGGGTGGATGAGCCCGCCCGGTTCGCGCGCGCCCTGGAAGCCCTGCGGTTACCCGGCCTACGCTTCACCCCGATCAGGTTCACCCCTGTCTCGGATCGCTACAAGGGCAAGAGCTGCGGGGGCGTCCGGTTCGAGGTGACGTCGCCCGACCGCGTCGAACCGATGCTGTTGACCCTGTACGTGCTGAGGACATTGAGGGACCTCTATCCGCGGGCCCCTGGCTGGGCGGAGGTCTCGAAGTCGCTGGCCCACTCGCTGGGCCTGACGTCGGGCTCGGAGCAGTTGTTGGCGCGCGGCGGGCTCCTGGAGATCGTCCGGGGGTGGCGCGCCGGGATCCTGGACTTCCAGCGCGTGAGACGGAAGTACCTGCTCTATCCGAGCAAGAACTGATCTATGATGTGAACGGACGTTCCTCTCCATGCCCGAAGAGCACCGTAGACGCCAACGCAGTCCCAGACAGCTGGTCAAGACCTTCGACATCGGCACGAAGCCGTTGAGAACGCTGCCCCGTGGTGGTGGCGGGCAGGAACCGATGAGCGCGCTGGTCCTCTCGGGCGGCGGGGCTCGCGGCGCTTACGAGTGCGGGGTCTACCACGCGCTCCACGAGAATGGCGTGAGACCGGGAGTTCTGGTCGGGACCTCCGTGGGCGCGGTCAATGCCGTCGCCATCGCGCAGGGGATGCCGCCGGAGAAGCTGCGGGAGCTGTGGCTGGACCTCTCGCACCCGGATCTATGGGGGCTGCCGGCCCGGTTGCGGAGACTCAGGCCGCTGATGGGGAACTCCCACACCTTCCGGAACCGTCTGGATCTCTGGAACTTCTTCGGCTGGAACAGTCTCTTCGACACTTCGGCTCTGCTCGAGACCCTGCGCAAGGCTTTCGACATCGAGAAGATCCGCCGCAGCAAGGCCCGGCTCTTCGTCACGGCGGTCGACATCATCTCGGGGGAGTCGGCGCTGTTCACCAACAAGGACATCCTCCCCGAGCACGTGCTGGCCTCGTCCAGCATCCCGATCGCCTTCCCGTGGACCGACATCGACGGGCGACTCTTCTGGGACGGCGGCCTGCTGGCCAACATCCCTCCGCTCAAGATAGCCATCGATGCCGACCGGCGGGTGACCGACATCTACGTGGTGAAGCTGTTCCCGCGGGTGGCGAAGCGGCCGGATGGGCTACTCGAGTGCATCGGCCGTACCATTGAACTCGTCATGCAGGGTGTCCTGAACAACGACATCAAACAGGTCGAGTTCATCAATCAGCTCATCCGCAGGGGGGCCATCCGGGGGGTCTACCGGCCGGTGAATCTCCACACGGTCGAGTTCCACGAACCGTTCAACGCGCTCTCGGTGCTCGATTTCTCGCGCCGGCATGTCGAGCGGCTCATCGACCAGGGCTACCGGGACACTCAGCGGTTGTTTGCGCGGGCAAACGAGGCCCGCGAGGCTCGACGGCGCCTGAGGAGTTCGCGAGGTTCCGCCGCCGCGAAGTGAACTTCGGTTGATTTCCGCCTTCCCGGCGTGGCTTGATCAATCCCGACAATGGATGCCTCCCAGGTCAGGCGAAAGAAACGGCTCCGGCAGAAGCTGGCCCAGGTGCAGTGGCTGGTATGGCTCGTCATCGTGGGCCTGGTCGGCTACTACATGTTCTGGCGCACGCAGCAGGTGCAGGTGGCGCGCATCATCACCGACGAGTTTCTCGCCCGGATGGGGCGGGCCGAGCTGGGCTTCATCTACAACAAGCTGCTGACCGGCCAGCTGAAGAACAACCTCCCCGAGAAGAAGCTGCAGAAGCAGTACGACGTGTTGCTCAAGAAGCTGGGCCGGCTCCAGGAGTTCACCCTGGGCGACTCGGAGCTTGCCTGGACGAACACTCGCTGCCGCCTGGTCTACGAGGCCCGGTTCGAGAAAGCGCCCGCCCGGGCTATCTTCGAGCTGATGACCGACGACCTGGGCCGCTGGCGGCTGGATACCTACTATTTCTGGGCCGACAACTGGCAGCAATTGTAGGGGTTAGGGGTTGGGGGTTAGGGGTTAGGCATTGGCCGCCCTCCCCTCCGAGTGCCTGTCTCGTCCACGGCTTGCCGGGAGCGGCCATCGGTGTGCGAGGGCTGCCGGTTCGAGGGGACGCGCGTCTTTCCTAACCCCTAACCCCTAACCCCTGTTCTTTCGTCAGCACCCTCTCCACGGCGCCATGCCAGCCGTCGAGCAGCTTCGCCCGCTCGTCGCTCCCCAACGCCGGAGTGAACAGCCGGTTGCGGACCCGCACATCGGCCAGTTCCTCGGGGCCAGCCCAGAAGCGCTCGGCCAGGCCCGCGAGGTACGCGGCGCCGAGGGCGGTCGTCTCGGCGTTGGCGGGGCGGTCGACGGGGATGCCCAGCATGTCCGCCTGGAACTGCATCAGGAAGTCGTTGGCGGTGGCGCCGCCGTCGACGCGCAGCTCCCGGATCGGCACGCCCGATTCCTCGACCATCAGGCCGACCAGGTCCGCCGTCTGGTAGGCGATCGACTCGAGCGCCGCCCTGACGACGTGGGCCCGGCCTGCCCCGCGCGTCAGTCCCAGGATGGCTCCGCGGGCCTCCATGTCCCAGTGTGGGGCCCCCAGCCCCACGAAGGCCGGGACGAAGTACACGCCGGCGTTATCCGGGATCGACTGCGCCAGGCCCTGGGTCTGGGACGCCTTCTCGATGAGTTGCAGGCCGTCGCGCAGCCACTGGATGGCGGCGCCGGCGATGAAGATGGACCCCTCGAGCGCGTAGAGCGGCTCGCCGCCCGTGCCGGCGCAGAGCGTTGTCAGCAGGCCGCGCTGCGAGATCCGGCAGCTCTTTCCCGTGTTCATCAGGAGGAAGCAGCCGGTGCCGTAGGTGTTCTTGGCCATGCCCGGCTCCCAGCATCCCTGGCCGAAGAGCGCTGCCTGCTGGTCGCCCGCGATACCGCTGATCGGCACCTCGTGGCCGAAGAAGGCCGCCGGATCGGTGACCCCGAAGCGATGGGACGAGGGGTGCACGGCGGGCAGCATGGCCGCGGGGACTCCCAGCATCTCCAGCAGCTCGGGGTCCCAGCGCTTGTCGTGGATGTTCAGCAGCAGCGTGCGACTCGCGTTGGTGAAGTCGGTCGCATGCACCCTGCCGCCCGTCAAGTTCCACAGCAGCCAGGTGTCGATGTTGCCGAACAGCACTCGGCCCTCGCGGCCCGCCGTCTCGAGCGCGGGATCGCTGTCGAGCAGCCAGCGGATCTTGGTCCCCGAGAAATAGGCGTCGGCCAGTAGACCGGTCTTCTCGCGCAGCTTCGCGCCCAGGCCTCGCGACTCGAGCGAGCGGCACATGTCGGCCGTGCGCCGGCACTGCCAGACAATGGCGCGGGCGGCCGGGCGGCCCGTCTCGCGGTCCCACAGCACCGTCGTCTCGCGCTGGTTGGTGATGCCGATGGCCGCGATCGCGCCGGCGTCGATGCCGCCGTCGCGCAGCGCCTGCTCCATCACGCGATGGGTGACGGTCCAGATCTCGGACGCGTCGTGCTCGACCCAGCCGGGCTGCGGATAGTACTGCGTGAACTCGGAATAGCCTCGCGAGACCACCGCGCCGGCGTGGTTCAAGATCAGCACGGTCGAGCCGGTCGTTCCCTGATCGATCGCCATCACGTAATCTTCCACGTTCACCTCACTGGTCGTTCGCCGCCGTTTCAGGGGTTTGTATCATGCGCCGGCCCCGAGCGGCCAGGGGGTGGCGTCTGCCGGCTCTGCTGCGCGGTCGTGGTGCCGGAGGCGGCCGCTCCCGTGCGCACCCGTCCGAAGGACAACCCCTCCGCGCCCGCAGTACCGGGTACCCGCTCGACATAGTCCAGGCCTGCCGACTTGAGCGCCTCGATCTGGTTCACCGGGAGGATGCATGCGATCGTTCCGCCGGCACCCCGCGTCAACGCGAGCATCTCGGCGTTGTCTTTCGCCTCCTCCAGCCGGCGGTCCAGGTAATAGGCGACCGAGGGCTTGAAGAGCAGGTAGGCGGCGATCGGCTCGCCCGGCAGGGCCGCCGTTGCGACCGCCTCGGCGAAGGGGCGGGCCGAGCGGAAGAAGTCGCAGGCCGGCGCCATCACCGCGTACATGTAGACGAAAGTCGCCGAGGCCAGCGCCAGGGCCGTGGTGAAGGCGGGTCTGCCCCGGCCGCCTGCGTGGAGTGCCAGCCCGAGCACCGCTCCGGCGACGGTCATGCCGCACAGCCCGGCCGCGTAGGGCAGCAGCGGCTGGAACTTCTGGGCGGCCCCGACCAGCGCGCCGATCCCAGCGACTCCCAGCACGACGCTGGCGAAGGTGGATGCGCGAGCGAGCCGGAGGGTATGCGCCTCCTCGAGCCAGTGGCGCGCCGCCGCCCCCGCGAGCAGCGCCAGGGCGGGGAAGCGGGGGAGCGGGAAGGCGTTGCGCTTGCCGCGCGAG
>CAZSVK010000216.1:0-10094 GCA_964610245.1 uncultured bacterium
TCGAGGTCGGCGGCATCTTCGACCACCGGCTCTACCGCAGCACCGGCCCCTACGGCGACTTCTCGACCCTGACTCGCGCCGGCGTGCCCGTCCAGCTCTATCAAGGGGCCGGCCTGTTCCACCACAAGGTCTTCATCATCGACGCGGGCACCCCGCACGCCATCGTCATCACCGGCTCGCAGAACTCCAGCGCCCGGGGCAACACGCAGAACGACGAGAACGTCTTGGTGATGCACGATCAGCAGATCGGCGGCTTCTACCTCGACGAGTACAACCGGCGCCATACCGAATCGACCCGAGTGGGCGCCGACGCCGTCTACGACAAGGATCCGGTTGCGGGCTCCACGCTCCCCGCAATGGATGTCATGGTCACCTCCAACGGAGTGGAGGCCAAGCGTATCAAGGTCGAGTACCCGGCGCGCTGGCCGCTCGACCCCTCCCAGCAGGTCGGCATCAGCGTCTGGCGCAACGGCCGCAACGTCAGCAAGCTGGTCGGCGTCAGCTTCTATGCCAAGGGCTTCTTCATCAACAAGCCCGGCATGACCCCATCCGGCCCCGACAGCGTGCTCGAGCTGCACTTCCGGAACATCCTGGTTCCCGCCATCCCGGGGGTCTACAACCTCTACATCTCCGTGGCCGACCCCGCGGCACCCGACGAGTTCCACCCCTGCCGGATCCAGCCGACCATCAACGTGCTGGCGGCGGCCGACGGTTCCTCGCCGGACCCGTCCCCGAGACCGGTGGTGCCCGCCGATCCCGAGCGAGACCTCAGCCGGACCATCTCCGATTCGGCGGCCGACCTCGACGCCCTCGAGAACGACATCGCCCGCGAACTCTCCGTCGGCAAGCTCGCCGCCGCCAGCCGGTTCGTCGATCGGCTGGATGCCCTGGCCCGGACCGACGCCGGCTCGGCCAAGGCGCTCTCGGGCAGGGCCCGATCGGTGCGAAGAGCGCTCCTGGCACTGGAGCCGGCCTCGCCCGCCTACGCCCCCTCTCGCGAGCTGCTGAAGCGGCTCGAGGGCCGGTAGAGCAGGAGTCGGGAGTCGGCGAGCAGCGGCCGGAGAGCCCTTCTCCAGCCGCAACCACGCCGCTGGCATCGCCGCCACGGCGCTTGTACTCTGAGTGGCCGGTACCCGGCCGGATCGACGTTCGCTCCCTGGTCATGCGCCACCAGGATCGCCTTCTACGCTCGCTGTCTCATCAGGACCTCCACTATCGGGCCTTCGTGACCCGGCAGATGGAACGTTTGGTGATCCACTTCGACTCGGAGGATCTGATCAGCTCGGTCAGGGCCTCGTGGCAGGAGGCGGCGGGGCCGATGGCGGCCCACTTCCTGTGCGCCTACCAGGACCTCTACCCTCGCCACCTGCGGGCCCTGTACACCCCGAGTCGCTCGCCGGTCCACTCGCAACTGGTCACGGTGGCGGGCCGGCAAGGCCGTCCGACTCGTGCCCGCTCCGAGGGGAGCGACGCCATCATCCGCAGCGCCACCCAGATCCTCGAGCCCTGCATCCTGGCTCTGCGCAAGAGGCTCGAAGGTGCGGTGGGGAGAGAGCGCAGGCTGCTGCTCGTGGCCCTTTCGCGCTTCCACCACGGGGCCGTCGAGTCGTTCCTGGTCGACCGGATGTCCGACGACGCCGAGGGGCCTCTGGCCGCCTTTCTCCTCACCGCCTGCTTCGGCGAGATGGACGACCAGAAGCTGCTGTCGCGCGTCAACGCCGTCTGGACCACCGAGGTGCTGCCCCAGTTCATCCTGTCGCTGCGCTACCTGGCGACCGACGACACCCTGGCCTGTCTGAAGCGCGCCGCGCGCCACCGTTCGCCCGCGGTCCAGTGGCTCACCGCCTCCTGTCTCGACCATTTCAGCCGTTTCGACATCCGGCCGGCGATCGATTCGATCTTCGCGGGCCAGTTCGGCTGGGCGGTCGCCCACGCCATCGAGTCGCTCGGGCGGATGCCCCAGCTCTCCGGCACCACGCCGCTGGTGCTGCAGGCGCTCGAGAAGTTCGAGCACCCGCTGGTGCGTGCCACGGCCATCCGCTCGCTCGCCGCGATCGGCGCCCCGGAGGCGTTGGACGTCTGCGTGCGCGAGATCGAGACCTCGCAGTCGCCCCACCCGGTCGCGCAGGCGATCGGCTCGCTCATCCGCCTGGGGGCGCCGCCCGAGCTGCGCGCTCGCCTGCTGGTGCCGCGGATCAAGTCGCAGAACCTCGAGGTGACGACCCAGGCCATCCTCGGCCTGATCGGCGCCGACAACCAGAAGGCGGGTCGGGCGGTTCGCGACATGATCGTCGAAGGCGGCGAGGACGAGCGGGTGCAGGCCGCCTACTGCCTCGGCTACTACCCTGGCGAGTCGTCGCTCCGAGTGCTGGAGCACCTGGTGCGCACCGACCCGAGCCCCGCGGTGAGACTCCAGGCGCTGCGCTCCTTCTCGTACTACTCGAGGACGCCGCAGCTCCTGGAGCGTCTGAACGGGATGCTGGAACTCGACGACGAGCGGCTCGTGATGGATGCCATCCGCATCCTGGCGATGCCCTCCAACATCGAGGAGAATTCGGTCCCCGAGGGTATCCTCGGCGTCGCCCGGTACGGGGCCTCGGGGCCGGTCCGGCGGCTGGCGATGCGCGCCCTCGGCCGCTTCGACGCCCGGCTCGCCCGGGCCTTCATCGAGGAGACGCTGGCCAACCGGGACGCCGATCCCGACGCCCTGCTCGGCGCGGTGGAGGCTTCCGGCTGGATGGACCCGCCGGCCCCCGAACTGGGACCGCTCTCGCGGTTGCTCGCCCATCCGGTCGCGGCGGTCCGGGCGGCCGCGGCTCGCGTCCTGTTCAGCTGGGGCAATCCCGAGGGGCTGCCGGTGCTGGCAACGATGCTCGGCGGCAACCCCGGCGAGGCGCGCGAGTCGATCCGGGCACTCGAGGAGATCGCGACCATCGTCGATTTCCTGTTGACCGAGCCCCGCTTCAACGGCCTGGCCGAGACCCTGCGCGGCAATCTGCGCAATCCGGGCTACCTGGACTTCTCGCGGCGCGAGCTGGGGCTGATGTCGCAGCCGGTCGAACTGATGGACGCGGTCGATCCTCACGAAGCGGTGCTCTCCCAGAGACTCAAATCGGCCAGCGACGTGAGCAGCCTCACGGCCGGTCACCTGCTCGCCGACATCGAGGCCGCCCAGCGCAAGTACCCGCGCGAACGCACCGCCCGCAGGGCCCGGTCGGTGACCCAGGAGAACCCGCCGGTTCCGGGGCCGGAAGACCGGCTCTCCTCGGGCCGGCCGTGGCCGGCCTGGCTGCCGTACGTGGCCGCGGGCTGCGCGGGGTTCATCCTCCTGGTGGGGCTGGTCGTCTTCGGCAGAGGCGGCCGGGAGGAGTCCGGTCCGGTCGGGCCCGCCGCGCCCTCGCTCTCCGCGCCGCTCAGTCAGTCGCTTGCGGTCGCCTCGGTGAAGGGCACGGCCTACGTCGAGAAGCCGGGCGGCGGCGGCCGCGAGCCGCTGACGACGGGACGTCAGATCGAGCCGGGCCAGCGGGTGCTGGCCGAGAAGGACTCCTCGATTCGCCTGAGCACGAGCCCACCGGGCAACACCCTGCTGCTGCAGGGAGAGGGCAGCTTCACCTTCGAAGGAGTGGAGATCGAGTCGCAAGAACGGCGTACGCTGCTGCTGCGCGTATCAGCCATCCAGGGGCAGCTCATCTTCGACCTGAAGTGGGGCCGGCCGCGGGTGCAGGTGGGCCTGGAAGGGTTCCAGGTGAAGGGCTGGAAGGGGCTCTACGCCATCCAGTTCGCCAAGGGGGTCGGGGCGGTGAAGGTGGTCTCCGGCCGGGTCGAGACGACCGACCGGCAAGGGCAGTTCTCGCTGGTGACCGAGGGGCGCCAGTACTCGTTCAAGGCAGGCGCGGAGAGGGGCGAGATGGGCCCCTACGACCCAGCGCAGGAGAGCTGGCGGTGAGGCCAATCTATTTCTTTCAATTGCCGATCACTCGTGTTAGGATTGCGAGCTGACGACCGCTGGCGGGTGGGTTGACCGTTGGGTCCGGACGTCGGTCTCGCGGCAGGAGGAAAGCCGCGGATGACCGAACGATGCCGCCGCAACTTACTCGATTGCCCGCAGTCTCAGGCTGGACCGCAGAAACATGACCGGCCGGTGCTGACCGCCCATTCCGACGCAGGCGCAGACCATGGCACGCTTCCGGCCGAAGACCCTCGATGATAGTCATCCACTCGAGCTGGAGTGAACCTTCGGCGAGTTCGCCCGTAGGCGGGTTCCTCCTTTGGGGCGAAGGCGAGCTAGCCGCTCCCGTCGTTCGACGGCGGGGCCGAGGCCGGCGCAAGGTCTCTGCCGACGCGACCGAGCGGCGGCATCCTTACCTGGTCTCTCCGGAGCGCCTCGTCGAAGCGCTCGACACCCTCGTCCCCGGCTGCTCGCAGCCCAACGGGGCGATGCCGCTGCTCTTCGAGTTGCGGCTGCCGACCCGGGACGGGCGTCCGGCCACCTCCCCGATTCTCCGCCCGATGCTGGAGCGCGAGAAAGACGCGACCCACCCCTTCGCGCTCGAGCGCTGGCAGGTCGAAGGCCTGCTGTTCCCGACCGTCAAGGCGCTGGGCATGCTCTCGAGCGTGCCGCTCGCGCGCTCCGCGGTGGGCCAGCACGTGGTGCCGGGGGGCTCGCTGCTCTTCTGGAGCGCGGCGGCGAAGTTATCGCTCCAGGTTCTGGCCCGCGGACAGTTCGTGCCGATCGCCGAGGAAGGCGAGGGCGGCATCCCGCGCGCCGGCTGGCTGCCGCTGCTGACCGACGCCGACGTCGAGAGCACCATCGAGCACCTGGCCGATGCGATGCCCGCGATGGCCCGCATCCCGCCGCACTTCGGAGGCACGCTGGCCGGCCCCCGCCCGTCGAAGGCGCTCATCGAACGCTTCCTCACCGTGACGGTCGATGAGACCGCCCGGGCCTGGTGTTACAACCGCTACGCGGCGCAGCAGGCCGAGGGCCTCGTCGTGCGCATGCCCGATTCGGCCTGGATGGCCGCGATGGTATCGGGCTCCGCGCTCATCCGCACCGGCACGCCGATCGAGCTGAAAGACCTGCCTCGTGAAGCCCGTCGCTGGACCGCCCCGCTCGTCGAAGCGGTGAAGGGGGCCCCCTACCGCACCTGTTTCCGGCTGGAATCGATGCCCCAGGACGAGATGAACCGCCCCGGCGAAGACTGGGTGCTGCGCTTCTACCTGCAGGCCAAGGACGATCCCTCGCTGCTGGTGCCCGCGGACGACGTCTGGCGGGCCGGCAGCCGGGCGCTGCGCGCGCAGGGCAAGCGGTTCGACAACGCGCAGGAGACCCTGCTGGCCGACCTCGCACGGGCCGCGCGCATCTACGCGCCGCTCGAGCCCAGCCTGCACGATCCGGCCCCCAGCGGCTGCCCGCTCACCTCGGACGGAGCGTTCCAGTTCCTGGCGCACGGCGCGCCGCAACTGCACCAGGCGGGCCTCGGCGTGGTCATTCCCCAGGAGATCAAGACCGGCGCGTTCGAGTCCCCCACGGTGGCGGTCCGCGTCAAGGTGCGAGCGGCCGATCGCTCGGCCGCCAAGTCCAGCCTGGGCATCGACACGCTGCTCGACTTCGACTGGGAGATCGCCCTGGGCGACCAGGTCATCTCGCGGGAAGAGTTCCTGCGCCTCATCCAGATGAAGGTGCCGCTGGTGAAGCTCAACGGCCGGATGGTCGTGCTCTCCGCCGACGCCCTGAAGGCGGCCGCGCGGTTCGCCGAACGCAGCCTGGGCCAGATGGAGCAGATGACCGTCGGACAGGCCCTGGCGATGGCCGCGGGCGTCACCGACGGAGCCGAGAAACTGCCCGCCCTCCAGTTCGAGGGAGACGGCTGGCTGGCCAGTCTCTTCAAGCCGGGCAGCGCCGATCCGACGCCGACGCCGGACGGTTTCCGCGGCCAGCTCCGGCCGTATCAGGAACGCGGCCTGCACTGGCTGGCCTGCCTGCGCGACCGGGGGCTGGGCGCCTGCCTGGCCGACGACATGGGCCTCGGCAAGACGATCCAGCTGCTCACGCTGCTGCTGCGCGAACAGGAGCGGTCGGCGCCGAAGCACCCCGGGCCCACGCTGCTCATCTGTCCCACCTCGGTGGTGACCAACTGGCAACGCGAGACGCAACGGTTCGCCCCCTCGCTGTCGCTGATGGTGCACCACGGCGCCGACCGGCGCACCGGAGCATCGTTTGCCCGCGAGGCAGCCAAGCACAATCTGGTCATCTCGACCTACTCGCTGGTGGCGCGCGATCTGGCCCACCTGCAGGCGGTCGAGTGGATCGGCGTGGTCCTCGACGAGGCGCAGAACGTCAAGAACGAGGCGGCCAAGCAGAGTCAAGCGGTCCGCCAGCTCCGGGGCCAGTACCGGGCTGCCCTCACCGGCACGCCGATCGAGAACCGGCTGGCCGAGCTGTGGTCGCTGATGGATTTCCTCAACCCGGGCTACCTGGGGACCGGAGCGGCCTTCAAGCGCAACTTCGCCTACCCGATCGAGCGTTTCGGCGACAGCGCGCGGGCCAATCAGCTGCGCAAGCTGGTGGCACCGTTCGTGCTCCGGCGCCTCAAGACCGACCCCACCGTCATCAGCGATCTGCCCGAGAAGCAGGAGATGAAGGTCTACTGCAGCCTGACGAAGGAACAGGCCTCGCTCTACGAGGCCGTGGTCGAGCAGATGATGGCCAAGCTCAAGAAGGCCGAGGGCATCCAGCGCCGCGGCCACGTGCTGGCCTCGCTGACCAAGCTCAAGCAGATCTGCAACCACCCCACCCACTACCTCTCGGAGGACGAGCAGGGCCTGGCCTCCCGCTCGGGCAAGCTGGCCCGCCTCGAGGAGATGCTGGAAGAGCTGCTGGACACCGACGACAGGGCTCTGATCTTCACGCAGTACGCCGAGATGGGCAAGCTGTTGAAGTCGCGGCTGGCCGAGAGGTTCGGGATCGAGGTCCCCTTCCTCTACGGTTCGGTGCCGACCAAGCACCGCCAGCAGATGGTCGACGACTTCCAGGCCGAAGAGGGCGGTCCGAGGGTGTTCATCCTCTCGCTCAAGGCCGGAGGCCTTGGCCTCAACCTGACGCGGGCCAATCACGTCTTCCACTTCGACCGCTGGTGGAACCCCGCGGTCGAGGACCAGGCGACCGACCGCAGCTTCCGCATCGGCCAGACGCGTAACGTTCAGGTTCACAAGCTGATCAGCGCCGGCACCCTCGAGGAGCGAATCGATTTCCTCATCGAGCGCAAGCGCGGCCTGGCCGACAAGGTGGTCGGCACCGGTGAGGCGTGGCTGACCGAGATGACCAACGACGAGCTGCAGGAACTGGTCCAGCTCCAGAAGGACGCTATCGGCGATGACTAGACATCGTTACTGGCGCAGGCGGCGCTCGGCCGCGCCCGCGCCGGGCGAGGCCCCGGCTCAGGATCCGGCCGTCCAGGCCGCCCCCGACAGCCCCGAGCCGGTCCAGGCTCCGGCCCCGGTGCGGCCCCCTCCCCCGCCCCGAGCGCCGGAGGATGCCGGGCCCGAGCCGCACGACGAGATCTCCGAGGCGGGCCAGCCGGCAGCGGAGGGTGGCGCTGCGACCGGCAAGCGTCGCAGACGGCGAAGACACCGCAGACGCCGCGGCCACTCCGGTCAGCAAGAGGCCCAGGGCGGCGCCGCGAACGCGCAGCCCGAGACGGAGCCCGTGGCCGCGCCGAGCGCGCCCGCGGTGGTGGCCTCGGCCGAACCCGGGCACTCCGCCGCCAGGAGCGGACGTCCGGATAGCGGCGGCGACGGAGACACGGCAAATTCGAGACGAAACCGGCGACGGCACAGGCACCGTCGGGCCAAGCGGCGTGGGCGAGACTCGCACCGCATGGGAGGCGCTCCCCAGCAGGCTCAGGGCGGCGCGGGCCGCGAGGGCGGCGCGGAGGGGCCGGATCACCACCAGGCCCGGCTCTCCAAGAGCAAGTTCGGGGGAAGCTGGTGGGCCGACCGCTGGATCAAGATGCTCGAATCGTTCGGGCATTCGAAGCGCCTGCCGCGCGGGCGTTACTACGCTCGCACCGGCCGGGTCTTCGACTTCCGGGTCGCGCCCTGCGAGGTGACGGCCAAGGTCCAGGGCTCGCGGCCTCAGCCCTACTCGGTGCGGATCGAGGTGGCGGCGCTGGACGACCGGGCCTGGGAGCGCGTCATCGAGGCAATGGCCTCGCGCGCGGTCTTCGCGGCCAAGCTGCTTTCCGGCGAGATGCCGCAGAACATCGGCGAGGTCTTCGCCGCGGCCTCCGTCAGCCTGTTCCCGAAGATGGCCCGGGACCTGCGCGTGGGCTGCTCTTGCCCCGACAGCGCCAACCTGTGCAAGCACGCGGTGGCGGTCCACTACATCCTGGCCGATGCCTTCGACGCCGACCCGTTCATCCTGATGTACCTGCGCGGCCGCTCGCGCGAAGAAGTCATCGACGCGCTGACGCGCACCCGCGCCAGGCTCGTGACCGGCGACAGCGCCGACAGCGTCGGGTCAGGGTCGGGCACCGGTGACGAGGACGAGGACGAGACCGAGGGACGGCCGTCGCCCGAACCGGCGCTCTTCTTCGATCTCCAGTGCAGCCTGGAGGATCTGCGGTTCGAGATGCGCCGTCCGCCGGTGCCTCACGCGGTGCTTTCGACTCTCGGCCCACCGCCGGCGCACAACGCCGCCCAGGCCGAGTCGGCGCTGGCCGCCTGCTATTCGCTGGTGACGCAGCAGGCGGTCGACCTGGCCTATGGCCGGGAGTCGGAGTTCCGTCCGGAGCCGGTGCCGGTCGAGCCGGCGCCCGTTTCCCGGGCCCCGTCGATTCTCAGCACCCAGCCCAGCCTGCGCCCGGTCCGCGAGGAGTAAGGGCGGCCGGGGAAGTGGAGGTCGAGCGCGCCCCGCGGCTGCGGTTCGGCCCTGGCCACGTTTCAGATCAGGTTCCGGTCAGCCGTCGAGCATCCCCAGCACCACCGTGGCGAAACGGCGCAGATCGTCCAGATCGTTGGCGATCGTCTCCCAGGTGATCGAGTGGTCGATTCCGAGGTACTCGTGGACCAGGATGTTCCTCATCCCGGCCCACTGTTGCAGGGCCCCGGCCAGTTCGGGTTCGAGGACCCCCGCGTCGCGCAACACGCGGAAGGCATCGGCGTAACCGGAGGGCGTGGGCAGGGCCCGATCCGACAGGATGTGATTGGCCAGGTCGATGACGCACTCCGTGGCCAGGTGCAGACAGCGCTCGGCCGCGAGCTGCAGATCCTCGTCGATCAGGAAGCGCTCTCGAGGCAACTGCCGATAGCGCTCGAGGCGCGTCAAGTAGCGTTGCAGCGCTTCTAGCCGGCTGCGGACGACTTGTTCGGCGACCAGACTCCTTCACCTCCCTGGATCCGCTCTCGCAGACCTTGCCAGTGTAGCTCGCGCATCGGCGCTTGATCGAAGTACCGGGCCAGAGTGCGCACGAAGAAGACGGCCTTCGCGTCCTGGTTCCGGCACGAGAGCAGCCGGCCCGACCGGAGAACCTCGTAGGCCAGGGCCACCGGGGCGGTTTCGAGAAACACCAGGTCGAGCCAGGCCGCGGGTATGACCTCGGCCAACGCCATGCTCAGACGCCTTCGCAGGACTCGGTGTCTGGGCGCGTCATCTCGCCCGGTCCAGACGGCCAGATCGACATCGCTGTCGGAGCGAGCCGTCCCACGGGCCCTGCTCCCGTGCAGGTACGCAAAGCCAACCTCGGGAAAGGTCCCGAGAACTCGGGCCAGAGCGTCGGCGAGTTCCTCGATGTCCATCGTTGCTTCGAAGCCTATCCGACTCCGCCGGCAGAGACAAGGCGCGACCAAGGTCGTGGGGTCCCGGCAAAGTCGTGGAAGCGGAGGCGGAATCCGGGGACTGGCTCGAAACCCCTCACGAGACCTGACACTTGTCCGTACCGCAGATAGGGGTTTCGTTGCCTGTACCCGTATTCCGACGACTTTGTCCGTCGCCCTGAAGGTCGTGGGGATGCGTACGCTCCCAAAGACAGAACTCCCAGACCTTTCGGTCCGGGAGAGCTGGGTGTGGAAGTGTTTACGCGGGGTCTTATCCC
>CAZSVK010000217.1:0-10024 GCA_964610245.1 uncultured bacterium
CCGACCTCGAGTCCGACTTCCGAGACGCTCCTTGCCCGCGCCGACGGCGACCACGTGCTCTTCCTCAACGAACTCAGGCACCGCCGGGACACGGCCCTGAGATTCCGCATCCGGCTCTCGGACTTCCCGGATCTCCCCGCCGCCCTGGCGGTCACCGGCACGACCGGCTTCGTCGAGGGGTCCGACTATCGGGGTGTTCCGGTCCTGGCGGCGCTCCGCAAGGTCCCGGGCTCGCCGTGGTCCATGGTGGCCAAGGTCGACCTCTCGGAGCTGCGCGCCCCGCTACGCGAGCATGCCGTGGTGGCGGCCGCCTGTGCGGCGAGCATGCTCCTCCTCGGCCTCTTCGGCTGGCGCATCGCCGGTTGGCGGCGTGCTGCCCGTGAGTTCGAACGGGCGCTGGCCGCCGAGCAGGCGCACAGGCAGAACGCCGAGGCGCTGCGCCTTCTGGTCGAGGAGAAGACCGTACTGCTGCGAGAGGTCCACCATCGGGTGCGCGGTAACCTGCAATTCCTCAGCAGCTTGCTCAACCTGCAGGCCTCGAGCGAGTCCGGGAAGTTCGCCGCCGTCCAGCTCAGGCAGACCCAGAACCGAGTGCGGGCGATGGCGATGCTGCACGAATCGCTCTACCGCTTCGGGACCCGGGGACAGGTCGAGCTGGGCACCTACCTCAGGCAGCTCTGCGACCACGTGTCCCGGGCCCACGCGCTCGAGGAAATGGGCATCCGGATTGTCGTCCGGGCCGTCCCGATCGAGTTGCCCGTGGCGCCGGCCGCTCCCTGCGGTCTGATCGTCAACGAACTGGTTTCCAACGCTGCCAGGCACGCCTTCCTGGGCGTCGAGCGGGGCGAGATCCTGGTGAGTCTGACCGCCGGTCCAGGCGAAACCCTGACCCTCGAAGTCGCCGACACCGGCGCGGGGTTGCCGGATGGGCTGGAGCCCGAGCGCTCGGGAGGGCTGGGTTTGCAGCTTGTTTCCATGCTTTCCCGGCAGCTCGGTGCTACCCTATCGATCGAGCGCAGGGAGGGTTCGGCGTTCCGAATCGTGGTCCCGGTCCCGCGCGGCTGAGAGGAGAGTGGGGTCATGGCCGCCAGCAGAGTTCTCGTAGTCGAGGACGATGGCGTCGTTGCCGCCGACCTCAGCCAGCGCCTCGGGGCGATGGGTTTTCAGGTCGTCGGGATCTCGCATGACGAGCGCGGGGCGGTCGAGCTGGCGCGGGAACACCGGCCCGACATCGCCCTGATGGATATCCGGCTCGGCAGCGGCGGGGACGGGATCGTCGCGGCCACCGAGATCTGGAAGAACCTCGAGATCCCGATCGTCTTCCTCACCGCCTACGCCGAGGATTCGACCCTCCAGCGGGCCAAGCAGGCCGAACCCTTCGGCTATGTCCTGAAGCCTTTCGAAGACCGCGAGCTCCTCTCGGCCCTCGAGATCGCGCTGTTCAAGCACCGCAAGGAGCGCGAACTCCAGCGACTGAGCCGGCTGTACGCGATGCTCAGCCAGACCAACCAGGCCATCGTCTGGTCCCGCTCGGCCGAGGAGCTCTTCGATAAGGTGGCGCGAATCGCCGTCGAGCACGGAAAGTACCCCTGCGCCTGGGTGGCGCGGAGCGCGTCCGCGGGCGGGCCGTTCGTGACGTGCGCGGTTGCCGGCGAGGCCGCCGCCGCGTTGCTTCCGGGCGGCCTGGGCGTGGCGCCTGCCCCGGGGCTGACCGGCCTCCAGGAGCGGGCCGTGAGCGAGGGCACGCTCTGCATCGCTCCGGACCTGTCCGAGCCGGCGGCCTTCGGGCCGGTGCGTTCCCTTCTCGACCAGCGGCACATCGTCTGCGCCGCCGCACTTCCGTTCCGGTTCGAGGGGCGCGTCCACGCCGCGCTGAACCTGTTCGCCACCGACCCCGAGGCCTTCGACGAGCCCGAGCAAGGACTGCTGGCCGAGATCTCGGCGGACGTCTCCTACGCCCTCGACAAGGTCGAACAGGAGGCCCGGCGCCAGCGCATGGAAGAGGATCTGAAAGCGATCTCCCAGCGCCAGAAGGCCCTCCTGGCGGCCATCCCCGAGATCCTGACCGAGACCGACGTCCGCAGGGTCTACATCTGGATGAATCGCGCCGGCCGCGACTTCTTCGGCGACGATGCGGTGGGCCGGGACGCCGCCCACTACTTCGTCGGAGACCAGACGACCTACGAACAGGTCGCGCCGGTTTTCGACGGGAGTACTTCGCGCGTCTACGTCGAGAGCCTGCAGCGTCGGGCCGACGGGCAGACCCGATTGCTGGCCTGGCACTGCTCTCCGCTCAGGGACGATTCGGGCCGGGTCACCGGAGCGCTCTCTTCTGCCCGGGACATCACCGACCAGGCCGCGGCCCAGCGCGAGCGGATGGTGCTCGAGGAACGGCTCCTCCAGTCGCACAAGATGGAGGCGATCGGACGGCTCGCGGGCGGCGTGGCGCACGACTTCAACAACCTCCTCACGGTCGTCAACGGCACCGCCGATCTGGCCCGGGAGTCGTTGCCGGCGGGCCATCCCGCCCGGACCGATCTGGACACGATCCTCGACGCCGGCCAGCAGGCCGCCGCACTCACCCAGAAGCTGCTGGCCTTCGCCCGACGCCAGATGCTGGTCCCTCGCGTGCTCGACCTCACCGCCGTCGTGCGGGGGATGGAGCAGATGTTGGGGCGGATGCTGGGCGAGGGGATCTCCCTCGAGCTGGCCCTGCCGGAAGAGCCGATGCTCGCCCGGGTCGACCGCAGTCAGTTCGAGCACGTGCTGGTGCACCTGGCCGCGAACGCCAGGCATGCGATGGACGGGGAGGGGCGGCTCGCCATCTCGGTCTCGACCGCTCCGACCCTGCCCTCCGACGGTCTCGAGCCGGCGGCAGCCGAGGCCGGCGGCTGGGTTGCGGTGAAGATGGCCGATACCGGCTGCGGGATGTCCGAGGAGGTGCGGGCCCGCGTCTTCGAGCCCTTCTTCAGCACCAAGGAGCGCGGGCGTGGCACCGGCCTGGGGCTGGCCTCCGTCCACGGCACGATCGCCCAGAGCGGCGGCACCATCGAGGTCGAGAGCGCGCCGGGCCACGGAGCGAGCTTCACCATTTACCTGCCGCGATGCCACGACGGGCAGGCCTCGGCCCTCGAGTCGGCGCCGTCCGGGCAGTCGGTCTCGGCCGACGTCCGCACCTTGCTCCTGGTGGAGGATGACGAGCCCGTGCGGACGATGGCGGCGCGTTTCCTCGAGAAGGCCGGGTTCCGCGTGCTCGCGGCCCGCGACGGGGCGCAGGCGACCACGCTCTGCGACACCCACCAGGGTCCCATCTCCTTGCTGGTGACCGATGTCGTGATGCCGCTCGAGAGCGGTCCGGCGCTCGCACGGCGGCTGGAGCGTCGCTATCCCGGCCTGAAGGTCCTCTATGTCTCGGGCCACAGCGACGACGAGGTGTTCCGGCACGGGGTGCGGTCCGGGGCAATGAACTTTCTGCAGAAGCCCTTCATGGCCCAGGTCCTGATCCGGAAGGCGCGAGAGGTGCTGGCCGCGGAAGGGGCGACGCCCGTCTGACCTCCTGCTCCGGGGCGGCCGGGTGCAGTCGCAGCCCATGGGGGAGCGTCGATTTGCCTCTCGGGAGCGCTGCTCCCGAACCCTCGCCAGGGGCCCGGGGACAGCGTCGCCGGCCAAACTCGAACCAGAGCGGATCCCCACCTTCCGCGCGCGCACCCCTCGCGGCTCCCCGGCTTGCTGCCCGGGGGCGGCGCGTGCTACCTTGCCGCCCCGTGGACGTGCTGGCCGTCATCCCCGCCCGCTTTGCCTCTACCCGGTTGCCGGGGAAGCCTCTGGCCGACATCGGCGGCTTCCCCATGATCGAGTGGGTCTACCGTGCCGCGCGGGCAGCCCGGTCGATCGCCGGCGTCGTCGTGGCCACGGACGATCCCCGCGTCCGGGACGCAGTCCGCGCTTTCGGTGGCGAGACGGTCATGACCTCCCCCGATCACGCCAGCGGCACCGATCGGATGGCCGAGGTCGCTGCCCGGCTGCCCGACTATCCTGTGCTGCTCAACGTGCAGGGCGACGAGCCGCTCATCGATCCGGCGCCGCTCGATGCGCTCGTCGAGGGCTTCCTGGCCCGCCCGGGCGCCTCCGCGGGGACGCTGGTCCGGCCGGCGCGCAGCCGCGACGAGGTCGACTCGCCCCAGACGGCGAAGGTCGCCTGCGCCCTCGATGGCTGCGCCCTCTACTTCTCGCGCTCGCCCATCCCATTCGAACGGGATTCCTCGGGCTGGCTCGGGCACATGATTCACATTGGCGTTTACATTTACCGTCGCGAGTTCCTGCAGACCTACGCCGCGCTGGCCCAAGGGCCGCTCGAGCGGCTGGAGAAGCTCGAACAGCTCCGCGTCCTGGAGCACGGCCACCGGATGATGACGGTCCGGACCGAGGCTGCCTTCCGCGGCGTCGACACGATGGAAGACCTGCAGCGCGTCCGCGCCGAGGTCGCCGTGAAGGGCCTGGTGCCGAGATGACGAAGGTCCGAGAAGTGGTCGTGGGGAACGTGCGCATCGGGGGCGGAAACCCGCTGGTGCTGATCGCCGGCCCCTGTGTGCTCGAGGGGCGCGAGGCCGCCCTCGAGCTGGCCGCGCGGCTGCGCGAGCTGGTCGACGAGCTGGGGATCCCCTGGATCTTCAAGGCCTCCTACGACAAGGCCAATCGCGGGGAATCTGCCAGCTATCGGGGGCCGCTCGCCGGCGACGGCCTCGCCATCCTGGCCGAGGTGCGCGAGCGCTTCAACGTGCCGATTCTGACCGACGCCCACGATCCGCAGGAGGCCGAGGAGGTCGGCAAGGTCGTCGACGTGATCCAGGTGCCGGCCTACCTGTCGATGCAGACGCCACTGGCCCTGGCCGCCGGCCGCACCGGCAAGGCGGTCAACGTCAAGAAGGGGCAGTTCCTGTCGGCCCAGGCGATGGCGGGTATCGTCAGGAAGCTCGAATCGACCGGCAATCGCCGCATCCTTCTCACCGAGCGGGGCACCACCTTCGGCTACGGCGACCTGGTGGCCGATTTCCGCTCGCTGCCGCTGATGCGCGGCCTGGGCTGCCCGGTCGTCCTCGATCCCACCCACATCATCCGCCGGCCCGGCATCCCCAGCTCGGACCCTCGCGGCGGCGACCCCGAGTTCGTGCCCCACCTCTCCCGGGCCGGAGTGGCCGCCGGCATCGACGCCCTGTTCATCGAGACCCACCTGAGCCCGGAGCGTGCGCTCTGCGACGCCTGCAGCATGCTCCGCTTCGACCATCTGAGGCTGCTGCTGGAGCAGTGCATCGCCATCGATCGACTCGTGAAGGGCTGGGACCTCTCGCTGCGCACGCGCCGCCCCGACGGGTTCGTGTGAGGCTGGGGGCTCCCTCGAAGTTGCTACAGCCTACAGCCTACAGTCTACAGCCTGGTCGCGGGGCCCTCGCATGAGCCCCTCGTTCGAGCTGGCGCCCGAGCTGCGCGAGTCCTTCACCTACCTGCAGCGAGGCGCCTCGGAGGTGCTCATCCGCAAGGGCTGCGAGGAGGTGCTGCTCCCGGACGGCGAACGATATGTCGAGCGGCTGCTGCCGCGCCTGCTCTCGTCTGCGCGCGACGTGATGCTCTACCGGGGCCGCGGCCTCGCCGTCAGCTTTCCGGTGCCGGGCCTCGGCGACAGGGTGGTCGTGAGGCACTACCGGCACGGCGGCTGGCTCGCTTGCCTGACCGGCGACTTCTTCTGGACGCGGCCGCCGAGGCCCTTCCTCGAGCTGGCCGTCAGCGAGGAGGCCCGCCGGCTGGGCGTGCCGACCCCCGAGGTGGTGGCGGTCGTCGTGCGGTGGGTGACGCCGATGCTCTATCGCGGCGACATCATCACGCGCGAGGTGCCGGAGGCCCGCGATCTGCTGGAGTTCTTCTCGACCGAGACCCGGGCCAGCGTGCGGCGGCGGACGCTCCGAGAGCTGGCCGCGTCGATCCGGGCGATGCACGACAGCCAGCTCAACCACCAGGACCTGAACGTGCGCAATCTGCTGCTGAGCGGCGGCAAGGCGTTCCTGCTCGATCTGGACGGGGCGCGTTTCTTCGAGATCCTGGGCAGCCGGCGCATCCGGTCGAACCTGCTGCGGCTGGCTCGGTCGATGCGCAAGGAGAGGCTCGCGGTGAGCGACCGCGAGATTCTCTATTTCCTCTACTGCTACTACGGCGAGGACTTCCGTGACGTCTACTCCGAGGAATACTCCGGCGAGCTTCTCTGCCAGAAGCGTTCTTCTGATTAGGCTCGGCGCCATCGGCGACGTGGTCAACACGCTGGTGCTGGCCAATGCCCTGAAACGCGCCGCTCCCGGCTGCCGGCTGGGCTGGGCGGTGGGCCCTCGTGCCCTGCCTTTGCTGGAGCGGCATCCGGCAGTGGACACGACGCATCTGGTGGATACCTCGCGTCCTGCGACCATCCCCTCCGCCATCGCCGGGCTCCGGGCCGGCGGCTACGAGCTGGCCCTGGACCTCCAGCGGCTCTTCAAGAGCGGCCTCCTCGCCTGGTTGTCGGGAGCGCCCGAGCGGCTGGGCTTCGACTTCAACCGCGCCCGCGAGCTGTCGTGGCTCTTCACCAACCGCAAGCTTCCGCCCCACGATCCGCAGCGCCACGTGGTCGACCAGTATCTCGAGTTCGCCCGGTTCCTCGGCGTGCCGGAGCCCGCGGTCGAGTGGCGGCTCGAGCCGTCGGCGGCGGCTCGCGAAAGGGCCGCCGGCATCCTGCTCCCCGGCCAGAGCTGGGTGGTCCTGCACCTGGGCGCCGGCAAACCCGCCAATCGCTGGCCCAGCACGGGGTGGGCCCGGTTGGCGACGGGGCTCGTCCGCACGGGCGGATTGTCGGTCTGCCTGGTGGGGGGGCCGGGAGAGGTGATGACGGCCCGCGCGGTGGCGGGGCTCGTTCCGGCGGGATTCATGCCGCTGGATCTCGTGGGGAGGACCTCGCTGGACGAGCTGATGGCCGTCCTGGAGCGAGCGTCGGTCGTGGTCAGCGCCGATTCCGGCCCGATGCATCTGGCGGTCGCCCTCGGCCGGCCCGTGGTCGCTCTGTTCGGCCCGGCCAACCCGCTGCGCACCGGTCCCTACGGGCAGCCGGACAACGTCGTGGGCCGCTCCGACCTCTGGTGCGCCCCCTGCTTTCGCAAGCGTCCCTGCGACCATTACGAGTGCATGCCGGGGCTCCACGCCGAGCGAGTGCTGGCCAGGGTAGTGGAACAGGTGCGGGCCAGCGGATCGTGCTAGAATCACCCTCGATGGACACGCTCTTCGACAAGATGAAGCGGGTCGACTTCCCGCTCATCGTCAGCCTTCCGATGAACAGCCCCGAGATGGCCAAGGCCGCCATCGGCGAGGGCGCCAACGCTCTCAAGGTCCACCTCAACTGCCATCATCGGGCCAGCGGCACCCGATTCGGTTCGTTCGCCCACGAGCGCAAGGCGCTCGAGGAGATCGCCCGTATCGCCCGTGACGCGCGCTGTCACCTGGGCGTGATGCCCGGCGCGGAACGCTGCGCCAACCGCGAGGAACTGGAGATCCTGGGCGGCATGGGCTTCGAGTTCTTCGACATCTATGCCCAGGATCTGCCGGCGCAGCTGCTCTCGATCCGCAACCTGCGCAAGGTCCTGGCCTTCGGCCCCGATTACGACCTCGAAGAGATCCGCTGTCTCAAGGAGATGGGGGTCGACGCGCTCGAGGCCTCCATCATCCCCGCCGAGGGCTACGGTCTGGCACTGAAGGCGTCCGACGTGCTCCGCTACCGGGCCCTGGCCTCCGCCTCCAAGCTGCCGCTCATCGTCCCGACCCAGCGCAAGATCAACCTCGACGACCTCTCGCTGCTGCGCGAGGCCGGCGTCTCCTCCATCATGATCGGGGCGGTCGTCACCGGCACCGAACTCGAGACGCTTCGCCGCTCGGTGCGGGCCTTCCACCTCGCCCTCGCCGGCTGAGGCCGTCGCGGCACCCCGGAGGTATCTGCGTGCCGGCAGCGCTCGTCTCGGCCGGGGAGCTTCCCTCCGCTCCCTTCGCGGTCTACAACACGGTGCTGCTCGGGGCGCTGCCGCTGCTGGCGCCCGCCCTGGTGGCCGCGAGCCTGGCCGGCCGCCGGGTCGGCCTCACCTGGCGCGGACAGCTCGGCCTCGAATTGCCCGCGGTGCCTCCCTGCGCGGGTTCGCTCTGGCTCCAGGCCAGTTCCGTCGGCGAGACGCTGGCGGTCCGGCCGCTGATCGAGGGGCTCCGGCGCCTGTTCCCGGCGACGCCCGTGCTGCTCACCGGCAGCACTCCCGAGGGCCAACGAGTGGCTCGCGAACGCTCCGGGGCCGACCTCTTCGCAACCTTCCCCTTCGACCTGCCGTGGGTGCTCCCGCGCTACTTCGACACCTACTCGCCTCGGGCTTGCCTGATGGTCGAGACCGAGATCTGGCCCAACCTCATCCAGCAGTGCCACCGCCGCCGCGTGCCGCTGGTGCTGCTCAACGGGCGGATCTCCCCGGCCAGGATGGGCCGGTACCGGTTGCTGAAGCCGTTCTACGAGGCTTTTCTCGCGGGTTTCGGGTTGATGCTGATGCAGACCCGCGAGGATGCCGAGCGGTTGCTCGAGATGGGGGCCCCTCCCGATCGGGTCCGGGTGGCCGGCGACCTCAAGTACGACAGTCTGCCGCTTCCCACGGCGAGAAGCGGGCGGGACGCGCCGCTCGACCGCCTCACCGCGGTGGTCGCGGGCAGCACGCATCCCGGCGAGAGCGAGCAGGTGCTGGAGGTCTACCGCCGGCTGCTCGAGCGGTTCCCCGGTCTGGCGCTCGTGCTCGCGCCGAGACATCCCGAGACCGCGGAGGCCGCGTGCCGTCACGCCGGCCGGCTCGGGCTGGCCTGGGAGCGGCGGTCGCAAGGCGGCCGGGCGAGGGCCGGCGCGGCGCTCGTGCTGGACACGATGGGTGAACTCCTGAGTTACTACGAGGGGGCCGCGGCGGCGTTCGTGGGCGGCAGCCTGGTGCCGGTCGGAGGCCACTCCCTGCTCGAGCCGGCGAGCCTGGGCCGGCCGGTGCTCTACGGGCCTCACGCCTTCAACTTCCGGGACGCCGCCTCGCTCCTGGAGCGCGAGCGGGGCGGCTTTCAGGTCGCCGGCGCGGCAGAGCTGGAGGCGCGGCTGGAGGAGTTCCTGAGCGCCCCGGCGGTCGCAGCGGAAGCGGGTCGCAGGGCGCAGGAGGCGGTGGCCGGCAGGCGCGGGGCGACGGCGCGCACGGTGGAGGCGCTGCGCGAGCTGCTGGAGGGCCGGGGAGGGGAGGCGAGATGAGCGCGCAGGGCGGCGGCGTTCCGCGGCTCTCGGTTGCCGTGATCGCCTGCAACGAGGAGCGGAACCTGGCCCGCTGCCTGGGGTCGGTCGCCTTCGCCGGCGAGCTGGTGGTGGTCGACTCGGGTTCGACCGACCGGACGGTCGAAGTGGCGCGGCAGTTCACGCCTCACGTGGTGCACCAGCCGTGGCTCGGTTACGGCCCTCAGAAGAACCGCGCCATCGAGCTGACCGCCGGCGACTGGGTGCTGGTGCTGGATGCCGACGAGTGGCTGACGCCCGAGCTGGCAGCGGAGGTTCAGCGTGCGCTGGCCGGGCCCGTCGTCGCCGCGCTGTACGAACTGCGCCGCGAGACCCTGTTCATGGGGCGCGTGATGCGCCATTGCTGGTCGGAGGACTGGACCCCCCGCCTCTTCCTGCGTGACGCGGCGCGCTACGACGACCGTCCGGTGCACGAGAGGCTCGTGGCCCGCGAGGGGGTGCGTCGGGCCCGCTTGACCGAGCCGTACCTGCACGACACCTACCGCGATCTCGAGCATCACACCGCGAAGATGAATCGATATTCGCAGCTCTTCGCAGAGGATCCGCGGACCGACGGGAAGCTGGGGCTCTCACGCCTGCTGCTGAGCCCCGTCTGGGCGTTCCTGAAGATGTACGTTCTGAAGGGCGGCTTCCTCGACGGGCCGGAAGGGCTCGTGCTGTCGGTCT
>CAZSVK010000218.1:0-9910 GCA_964610245.1 uncultured bacterium
AACTCGGCCGAATCTCCCCATAACAGGGTGCGGCACACGGTCGCGCCGTAGAGGACGCCGGCGGCCGTGGCGAGGCAAGCCGCGATCAGCGCGTCGGTCCGGTCCAGCGCGGTGGCCCGGGACTGCAGCGAATCCTTGACGTGCTTCGCGGCCACTCAGCGAGTTCGGCCCGCGCGCAGCACGCGATCGTTGCCGCTGCGGGCGGTCACGCCCGTCTGGTCGAGGTGTTCCAGGAAGGGGATGAGGTACTTCCGCGAGAGCCCCAGCGCGTCCTTGAGTTCGGGCGTGCTGGCGGTGCCGCGCACCCTCAACACGCCGAGCGCCGTCTCGAGCAGGCGCTCGAAATTGGCCTTCGAGACGAGAAGGTCGGGGCCCACCTTCACCGCCAGCTGCGACACCCCCATGAACTTGATCAGCTCCTGGAACTCGTGACGCATCAGCCGGAATTCGGGCTCCAGGTTCCGGAGACCCAGGAAAAGCTCGGGCGCCTGGGCCAGGCGGGCCTCCAGTTGTTGCACGCTCGCGGCCAGCTTGTCGCCGGCCCGCGGACGCCATCCCTTCCGCTTCAGCAGGTTCTGGTCGGCCTCGGCCACCCCGCGGGCGACCGCCAGCCCGACGAGCCGCTCGAACGCCTCGGCCGGCATCTGGGGGAACTGGCCGTGGGCCACGGTGAGGCGGTCCATCCCCGGTGACGGCGGATGGGCCACGTGGTGAGCCTCCAGCGCGGCTTGCAGCCTGACGAGCGCCTCGGCGATCCTGGGTTCGTGGAAGAAGTGGTCGCCGGTCTTGAGCAGAACTCCGGAGTTGAGCCCGGCCTCGAGGGCCCGGCCGATCGCGTCCTCCGGCAGGGCCAGCTCGGTGGCGAGCGAGCCGGCGGTGTGGAACGGGGCGCGGCCTCTCTCGAGCGTGGTCGCGACCAGCTCGACCGGATCGGCGTGCTCGAGCTGTTCGAGTTGCTGGGTCGCCGCGGCCGACTTGCGGTGCTTTGCGGGGTTGGGATCCAGGATCTCGCCGCCGCCGATGGTCAGCATCGGGGCGTAGAGCCGGAGCAGGTAGCGATCGCCTCGGGCCGTGGCCACCGGCGATTCGAGACGCAGTTGCGCCAGGCCGCTGGTGCCCTCCTGCAGCTCCGGGCCGTCGAGCAGGTGAACCCGCCCGATCACCTCGCGCGTGCCGGTGTAGAGGCGAATGCGGGTGCCGCTCTCGAGCGGCGAGGCGCTGCGAGGCAACCCCCGCAACAGGCGCAACCGCACGTCGACCAGGTGGCTGGGCCTGAAGTAGCCAGGCACGGCGCACAGGTCACCGCGGCTCACCTGGTCCGGTCCGATATCGGCCAGGTTCAACGCCGCCCGTTGCCCCGCCAGGACCTCGTCGACCGGCTGATCGAAGGCTTGCAGGCTGCGCACCCGGGAGGCGAGGCCGCCGGGGAGCAGTTCGATGGTGGCCCCGGCGCTCAGGCTCCCGGAGGCGACGGTGCCGGTGACCACCGTGCCGTGGCCCTTCAACGAGAAGGCGCGGTCGACGGGTAGGCGGAACAGCCCTTCCGTGGCCAGGGCCGGCAGCGAGGCCAGCAGGTCGTCCAGCGTGGCGCCGACCGCGGCGACCGAGGCCGGGTCGCCCGCCGAGGCCGTGAGCAGCCGCGACTGCTCGAAGGGCGTGTCCTTCAACCACTGACGCACCTCGTCGGTGACCAGCCCGAGCATCTCGGGGTCGACCAGGTCGGCCTTGGTGAGCACGATGACGCCCCGGGTGACTCCGAGCAACTCGAGGATGTCGCGGTGCTCGCGGGTCTGCGGCATGACCCCTTCATCGGCGGCGATCACCAGAAGGAAGGCCTGGAGGCCCCAGGCGCCCGCGACCATGTTCTTGATGAACCGCTCGTGGCCGGGGACGTCGACGATGCCGACGCGGCGGCCGCCGGGCGTGGTGAAATGCGCGAATCCGAGGTCGATGGAGATGCCCCGCGCCTTCTCTTCCGGCAGCCGGTCGGTGTCGATGCCGGTGAGCGCCTTCACCAGCGTGGTCTTGCCGTGGTCGATGTGGCCGGCCGTGCCAATCGTGTAGAGCGTGCTCATCGCGGCCGATGATAGCAGATTGAGCGAGGGCGGAAGCCGGACAAGCCCGAGCCGCAGGCGAGGGCGGGGGGTCCGGGGTTGGAGAACCCCGGCTTCAAGATTGGGCTGGCCCCTGGCAACCTCTGGACTCCCGTTTTCTCTCGGATCTTCGCTGCTGCGGACCAGCCCCCTGGACTCCGGCGGCCGACTGTGGCAAACCCGGAGGGACCGTCGCCCGCCCGCAAGGGCTCGCGGCTCACGACACTCGTCCCTGTCCCCGGAGGACGCTCTCCCCGATGAAGAATACCCTCGCCTATCTCACGGAGTTGTTGAGGCGCCGGAACGAACAGCCGGAAGAGGCCCCGCGGATCGACCTCGAGCTGAACAAGACGTTCTACGCGCAGAGGGCCATCTACGTCTCCGACATGTCGGGTTTCTCCCGGATCGTCAAGACGCACGGCATCATCCATTTCCTGGCGATGATCCAGCAGATGCGCGATCTGGCGATCCCGGCCATCGAGCAGAACCACGGAGCGATCGTCAAGACCGAGGCCGATAACGTCTTTGCCGTCTTCGAGTGCGTGGAGGACGCCGTGCGCACCTCGCAGCAGGTGCTGTCCGCGTGCGGCCGCGTCAACGCCGGCCTGCCGCTCGATCGGCAGACCCACCTCTCGATCGGCATCGGGTGGGGCAAGATCCTGCTCATCGACTACCACGACATGTACGGCGACGAGATGAACCTGGCGTCGAAGCTGGGCGAGGACGTTGCCGAACGCGACGAGGTGCTGCTCACCGATGCCGCCCACGGCGCCCTGGCGCAGGGCTACGTCCGCGGCGAGCAACGGGCGCTGGATATCTCCGGTGTCGCGTTGAAATACTGGGCGATCTCGAGATAGCGCCGTTGCCCACGAGGCCTCCCGATCGCGGTGGGCCTGGCGCCGGGCCACGCCGGGCTGGCGGTCTCGAGCGTCTTCGAGTCGTCTGTTCGGCAAGCCGGCTGCGATGTCGGCTCCGCCATCGGCTATGATGGCGCCCCGGGTCCGGGCTCTTGCCGCATCACCGCGGAGGTCGAACTGCAATGGCACGTCTTCTTCTCATCAGCAACTCCACGCAGCACGGTGGCGATTACCTCGAACACTGCGCTCCGGCCATCAAGGAGTTCCTCGGAACGGCCGTGCGGCGGGTGCTGTTCGTCCCCTTCGCCGTGGTCGACCAGACCGGCTACGCGGGCGCGACCCGAGAGCGTTTCGAGCGGATGGGCTACGGCCTGGACTCGGCGCACGACGCGCTGGACCCGGTGGCAGCCGTTCGAGCCGCGGAGGCGATCTTCGTCGGCGGAGGAAACACGTTCCGGTTGCTGGACGCGCTGTATGCGAAAGGCCTTCTCGGGCCGATCAAGGAGCGCGTGGCGGCCGGCATGCCGTACCTGGGCGCCAGCGCTGGCTCGAATGTCGCCTGCGTCACGCTGAAGACGACCAACGACATGCCCATCGTCCAGCCTCCGAGCTTCGAGGCCCTGGGGCTGGTGCCTTTCAACATCAACCCTCACTACCTCGATCCCGATCCGGCCTCGACCCATCAGGGCGAAACCCGCGAGAAACAGATTGCCGAGTTCCACGAAGCGAACACGTCTCCGGTCGTGGGCCTGCGCGAGGGGGCGATGCTGCGTGTCGAAGGACCCACGATGCGCCTGCTGGGCATGAACGGGGCCCGTCTCTTCCGGCGAGGTCAGCCGCCCGAGGAGTTCCGGATCGGCGCCGCGCTCGACTTCCTGCTGGCGCCCCGGGCGGGCTGAGCCGCGGCCGGCGACTCGAACGGCCGCGCGCTCGAGCCATTTCCCCCGCGGTGAGCGCCTGACCGTAGCTCAGCAGGGCGAGTAGTACGGGTAGGCCCCGTAGATGGGCTGACGGCAGCGATAGTAACTCCGGCGGTTCCTGCGCTCGATCATGCCGGCAACCCCCGCGCCGATGATTGCGGCAGCAATCGTGGCTCCGCTCGTCCGCCGGCCGCTGAGGGCGCCGCCGATCAGGCCGGCCGCCAGCATCCCCGTGACGTTGCTGCCCGCGCGGTAGCAGCCCGGGCTCCCGTAGGCACCGAGGGCGTCGCAAGCGCCATACGGCAAGCGGCTGGGAGTTGCCTCCGCCGTGGTCCCGGGAGGTCGGATGCCAGCCCTGGCGCAGGCAGGGAGTACCTTCGCAGAGCGCCCTGGAATTTCCAAAATAACTTGTCACCCTCAGAACCGAACTGGCTCTAACCCTTCCATTCGCTGAATTCTGCAACGGCGCAGGGTGGAGCCGGGGTTTCCTGACGAGACCGGATCTGCTCGAAAGCCTCTCGAGAGAAGGAGTGGAACCGTGTCTTGCCGCCTCGTTGTCGTGTCGATCGTTCTGGGGCTTGCGTTCGCCGCCGGCGCCGCTGCCGCGGACACCAAGCCAAACCCGCACGCCGCGCGCGTCAAAGGGCCGTTCAAGTCGGGCCCCGAGGTGACCGCCGTCTGCCTGAAGTGTCACGCCAGGCAGGCGGATGACCTCATGAAGTCCTCGCACTGGAAGTGGAAGGGCCCGCCTCGGTCGCTCGAGGGGTTCGGCTCCGGTTTGCAGGAGGAACTCGGGAAGCTGACGCTCATCAATAACTTCTGCATCTCCATCGAGGGCGGCGCCAGGCCGAGCAACCGCGAGAAATGCTCGAAGTGCCACCCCAGCTACGGGTGGGTCGACGGGAGCTTCGACTTCTCGGATCGCAAGGCGATCGACTGCCTGATCTGCCACGCGCAGGAGGGGATGTATCAGAAGAGCTACGGCGGGTTTCCCGACCCGCGGATGCTCGAGAACGGGCGGCTGGACCTGCTGAAGGCCGCCCGCAGCGTGAGGGCGCCGACCCGGAGCAACTGCCTGACCTGTCACGCCTACGGCGGCAGCGGCGAGTGTGTCAAGCACGGCGACCTGGGTTCCAGCCTCGAGTCGCCGGAAGACGAGCTCGACGTCCACATGGGGAAGTCGCAGGGCCTGAACTGCCAGGACTGCCATCGCACGGAGGCTCACAACATCGCCGGTCAGTCGGTGTTCACGGCGACCTACAGCGAGCGCGTGACGTGCCGGGACTGCCACGGCGAACCGCACGCGAAGGCCGAGCAGAAGGATGTGCTGAACCGCCACCTGAGAACGCTGGCCTGCGAGACCTGCCACCTCCCGAGCTATGCGCGCGACGTGGCCACGCAGATGAGCTGGGACTGGTCGTCGGCCGGCAAGTCGCTCGAGTCGACCGAGTCGTTTGACCGCGAGACTTACTCGAAGGAGCACGGTCTGTTCACCTGGGGAAAGAACGTGAACCCGGCCTACGCCTGGTTCAACGGGACCGTTCGCCGCTACCTGAAGGGCCAGAAGGTGGAGGGCCCCGGCCCGTACGTCCTCAACCGTCCGCTCGGCGATATCGGCGATTCCCGGGCGCTCATCTACCCGTTCAAGCTGCACTCGGGCCGCCAGCCGCTGGACTCCAAGTTTCGCTATCTGCTGATTCCCAACACGTTCAAGGGGTACTGGGAGCACTACGACTGGCAACGTGCGCTGAAGGACGGCGCCGCCGGGTCGGGCCTTGCCTACAGCGGTGCGTTCGAGTTCGTCGACACCGTCGAGTACAGCGGGCTGCACCACATGATTCCGCCCAAGGCCAACGCCCTGAAGTGTGGCGACTGCCACGACGGGGGCAAGCGCCTGGACTGGCGCGAACTCGGATACGCAGGCGATCCGAAGAAGGTCGGCGCGCGCAAGCTCCCGGCCGGCAAGGAGGAGGCGCCCCAGAAATAGCTCGCGCGGCGAGCGGCACGGTCCGGCAAAGAACGGCCTCTCCACCTTCACAGCACCCCCAACCAGACCTCCGGAGGCATTTCAGATGAAGCGACACACAGCGGTTCTCACGAGCCTGTTCGGGCTCCTCTTCCTGGGCATGACGGCCCTTCCTACCCGAGCGGACGACTCGCAGGCCGGCGGCGAGACGGCGAAGGCCGGCGCCTCGGACGCGACCAGCCCCCCGACGCAGGAGAAGAACGTCGGCGGCAAGAAGCTCCAGGTCAAGGGTCACCTCAAGGACTTCGACCTGACCGCCAAGACTGTCACGGTCAAGTTCGACAAGGGGCCCGACATGACCTTCGTCATCAAGGCCCAGAAGGCACTCGACAAGCTCGACACGAAGCTCTTCGCCGGCGACGAGGTGAAGCTCAAGTACGTCGTCGAAAACGGCCAGAACGTCATCCTCGAGAAGAACGACATGCGTGGCACCAAGCCCGGGTGCTGAGACCGGACCGACCCGAAAGGTATCCCATGAGAAAGAACCTCATCATCAACGTTTTGTTCTGTTGCGTCATCGTCGCGGCGGCGGCCCAGCCCTCCATCGCGGGGCCGAAGGCGGTCAAGCGCGTCGAGCCTCGCGACGCCAAGCTCGAGGCGCTGGCCGACCAGGTCCGCAAGCTGAGCGCCGAACTCGAGCAACTGCGCTCCGAAGGGGCGGCCAAGGTCGAGCGGCTCGAGAAGGCCACGGAGCGGCTCGACGCGGTCGAGAAGACCGTCGAGCGCAACAGCGAGAAGCTGGCCAAGCCCTCCACCTTCAAGGTCAGCGGCGACTTCCGTACCCAGTGGAACTCCATGAGCGGCGATACTCAGGCCTACATGCAGTACAGCCCGACCGGTACCTACCAGCCCGGTGGGCCGGGCACTCCGATGTTCCGGTCGATGCCGGTCAACGGCTACCGGACCGAGAACGACTCGCTGCTCACCAACCGCCTTGGCCTGAACATGCGCGCCGACGCCACCGAGAACATCTCGGTCAAGAGCCGCTTCCTGATGTACAAGCTGTGGGGCCACGAGACCATGAACCCGGTGGCGGGCTCCTTCTTCGCCGATCGCGCCTTCGGCGTCTTCGACGGCACCGTCGGCCATGTGCCCTCGGACAACGCGCTCCGCGTGGATCAGGCCTACGCCACCATCAACAACATCGGCGGCGAGCCCGTCTGGTTCTCCATCGGGCGGCGGCCCTCCACCCACGGCGTTCCCACGAACCTGCGCCAGAACGTCGACAAGGAGGGCGACAACGGCGGCATCCCCGCGATCCTCGTCGACTACGCCTTCGACGGTCTCACGCTCGGCTGGGCGCCGGAGCTTTCGAACTGGCCCGGCTTCTACACGAAGTTGTGCTACGGCCGCGGCTTCGACAGCGGGTTCGAAAGCCCCATGAACACGCTCAAGGACACCGATTTCCTAGGCCTCAACGTCAGCCCCTACAAGACCGATCGCCTGCAGACCGAGCTGCAATTTCAGCGCGGCATGAACATCTTCAACGTACCGTCCGACGGGGTCAACTTCTTCGGGAATGCCCTGCCGGTCACCCAGAACATGGGCGACCTCGACTGGCTCGGCGGCAGCGTCGTCTACAAGTTCGGCGCCAACGAGAACGGCGGTCTGACCGCCTTTGCCTCGTACGCCCAGAGCAAGACCAAGCCCAACGACCACCTGTTCTCGTTGCCGTTCTTCTCGATGGACAACGGCGCAACCTGGATGAACGGCGGCTACGGGCTTCTGTACAACGACGACCCGGCCACGCCCCAGGTCGACGTCCAGAGTCACACCGGCCGGGCCTACTACATCGGGCTCCGCGACGACCTCCCCAACCGCAAGACCTCCATCGGTCTCGAGTACAACCACGGCTCGGAGTACTGGGTCGGCATGGTCCCCGCCGCCGACGATCTCTGGACCAGCAAGCTCGGCACCCGAGGCAACGTATGGGAGGTCTACCTGATCCAGTCGCTCGCGGGGAAGAAGGTCTCGCCCTTCGGCGATGCCTTCCTGCGGGTTGGCTATCAGCACTACGACTTCGACTACACCGGCAGCAACGGCTGGATCGGAGCGCCCCAGCGCGTCGGCGACCTGACCGCCGCCAACCCCGCCGGGACGCAACTGCTCACGCCGCTGTCCTCGGCCGAGAACCTGTACCTGTCGCTGGACGTCAAGTTCTAGCAGTCGCGGACGACCAGATCTCTCCCCGGCCCGTGCGATAACGCCAACGTTCGATTCAGAGAAGGACGAACACGTTGCCGCGGCGGGCGGCGAGTTCGCATCGCTCTCGGCGGCCCAGAGGGCCAAGGAAACGATGGCCGGGCCGGGGAGACATGAGACGCCCGCGACGTCGAGGCTCGGTGTCCTTTCGGCAAGCGTGCGGGAGCTTGCTGTCGCGCTCGGCATGGCCTCGTGATTGGCCCGAACCGGGCTCAGAGTTGACCTGCCGGAGTGTCCGGCTCCTGCTCGCCGGGCCTCCGCCCCGCCGGGCCGTCAACGGCCGGCCGTGAAACGCCTCTGGAGCTTCTCGGAACGGAGTTCGCGGAGCGCGTCGGCTGCGACCCAGCGTGCGGCCCGAATTCCCGCGTCGCCGCCCCGCTTGCCGCCGGCGGCTTCGAGCGCGGCGGCGGCCATCCGCTCGGCGCAGGCGATCGCCGCGGCGTTGAGCGTCCGATTGCGCTTGCCGATGTTCCGCAAGGCCCAGTTCACCGCCTTCTTGACGAAGTTGCGCTCGTCGCGGGCCCCGCGTTCGACGAGCGGCAAGAGCCGCAGGAACGCGTCGTCGTCGGCCTTCTTGTCGTGGACCGCAAGCCCCGCCATCAGGGCGAAGCCGCCCCGCTTGACCCACTCCTCGCCGCGCCGGGCCCACTCGGCAGCCTTGGTCCATGCATGCCTGGTCCGGTCGAAGAGACTTGTCGTCGCCTGGTCGCAGATGTCCCAGGAATCGAATCCGCTGGCCCAGGCCTCGAGCTGCTCGCCGGTGACCGCTTCGGGGTCGTCGACGAAACAGGCGAGCAACCGCGCTTCGTGGTTGCCCGTGGCCCACAACGCGAGCGCCAGGTCGTGGTCGAGGCCGAGGTCCTTGGCCGCCTTGCGCAGCTCGTGGACGGACACGCCGAAAGCGTCATCGACCTTGATGCCATAGCGGGCCATCCCGGCGCGGTTCTCGGCGCTGCCGCGGGCGCGCAACTCGTCCAGAATGGCTGACACGCGCTCCTCCGGAGAGGTCCGCGAGGAAGCTCCGTGCTCGCCCTTCGTCATCGTCGCTCCCTTTCGCTCCCGAGCGGCCTCACCGGCGGCCGGCCACTGCGGCCATCAGCCCGGCGCAACCGACGAAGGATAGCACCTGAGCCTTTGGATGGGTTCTCAGGCGAGCCTTGACTCGGTAAGTGAAAGTGATTATCATTATCATAACAGCCCGCGCGAGTCGGGCCCGCGGTCCGCACGAGCCGGCCGGACCTCGGCCACTAACGCTGTCGATAACCCGGAGGTCGCCGATGCCGCGAAGAGAGTGTCTTCCCTGCCAGCAGTGTGTCCGGAAACCCTGCCTGGCCGTGTGCCCCGAGTTCTGCCAGGCGAACGCGTTCCTCGTCGCGAAGACGGGAAGACTGATCGCCCTGGTGGAGAAGTGCGATGCCGGAGCCACGGACCAGGTGATGGACCTGGCGCTGGTCGTCGAGCGTAACGCCCTGCCCGGATCTGTTCCCTTCCAGGCGACCCGCCCGGATGGCACCGTCGAGTTCGGCTACGCTGCGGCTCGATGGGTCGTGGACCTGTATCGGTGGCTCGTGGGCTGCGCGGTCATCCCGGCGCGCCAGCAGCACCGGATGATGGCGCTGCTCCTGGGGTTCGGTCACGAGACGATCGCCGAGCTGGAGAGCGCCTGGAGCGAGATGAAGGCGCTCTGACGGCGCCGGTTCCCCACGGCGCGAGCGCTTCGGTGTTTGTCGGGCGAGGCGTCCCGTGCGTCGCTCCTTGGGTGCGCGCGCGGTTCGTGGGGAAACTGGGAGGATCTCGACTTGCCTCTCGGGA
>CAZSVK010000219.1:0-9870 GCA_964610245.1 uncultured bacterium
CCGCGATTGCCCCCTCGGCCCTGCGGCTTGCTGGCAGCCGACAACTGGCCATGCTATTCTCGATCTCACCTCGGAGTGGGCCGGGGACGCTCTTCGGAGAGGCACCGCCGGCAACTTGGAATCAGCCTCGACCTGGAGACAGGGAGGTGCTTGTGGCTGTCACGCTGGTCTGGATGCAGTGCGGCGCTTGCTCGGGCGACTCGATGTCGCTGCTCGACGCGGAGGCGCCGGATGTTCTCGAGGCGTTCAAACTCCTGAACATCCGGTTGCTCTGGCATCCCTCGCTGTCGGTCTACCGGCCATCGGAGGTGCTGGCGCTGCGCCAGCGCATCGTCTCCGGCGAGCAACCGCTCGACATCCTGTGCGTCGAGGGCGCGATCCTGCGCGGCCCGGGCGGCTCGGGGATGTACGACACCGTCGGGGGCCGGCCGAAGAAAGACCTGGTCGCGGCGATGGCGAAGGTGGCGAGGTTCGTGGTCGCCGTGGGCACCTGTGCCAGCTTCGGGGGCATGGCCGGCGCCGGCGAGGTCGAGGGCACCGGCCTGCAGTTCTCGCAGGAAGAGCGGGGCGGCTTCCTGGGGCCCGACTTCCGCACTCGCGAGGGCTTGCCGGTGGTCAACCTGGCAGGCTGCCCGGCCAACGGCGACGTCGTCGTGAGCGCTCTGTCGGCGCTGGTGACGGGCCAGGCGCCCGAGCTGGACCAGTACCAGCGACCGGTGGCCTGGTACGGGATGCTCGCCCACCAGGGCTGCACGCGCAACGAGTACCACGAGTTCCGGGTCGAGGAGGCCGATTTCGGCGGTCGGGGCTGCCTGTTCTTCCACCTGGGATGCCAGGGGCCGCTCTCGCACGCGCCCTGCAACAAGATCCTCTGGAACCGGCGTTCGTCCAAGACACGGGCCGGCGTGCCGTGTCATGGCTGCACGCAGCCCGACTTCCCGCGGGCCCATCCGTTCTTCAAGACCCGGGAGATCGAGGGGCTGCCGCTCGACCTGCCCGACGGCGTCAAACGGGCGCACTACATGGTCTACAAGAACATGGCTCGCGTGGCGGCACCACAGCGCCTCAAGGACCGCAAGACCATCGTCTAGTCGGCCGGCGCGAGCCGGCGCCAGGGGGCGACGGTTGAAGGCACGCGCCCACGCCAGGCCCCGGGGTCGGGACTTCGGCCCGGAAAGGAAGACCGTGGAGAATTCGCAGAGACAGCTCGTCGAGATCCCGATGAACCGGGTCGAGGGAGACCTGGAGATCCGGGTGGCCGCGGAAGGCGGCACCGTCACCGACGCCTGGGTGGTGGCGCCGATGTTCCGCGGCTTCGAGCGGCTGCTGGTGGGGCGCAGCGCCATGGACGGGCTGGTGATAACGCCGAGGATCTGCGGGATGTGCAACATGTCGCACCTGTCGGCGGCGGTGACGGCCCTGGATGCGATCGCGGGCGCCACGGTGCCCGACAACGGCCGGCGGCTGCGCAACGTCGTCCTGATGGCCGAGAACGCGCAAAGCGACATGCGGCACACGTTCCTGCTGTTCGCGCCCGACCTGGTCAACGCGACCTATCAGTCGCACACGCTCCACGCCGAGGCGGTGCGCCGCTACGAACCGCTGAAGGGCGAGACGGCGGTGCAGGTCATCCAGGAGACAAAACACCTACTGGAGCTTGTGGCTCTTCTCGGCGGCCAGTGGCCCAACTCGGCCTTCATGGTTCCGGGCGGGGTCTCGGCCAATCCCGGCCCGAGCGAGCTGCTGCAGTGCCGCCACGTGGTCAAGCGATTCCGCAACTGGTACGAGCAGCGCGTGCTCGGCTGCAACCTGGAGCGGTGGTCGGCCCTGCGCAGCGTCGACGACTTCGACAGCTGGCTCGACGAGTCGGAGAGCCACGCCAACTCCGAGGTCGGCTTCTTCGTCCGCTTCGCGCGGGAGGCGCGCCTCGATCGGATCGGCAAGGGCCACGGCAACTTCCTCAGCTACGGTTCGCTGCCGCTGCCCTCGTCGACCTGGGTCACGGCGCCGCGGGGGGGCTGGCTCGTCGCGCCTGGCTTCCGCGGCTCGGCCGGCCTGCAGGAGATGGACCAGACCCGGATCGGCGAGCACGTCTCGCGCTCGTGGTTCGTCGACTACCCGGGCGCGCGCCATCCGTTCCAGGGCGAGACCAATCCGTACGCGAGCGGCTCGGAGGCCGGCAAGTACTCTTGGGCCAAGGCCCCCCGCTTCGACGGGCTGCCCGCCGAGACCGGCCCCCTGGCCGAGAGGGTCACGGCCGGCGACCCGCTGTTCGAGGAGCTGCTGACCCGGGCCGGGGGGCCCAACGTGATGCTCCGGCAGCTGGCGCGGATGACGCGGCCCGCGATGCTCCTGGCGGCGCTGGAGACCTGGCTCTCGGAGATGGTGAAGAACCCCGGGCCGTTCTACCAGCGGCCCGTCGAGATTCCCGACGGTTCGGGCGCCGGAATGGTGATGGCCGCGCGAGGCGCCCTCGGCCACTGGGTCACGGTCGAGAACGGCAAGCTCAGCGGCTACCAGGTCATCACGCCGACCTCCTGGAACGGCTCGCCCAGGGATTCGAACGGGACGCGGGGGCCGATCGAGGAGGCGCTGGTGGGGACGCCGATGCGAGACCCGGACAACCCGGTGGAGCTGGGACACGTGGTGCGCTCCTTCGACCCCTGCATGGTCTGCTGCGTCCACGTCCACCGGAACGGCCGCGTGAACGCGAAGGTGAGGGTCTGAGGTGCAGCGCCCGTCGCGCATCATCTGCGTGGGCAACCGATGGTCGCCGCGGGACGCGGCCGGGCCGGCGGTGTACGACCGCCTGACGCGTCAAGCGCTGCCTCCGGGGGTCGAGGCGGTGGACGGCGGATTGCTGGGTCTCTCGCTTCTGGGCCTGGTCGAGGGCGCCTCGAGGGTCGTGTTCGTCGACCAGGTCGAGGGGTTCCGCCCGGAAGGCGGGCTCGTCGTTCTGGACGATGGCGCCCTGTTCCGGCCGGAGACGCCGGCCTACGGCCACGGCGACGGCCTGGCCTACCTGGTTGCGGCGGCCCGGGCCGTCCTGGGCGAGAGTTGCCCTCCGATGTGGCTCGTGGGGCTCGAGGGGGCCGCCGGCCCGGAGAATCTGCGGGAGGCGGCCGAGGCGAGCCTGCGCCTGGCGACCTCGCGGGAAGTGGCTCCCGCGGCTCGGGGGCGGTCGTGAACGAGCTGGCGAGCGAGCTGGAGCGCCTTCGAGCCGAGAACGAGCTGCTGCGCGGCGAGATCCGCATGGCCCACGAGGCGGCGGACGTGAACGCCGAGCTGGTGGTCGAGGAGTTCGAGAAGACCGAGGCGCTGCTGGACGCCGTGCGCCAGGCGAACTCCCAGCGCAAGGCGGTGCTGGACGCCGCCACCAGCGTGGCGATCGTCGCGGTCGACGGCCAGGGCCGCATCCACCTGTTCAACACGGGCGCGGAGCGTCTTCTCGGCTATCTGGCAGAGGAGGTCGTCGACCACCTGGGCGTCGAGGCGTTCTTCCCGGAGAGCGAGCTGGAGCAGTTCCAGCGAGAGCTGGGCGTCAAGCTCGAGGGCCGCTCGCTGCTGGCCGAGATGTTCCGGAGCGGCTCGGCGCAGAACCGCGAGTGGACGTACGTGCGCAAGGACGGCACGCTGCTGCCGGTGAGCCTCTCGGTCACGCGGATCACCAACGTTGAAGGCCGGGTGACGGGATACCTCTCCGCGGCAGTCGACATCGCGGCCCGCAAGCGCGCCGAGCAGGAGATCCTCGCGGCGATGAAGGCCGCCGAGGACGCCAACCGGTTCAAGAGCGCCTTCCTGGCCAACATGAGCCACGAGCTGCGCACCCCGCTGAACGCCATCATCGGCTACAGCGAGATGCTGCAGGAGATGGCCGAGGACGTGGGACAGCCCGATTTCATTCCCGATCTGAAGAAGATCCTCGCGGCCGGAAAGCACCTGCTCGCCCTGATCAACGACGTGCTGGACCTGTCGAAGATCGAGGCCGGGAAGATGGAGCTGTTCCTGGAGTCCTTCGACCTGAGCGAGCTGATCGACGACGTCGTGGTGACCGTGCAGCCGCTGGTGACCAAGAACTCCAACCGGCTGCAGGTGAACCACGCCGAGAACCTGGGCGACCTCACAAGCGACGTCACGAGGCTCAGGCAGGTGCTCTTCAACCTGCTCTCCAACGCCTGCAAGTTCACGCACAACGGATTGATCACGCTCGAGGCGACGCGCGAGACCGTCGACGGCACCGAGTTCCTGGAGCTGCGGGTGAGCGACACCGGCATCGGGATGACGCCCGAGCAGACCGAGAAGCTCTTCCAGGCCTTCCAGCAGGCCGACGCCTCGACCACTCGCAAGTACGGCGGCACCGGCCTGGGACTGGCCATCAGCCGCAAGGTGGCGACGATGATGGGCGGCGACATCACCGTGACGAGCGCGCCCGGCGTGGGCACCAGCTTCGAGATGCGCATCCCGACCGTCATCGCCGCCGCCGGGGCCGCGCCCGCCCCCAGGGCCGGCTCGGGCGCTCAACCGGACGAGGCCGCGACCCCGAGCCCCGCGGGGGACGAGTTCGTGCTCGTGATCGACGACCATCCCACGCTGCACGACGTGCTGCGCAACGTG
This sequence comes from uncultured bacterium, assembly GCA_964610245.1. Taxonomy (GTDB): domain Bacteria; phylum Muiribacteriota; class UBA6191; order JACPRK01; family JACPRK01; genus CAZSVK01. The sequence continues at coordinate 4,615 of CAZSVK010000219.1, forward strand.
CTCGAGGGTTCGGGCTTCAAGATGGTGTCGGCGATGAACGGCACCGATGGCCTGCGATTGGCCCGGGAGCTGACGCCGGTGGCCATCACGCTCGACGTGCTGATGCCCGAGGTCGACGGCTGGACCGTGTTGCGGGAGCTGAAGAGCGATGCGTCGACGAGCGCGATCCCCGTGGTGATGCTCACCTTCCTCGAGCACAAGGGGCTGGGCTTCACCCTGGGGGCGTCCGACTACCTGACCAAGCCGGTGGAACGCGATCGCTTGATCACCACCGTCCGGCGATACTCCGAGGCGAACCGGCTGAGGCCCGTGCTGGCGGTGGACGACGACCCCGACGTTCGCGAGTCGATGTCCCGGATGCTCAAGCGGGAAGGCTTCGAGGTCGACGTCGCCTGCAACGGCAAGGAAGCGCTGGAGCGGATGGAGCAGCGGATGCCCGAGGTGGTCCTGCTGGATCTGATGATGCCCGAGATGGACGGCTTCGACTTCATCCGCTCGATGCGTCAGAGAGAGGCATGGCAGGCGATTCCGGTGATCGTGGTGACGGCCAAGGACATCACCCAAGACGATCGGAACAGGCTCGCCGGCTACGTCCAGAAGGTGCTGCAGAAGGGTGCCTTCGGCCAGGACGAGCTGGCGAGGGAGGTGCGCGACATGGTCGTGCGCTGCAGGCGAAAGAAACAGGCGGTGAAGTAGACCGATGCCCAGGATATTGCTGGTCGAGGACAACTAGATGAACCGGGACATGCTCTCCCGAAGGCTGATGCGACGCGGCTACGAGGTGTTCCTGGCCGTGGACGGGCTCGAGGGCGTCACGAAGACGGCGTCGTCCAGCCCGGACCTGGTCCTGATGGATCTCAGCCTCCCGGAGATCGACGGCTGGGAAGCGATCCGGCGCCTCAAGGCCGATGACGCAACACGTCACATCCCGATCATCGCGCTGACGGCCCATGCGATGTCCGGCGACCGAGAGAAAGCGCTGGCAGCCGGGGCGGACGACTACGACAGCAAGCCCGTCGAATTCGACCGGCTGCTGGGCAAGATGCAGGCCCTGCTCGACGGAAGGCAGCCGGCATGAGCGACGACCGTGCCGAGCCGGTCAGCGCCGAACCCACGCGGAACGGATGGCTCTCCCGGCTCCGCCACGATCTCAGGACGCCGCTCAACGGCGTGATCGGCTACAGCGAGATGCTGCTCGAGGACGCGGCAGCGGAACTGCCCGGACGCTTCTCCCAGGAGCTGCGCGGCGTGCTCGAGGGAGGCAAGCAGCTCCTGGCGACGCTGGCCGAGCTGCTGCCGTCGGCGAGCAGCGCCGCCGCAGACCTGGCCGAACCGGAACTGGTGGGGCGGCGGCTGCAGCAGTCGCTGCGGCCACAGATGGCCGCGGTCCGAGGCCGGGTCTCCTGGCTCGAGGCCGAGGCCGGCTCGCTCGGACGGCCGGAGATGCTGGCCGATCTCGCGAAGATCCGGCTGGCGCTGGAGCGGCTCGAGCGGATGGTCGACCAGTCGGCAACGGCCTCCGGCCCGGCGCCTCTGCTGGCACCGGCGCCGGCGGTGGTGGCGGCGGCGGTGGCGGCGGCGGCACCGGAGCCGGAGCTGGCACCGGAGCCGCCGGCCGCACCCGGCGCGGCTCGCGCGGAGGCCTGCGAACCGGAGCCCGGCCCGCCTCCTGGCTCGGTGGCGAAGGGGGTCGGGGCCAGCGCCCGTATCCTGGTCGTGGACGACCTCGAGATGAACCGCGACGTTCTGTCACGCCGGCTGAGGAGGGACGGCCACCAGGTCTGCGTCGCGAGCAGCGGAACCGAGGCGCTCCGGATGCTGCGCCGGGAGTCGTTCGACATCGTGCTCCTGGACCTGATGATGCCGGACATGGACGGCGACGAGGTCCTGCACGCGATGAAGGCCGACCTCGCGCTGAGGGACGTCCCGGTCGTCATGCTCTCGGCCCTCGACGACATGAGCGCCGTCATCCGTTGCATCGAGATGGGCGCCGACGACTACCTTCCGAAGCCCTTCGACCCGGTGCTGTTGCGGGCCCGGATCGGGGCCGGTCTGGAGCGCAGCCGCTGGCGGGCCCGCGAGGTCGAGTACCTGCAGCGCATCGAGCTGGAGCGAGATCGGGCCGAGGAGCTGCTGCGGGTCATCCTGCCGGAGGTGGTGATCCCCGAGCTGAAGAGCACGCACCAGGTCAAGCCCAGACGGTGCGAGAACGTGGCGATCCTCTTCTGCGACATCGTCGGCTTCACGCCGTGGTGCGAGAACCGGGAGCCGGAAGAGATCCACGGCGTGCTCCAGGCGATGAACGTCGCCTTCGAGCAGATCTCGGAGCAGCACGGCCTGCAGAAGATCAAGACCATCGGCGATGCGTTCATGGCCGCGGCCGGCTTGCTCGACCCGAGCCCCGACCCGGTGCTGGCCTGCATCCGCGGCGGTCTCGAGATGGTCGCGGCGGCGCCGGCCGTGCTGCAGGGCGGCCAGGTCCGGGTGGGAATCCACTCGGGTCCAGTCATCGCCGGCGTCATCGGGCGCAAGAAGTACCTCTTCGACGTCTGGGGCGACACGGTCAACGTGGCGGCCCGCGTCGAGAGTTCGGGCGTCCCGGGGACGGTCAGCGTCGGCAAGGACGCCTGGGAGCAGGTCGCGAGGCGGTGCCGCGGCCGTTCCCGGGGGCCGGTCTCGCTGAAGGGCCGGGGGAATCTCGAGGTGTTTCTCGTGGACGCGGTGGACGGACCGACTGAGCCATGACCGGGCCGGAACGCAGCCGGCCGACCACGGCCGGGCGGCTCCTGATCGTCGACGACGACCCGATGAACCAGGAGATCCTGGCGCGCCGCCTGAGGAAGATGGGCTGCGAGACCCGGCTCGCCGGCGACGGCCGGCAGGCGCTGGCCATGCTCGCGGCCGAGCCGTACGATCTGGTGCTGCTCGACCTGTTGATGCCCGGGATGAACGGTTTCGAGGTGCTGGAGCGGATGCAGCAGGACGAGGCCTTGCGCCGCCTCCCGGTGATCGTCGTCTCGGCGATGGACGAGCTGGAGGACGCGGTACGGTGCATCGAGATGGGGGCGACCGATCACCTGCCGAAGCCCTGCAACCCCGTGCTGCTCGCCGCCAGGGTCGGGGCCTCGCTCGAGCAGAAACGGTACCGGGATCGCGAGCTGGCACTCTACGAGCAGCTCCAGACGAACTTCGAGCGGCTGCAGGAGCTGGAGAAGCTCAGGGACGACCTGACCCACATGATCGTCCACGACCTGCGTTCGCCGCTCGCCTCGGTGATGGCCGGGATGGAGATGGTCCTGGGCAAGGGGAACCTCTCGCCCCTGCAGGACGAGGTGCTCTCTCTGGGAGTGGAGAACTCGAAGCGGCTGCTCCAGATGATCGGCGATGTTCTGGACGTCAGCAAGATGGAAGGGCAGGCGATCGAGCTGTTGCGAGAGGAACTCGCGGTTCCCGAGCTGCTGGCCGGAGCGGTGGGCGAGGTCTCGGCGGCGGCCCGCCGGCAGCGCCTGGAGCTGTCGGTCGAGGTCGAGCCCGGGCTGGCGCCACTCCGGGGCGACCCCGGCAAGCTGCGTCGTGTCCTGGTCAACCTGCTCGGGAACGCTCTCAAGTTCACGCCCGCCGGGGGCTCGATCCGGCTGACAGCCAGCTCCGACCGGGCGGCGAACGAGTGCCTGCTGGAGGTGGCGGACACGGGCGAGGGCATCCCGGAGGGGGAGTTCGACCGCATCTTCGACAAGTTCGCACAGGTCGCGACCCGCAAGTCGGGCCGCAAGATGTCGACCGGCCTGGGGCTCACCTTCTGCAAGATGGCGGTCGAGGCGCACGGCGGCACGATCGGCGTGGCCAGCGAACTGGGCAAGGGCACGACCTTCACGGTGCGTCTGCCGATGCGGTGACCGCGGGGCCTGCGCCAGTTCGGGGCTGTCACGATCCCGATTGGACGGCTATACTGAAGGGAGGTGGCCGTCCCGGAGATGGGGCGGCAGGCCTGGCGGCAGGCCGGCTCGGACAGACGAGCTCCGCGGGGCGAGCGCTGCCGGGAGACAGGCCGCGCAGTGGGTGTCTCGAGCCCGGTTCGAGGCTCCCAGGGAGGTTCCCAGATGCAGACCCGGCACGAAGTGAAAGAACCGACTCGCCGGCCGCTGAAGATCTTCTCATTCGATCCGATGCTGGGGCGCGGCTCGGGCGGCCGCATCACCATCGACATCGCCAACGAGCCGCTGCAGCCCGGCCCCGTCGGCACGCGGCTGCGAGTGGTGGACTACGACCACCGGCGCAAGTGCTATTACGAGCCGGTGGATCTCAACGACCCGCGAGTGCTGATGCAGGGCGGGCTCGACCCCTCCGAGGCGGATCCTCGTTTTCACCAGCAGATGGTCTATGCCGTGGGCATGAAGGTCATCGAGAACTTCGAGCGAGCCCTCGGCCGGACGTTCCAGTTCCGGGGGCGCCGGCGCCTGACCATCTTTCCGCATGCCTTCGAAGGCGCCAACGCGTTCTTCGACCACAGCCTGGGAGCGGTGCTGTTCGGGTACTTCCCCGCCGACCGCAGCAATCCAGGACTCAATCTACCCGGTCAGTGCGTTTACACCTGCCTCTCCCACGACGTCATCGCGCACGAACTGACGCACGCGCTGGTGGACAGCCTGCGGCCGCTCTTCCTGGAACCGACCAACCAGGACGTCCTGGCCTTCCACGAGGGGTTCTCGGACATCGTCGCCCTGTTCCAGCACTTCACGTACGGGGCGACGCTCCGCGACGAGATCCTCAAGACACGCACCGACTTGCGCCAGCCCACGCTGCTGGCGGAGCTGGCGCGCCAGTTCGGCCACGCGACCGGCACGGGCAAGGCGCTGCGCTCGGCCCTCGACAAGCCCGACCGCAAGCTCTACGAGACCGTTACCGAGCCGCACACCAGGGGATCGATCCTGGTCGCGGCGGTGTTCGACGCCTTCTTCGCGGTCTACCAGAAACGCATCCGGGACCTCGTCCGCATCGCCACCGGCGGAACGGGCGAACTGCCGCACGGCGATCTCCACCCCGATCTCGTCAACCGGGTCGCCTCCGAGGCGGTGCGTACGGCTCAGTCGATTCTCGGCATGTGCATCCGGGCGTTCGACTACCTGCCGCCGGTCGACGTGACGTTCGGCGATTATCTCAGGGCGCTGGTGACCGCCGATTCCGAGCTGGTTCCGGTCGACGACGTCGGCCAGCGCGCCGCCCTCATCGACGCGTTCCGTCAGCGGGGCATCTACG
>CAZSVK010000220.1:0-9824 GCA_964610245.1 uncultured bacterium
GCGTCGAGCGCATCGTCGAGGCGAGCGCCAAGGGGTTGAGCGACGATGCGCTGGAAGGCCTCGCAACCATAGTCGCTCATCCCGATCTGGTAACCGCCGTCGGAGACCTCGGCGGCATCGCAGTCGCACGAGACATCTGCAAGCGGTTCGCTTATCGCACCGAGGGCATCGTCGACGAGTTGCTTTCCGCCCTACACGCGCCGACAGCAATGGAGGGACTTAGCTTTGCCGAACTGCCCGGGTCAGTGAACTACCTGAGCGAACTGGCGAAGCAGAACAACCCGGGGCATGCCTACGTCGCGGTGGTTGCGGTCAGACAATTCCCAGGACAGGCCGTCGAGATCGGGCGCGCAATCGCAAACAGTACTTCGGCGTCTGACATCGACTTGATCCTCCGAAACACGGTCGTGGAGATCAAGATTCAGCCTGGTTTCATCTCCCGTGATATCGAGCAATTCGAGAGACTACGAGACCTGTTGAGTTCGAGTGAGTTCTCCCGGCATAGAAGAATTCTCGTTCACCGGACAGGGGCGTCGTTTGCCGAAGGGGTAGAAGAGGCAATTCGAGACACAGGCTACGAGCTCATCCCGGGACCGATGTTCGGGTCAGTGCGTTGAGACAGCGTGCGAGAGGTTAATCGTGTCACAATTCTACTACACGATCGCCATTACGAGGCTTTCAGACACAGTCGCTCAGCTCCCTCTGATGAAGGAGTTGCTGTCGCCACCGATAACGTTTGACGGTGCGGCAGTGCTGGATCACTTCATGTACGAGAGCACCTGGGTAACCACGGAATCATCGCAGCGGTTTCAGGTGCACGGCATGAGCATGAGTCCCTTCTGGCTCTTCAGGGCCCACAAGGGCTGGCACCTAGCCTATGAGGAACTCATGCGTCGATTTGTCCGGATGGCCCGACCGATGATCTGGATGAACAACTGGAACACGGGATCGGGGGGCTGCCTCTCCTACCACGAGGTATTGAGACCTGTTCGCGGCGAGCGAGAGCACTATCCAAGCGGGTCCCCCTTTCGTGGAGACGAACACGAGCGTGCGAGCGATCTCAAGCTGGCCTCCGGCCTCGAGCCCGAGGCAGCCGCAAGGCTGACTGCCGAGGAACTCCACTTCATCATCCAGTGCCGCCGGCTTCCGCTTCGGGCCCTCGTGGAACACCGGCTGGTCGATCTCGCCGGATGGGTCGTGTACCTCGGACCCGAGTTGGTAACAACCTACGGAGAAGAGAGGCTCCTGAGCATCCGCGGCTCGGACATCTGCCAAGACGAACGAGGCGGTGTCTTCCTGTATCTGCTCAGCAGCGTCAGCCAAATCGAGTACCGTCCCGGTGTCACGCGATGGCTCTCGTACGAGGTCTTCCGCGAGGCTCGGGAAGTCCTGGGCATCGACGCGTCGTGGTTCGTTCGCTACAACGAGCTGGAGGCGAAAGCCCGAGGCCTGCCCTGGTCGCCCGCGAACTTCCACTTCTGACCCGCCGAGTACACGTACCGCCGGTAACACCGAAGCCGCCCGTCGCCGGGCGGCCTCCACGTCATCGTTATGTCCCTCTGCGCGTCTTTCCTGAAGCCTGGAGTCTGAGGTCTGAAGTCCGAGGCCTCAGCGCCTCAGTACTGCAACTCCATCTGCATATCCATCGCCATACGGGTGATGATGGATTGCGGCTGGTTATCGATGACGCGCTTCAAGATCATCTCCATGGTGCTCTCGACGTCGTTCTCGACCCTCTTGCCTTCCTTGCAGGCGTGGTAGATGCTCCGATCGGCCCGCACCTCGAGCTGCAGTCCCTGGGCGGTAGTCTTCGCTTCGCGGCGGAGCCCACCGACGACGCCATCTTGCTGCAGTCGAACTAGAAACTCGTCGTCCAGTCGAGGTAGACGCCGCTGTAGGTCGGGTCGACCGCGCCGGCCCTCGGCGATTCGTTGCCGTCGCCGCGCCGAACCTCGAGGTCGGTCCCGCGCCAGCCCAGCGAGAGCCGCGACGGCCGGCCTTCGAAGCCGCCCGGCATCCGGTAGGCCAGGGCCAGATCGAACTCGGGGCCCGCGACGGAGGCGTTGCCTCCATAGGCCAGCTGCAGCTTGACGGCGCCGGTCAGCGCCATGTGCTTGGAGAGCCGGAGATCCCCCATGAGCCCGATGACCGGTCCGAACGCGGTGCCGGTCAGCTTGCCGAGCGTCTGCGGGACCGTCCCGGAGTCGATGCGCGCCTCGGGCAGGTAGAGCTGCAACCCGGTCATCGCGTACAGACGGTTCTCGTCGTGCTGGTACCAGACGTGGCGCATGGCCAGCTCGAACCGTTGCAGCTCGAAGCTGATCGAGGAGGCTGCCGGGAAGTTGGGAGTGTTGCTGGCGAAAGCGAACGCCCGGTCGGCGTGAGAGTCGTGGCTGAAGCTCAGGTACGAGAGCCAGAAATCGCCGGCTCCCACCAGGATCTCGGGCGCGAAACGGCCGTTGGTCCGGGCCCGCGCGGCAGCCGCGCCCGTGGCGCCCGACGAGACGCGGGCATCCATCTCGACCTGCCAGGCGCGCACCTCGACCCACCAGGGCTTCAGCAGCTCCTTGCGCTCCTTGGCGAACCTGGGCGGAACCATCGGCGGAGGCGGGTTACCCCACCACCGGGCATAGACGACGATGGGGCCATCGGCCGAGCTGTTCTCGGCGGCGGCGCGCACCAGATTGCGCCAGCGCAGGTAGACCTGACGCGTGTTGACCAGGATCTCCATGGACTTGTCGGACACGCCGAGGGCAGCGGCCAGATCGGTGCCGGCGGGTCCGAGGTCGTTCTTGCCCATCGCGCGCACCGACCGGGGTGATAGCCGCACGGTCCTGGGCTGCGCCGACTCGGGCATGAACAGGACCACCGTCAGCGGGCGCTCTCCGCGCACCTCCGAGACCTCGGCGGCGCTTCCGATGAAAGTCATCCGGCTGTCGGGGTCCAGCTCGAACCCGAGACCGGAGAGTGTTTGCCCCACGAGTTGTTTCACGAGGGCGCGGATCTGCTTCCGGCTGGGCTCGGGATAGCCGCGGATGTCGGCCTCGAGGTCGACCCGGTAGACGCCCTTGGGCCGCTCGCGCACCTCGATGCGTTTCACGGCCAGTTCCGGACCGAGGTCAGCCCGTATCGCTGCCCGGACCTTCCGCTCGCCCGGAGTCTCTTCGACGGCCGGGGAGGCCGCATGGCCCTGCCAGACGACCAGAAGTAGATTGATTATCAGCCAGAGGCCGAGCTTTCGCATGGTGCAGGTGGATCCGGACGCCGAGTCCCTCGAGTCCGCCTCTTTCCTTATCGGCCGATCCTCCGCGGAGGTGTACGTCGTGCCGGAGACGGCGTTGACATCCCCCCGGCCCCGCGATAAACCACAAGACGTGCAAGAGAACTTGCCTGGAAGGGCCATCCGCCGCACCGGCGAGGTCACGATGCGCTGGCTCCAGAGCGTCGGCGTGGTGCTGCTGGTTCTGGTCACCGCGTTCCTGGCGTGGAGCAAGCATCCCGCCCCCCAGGGGACGGAGCAGCCCGCCCAGCCCGCCGAGGCCCTCGCGGAGGAGACGAGCTATCACCCGCTGCAACTGGGCGACCGGTGGGAGTATCGCAGCACCGTCACCAACCGCCGCACGGCGGAGGTCCGCCACCAGCGCGTGGTCGAAACGGTCGTGCGCAGGGAAGGCGAGGGCTACCGGATCCTGCAGGAGGTCGACGGCGTCCAGCAGGACAGCCGGGTGATGACGCCGACCACCGAGGGCATCCGGGTGCTGGAGTATGAATCGGCGCGCTCGCCGGTGTTGTTTCTGCCGCCCGGCGACCTGACCCCGGGAGTCACCTGGGAGATCGCCAAGAACCGGCGCGGCGTGGTCGAGTCGCTCGCGCCGATGACTGTCGCCAGCCGCGAGGTCGAGGCGGTCAAGATCCGCACCGATCGGTTCTTCGACAGGGACGAGACCGAGGACCCGGAGTGGCTGCCACAGGGCGTCTTCTGGGTCGCCCGGGGGCTGGGCGTGGTGAAACGAGATTCGTCGGGGTCCAAGCGGCCCAGGGTCACGCAGGGGAGGGTAACGGGGGACGCGGGCAGCACGCTCGAGATCGATACGGTGCTCTAGTTGCAGAACTTCACGAGAGAAGGACCCCGGGAAGATGCGGCTTCCGGAAGGCATGGTGACGCGAATTGAGCCTGGAGACAGTCTCCGTCCTCTTTCTGCTATTGAGCTTCGTCGTCTGCAGGCAGCGGGAACTCTCCGCCCGGCTTGCCAGGGCCGAAGCTCGCGTCAGGGCAGACCCGGCCTTGCCGCTGATGGCGGGCAGAAGATTTCCGTGGGAGTGAGCGCCCGGCGCGGGTGACGGGGAGGAAGCAAATCCGATGACGATCAGCAAAGAAGAGCTGCGACGCCTGGTCACCGAGCGTCTCCAGAACGAGAGCAGCGACAATCTGCTCGGCCTCGGCACGGTGTTCGGGCTGGACACCGAGACGCTCGAGGCGGCAACGCCGATGGCCCAGGTCCAGATGCTGGTCGACAGCATCGACCTGACGGAACTGGCCGGGATTCTCGAGATCTCCACGGAGGCGGCCCCGCCCGCGCCCGCCGACCAGCTCGAGCTGCCGCCGCCCTCGATGAGCGACGAGGCGATTCTTGCGGCCAGCCGCGTGGACGACCCCGCGGAGATTCGGCCGGCCGGAGCGCTCCCCCCGGAAGAAGCGGTGTTCGCGGAAGATCTGCTGGGCGCCCCAGCCGGTGAAGAGACCGCCCCCTCAGCGCAGACCCAGCCCGCCCGGGAGTCGTTCGACCTGTCGGTCCTCGACTCCGGCGCACCGCAGGAGGCGTCGCCCGACGATGCGGCCGAGCCGGCCTACTCCTTCGAACCGCCCGCGAGCCCCGAATCCGAGGGACCCGTGCTGGCCAGCCCGGAGGAGCGACTCGCCGTCCCCCTCTTCGACGAGACCTCCTCCGAGGCCCAGCCGTACGTGCCGGAGGCCCAGGCTGTCGAGCCGTCACCCGAGCTTGCCGGGCAGGCGCCGGAAGAGGCCGAGGGCGACGCCGACTCCACCGCCAAGATGATGGCCCAGATGATGGCCGGCGGCGACCTGAGCGAGGAGGAGCTGCGGGCGATCCAGGACGAGGCCAGCGAGAAGCCTGCCACCGCCCGGGAAGAGGAGCGCGAGCAGGTCGACGAACTGGACGTGCTGCAGCAGCTGCGCTCGGTCCGCAAGGATACCGTTCGGTCCCGCGAGCGCGAGAAGCACGAGAAGCGCAAGAAGCTCGCGGAAGAGCAGGAGCTGGCCGAGATCCGGGCGCCGGACAAGGCCGCCTTGTTCAAGCTCCGGCTCTTCCGGGTGATGATGGTCGTCTTCATCGTGCTGGTAGCGATGCGCTCCGAGGTCATCATCGACGTCCCCAACAAGGCAATCCGCGTCAAGTTCCTGCTCGAGTCGAAGGTCGCAGAGACCCCCTCGCCTGCCCTCATCGACGAGGTCCGGCGGCTCCAGGGCGGCGAGACCGGCGGGCCGACGGGCCACCCGCTCTCCGTCGAGAATCCGCCGGTGACGACCGCCGGGACGACCGGGCAGCCCCAGCCACCCGCGGTGGCCGAGACGCTCAGCCCAGACCTGATGCGTTCGTTCGTCGAACGGGAGATGAGGGTCGGCGATCTGCAGGGAGCGATCGAGCTGGCCTCCGCGAGCCTGAGCCTGGACCCCGCGCAGGTCAAGGAACAGCTCTTCGAGCAGGCGGTGAAGGCCCAGAAGGACCTGGACCGCGGCGTGGCGCTCCTGATGGCGCAGGATCTCTCGGGCGCCGAGACGGTGCTCCGCAAGGTCGCCGAGACTGACGGCCCCGGCCAGGCGCTCGGCCATTACTACCTGGGCCAGGTGCAGCGGCTGGAGGGACGCCCCGACGAGGCCCAGGCCAGCTTCGAACAGGCCGCCGCCAAGGATCCCAAGATGGCCGAGGCGCTGCACGGGATGGCTCAAATCCAGCGTTCACGCGGCAACCTCGACGCCGCCATCGACTTGAACCGGCGCTGCATCGTGGCAAAGCCGGCGTTTACACTCCCCTATCACGAACTGGGCGACATCTACAAGGAGCGCGGCAACTACGCCGAGGCGATCGCGGTCTGCCAGCAACTGCTCGCCCAGAATCCCAAGCAGTCCTACGCCCTGTTCTCGATCGGCCTCTGCCAGTTCAAGCAGGGCGGCTACCAGGAGGCTGCCGACAGCTTCAAGAAGGCACTCGAGGTCGACCGCGCCTGGAGATACGTCGACGCCGGACTGGCCCGGAACAACCTGGGTAACTGCTACGACAATCTCAATCAGCCGGCCGCCGCGATGGCCGCCTACGAGGCCGCGGCCAAGGCACGTCCGAACGACGACGTGGTCCAGTACAACCTCGCCCGGGCTTGTCAGCGCTACGAGTATCCCGAGAAGGCGATCGAGCCCTACCAGCGGTCCCTCGATCTGATGGAGGTCAAGGAACCCTCTCAGGTCGGGGAACTCTACCCGCGGGCCATCTACAACCAGGCCGACTGCTACATGCGCCTCCACGACTTCAAGGCTGCCGCCGAGCGGTACGAAGAGGTCGTGCAACTGAAGCCCGAACTGGGAATCGCGCGAGAGAAGCGGGACAAGGCAGTCGAGGCCTACCAGAAGGCCCGTCAGTTCTCGTACTACTACGGTACGCCGGTCGTGGCCGAACGCACCTGGGGCGCCCCTCCCAAGGACGAGCCCTGAGCCTCGCCTCCCGCCGGACGGCCGGCGGCCAACTCACGGTAGAGCGCCTCGTAGCGGTCGAGCATTCGCGCCAGCGAGAGGGCCGGCAGCAACGCCACCCGCTCGCGCTCCGCGGCCGCTGCCGCCCGCGCGGGGTCTGACAGGACCGAGTTCACCGCGCGAGCGATGGCCCCTGCCTCGGCGGGCCCGACGAATTCGTCCGCGGTGCGGGTCGTCAGGACCTCGCGGAAGGCCGGCAGATCCACCGCCACCACCGGGACGCGGGCCAGCACCGCCTCGGCGACGGCCAGCCCGAACCCCTCCTCGCTCGAACAGGCCACCAGCACGTCGAAGGCGGTCACAAGGGCGCCGGCGCCGGGGACGGAGCCCTGCAAGCGCACCTGGTTGCCCAGGCCCAGTCGGGTCACCAGGCGCTCGCAATCGGCGCGCAGAGGACCGTCACCGAGCATCACGCAGCAGGGCGCGGGCGGTCCGCCAGGAGGCCCGGCCAACTCCGCGGCCATCTCCAGGAACAGGGCCGGCCGCTTCGTCGAGGCGAGGCGGCCGACAAAGCCCACGATTGGCCCGTCGGGCGGCAGACCGAGCCGCAGCCGGGCTTCGGTCCGGGACAACGTTGCAGGCGGATTCATGCCGTTGGGCACGACCGCGACGTCGCCGGCCGCCGCGCCATGGGTGCGAGCCACGTGGAGGGCCACCGCCCCGGACGGCACGACGAACCGATCGGTGACTCGAGCCAGGGCGCGATCCGCCACGCGGGCAACCGGGCCCTTCCATCCGTAGAAGTTGTGCTCGGCCTGGAGTAGAGAGGGCACTCGACAGAGCAGCCCCGCCGCGCGACCCAGCACGCCGCTGAAGAAATGATGGGACTGGAGGATGTGGGGCCGCCAGGCCCGGACCGAGCGGAGGAGCGCCGCGAAGCACGCCAGGTTCGCGGGCAGAGCGGCCGGACCGGCAGAGGCCCGTCCCTCGAGGATCTCGACAGCGATGCCGGCTTCGAGGAACTCCCGGTCCCGCTCTCCCGGCCCGGTCAGCGCCAGGACGCGAAACTCGAATCCGCGCGGAGCGAGGCCGCGAGCGACCTCGAACAGCACCTGTTCGAGGCCTCCACGCTGCAGGCGCGAGACGACCAGGTGAACGCGGATGGGTTCTGCAGAAGGCAACGAACGCGCTCCGCTTTTGACTTGCCCGTCGCTCTGGGCTAAGATTCCTCGGGGAGCGAGGCGAGCTTCCGACGGGCCCGGGCGGCGTACTCGCCCTCCAGATCCAGGCTCACCACCTGGTTCCAGCACTCCCGGGCCGGCTTGAGTTCTCCCTGTTGCTGATGGAGGTTTCCCAGGAAGTACTGGTAGCTGGCGTTACGGGGGCGAGCGGCCGCCAGGCGCCGGTAGTACTCGATGGCCTTGTCAGGGACACCGTTCGAGTAGAACATGAACGCCACCCAGTCCATCAGTTCGAGGTTCTGGGGATCCTTGAGCAGGCGGCTCTCGATGCGCTCCAGTTCGGCGCGATCGACCTTCTGCGAGTATTCGGTGGAATCGTTGGACATGTTCGGCCCCCGGATGGCATGAAAGAGTAGCAGTAGCGACGCCAGGGCTCAAGACCGCCGATTGCCCGGGCACTCCGAGACCTTCAATGGACATCCTTCGACACGCGTCAGACATCCTCGACAGCCTCACCAGCGGCGTCATCGTGGTCGAGGTGACCTCGCGCCTGGCCTACGTCAACCTGGAGGCCGCGCGGATCCTGAAGATCCACCGGGAGGAGATCCTGGGCAAGCTTCTGCTCGACCTGGAGGGCCTCTCCGAGCTTCTGCTGCTCATCAACCGCATCCGCTCGGCCCGGCCGGTGCTCACCCGCTCCTACCGCCAGTACGAGATCCAGGTGCAGGATTTCCGGGGCGACGCGGTCCCGCTGGGCACCAGCATCAGCGCGCTGACGACCGGCAACGGCCTCGTCGAGGGCTACGTCGCCGTCTGCCGCGACCTGACCGACGGCAAGGCCCTGATGGAGCAGATCGAGCAGTCGCGGCGCCTCTCGGCGCTCGGCACGATGGCCGGCGGTGTGGCCCACAACTTCAACAACATCCTGGGCTCGATCCTCGGACGGGCCCAGCTCCTGCTCCGCACCACCGACCCGGTCAAGATCCAGGCGGGCCTGCGGCTCATCGAGCGTGCCTCGCTCGACGGCACCGCTACGGTGAAGCGCATCCGCGACTTCGCCCGGAAGAAGGACGTGGGGCAGCCATTCGTCGAGGTGCAGGTCTCGGAGTTGATCGGCGACGTGCTGGCCTTCACCCAATCCCGCTGGAAGGAGCAGGCCCAGGCCAGGGGCATCACCTACAACATGACCAGCTCGCTCGACGATGAGCTGCCGCCGGTCTGCGGCGCGCCTTCGGAGCTGCGCGAGGTGCTGATCAATCTGGTGCTGAACGCGCTCGACGCGATGCCGCTCGGAGGCGACCTGGAACTCACGGCGCACGCCGAGAAGGGCAAGGTTCGCGTGACAGTGAGGGACAACGGCTGCGGGATGTCGGAAGAGGTGCAGAAGCGGATCTTCGACCCCTTCTTCACCACGAAGGGCATGGCCGGAACCGGGCTGGGCCTCTCCGAGTCCTACGGCATCATCGTCCGCCACCGCGGCCAGATCACCTGCAAGAGCGCCGAGGGCAAGGGCTCCAGCTTCACGGTGACGCTGCCGCTGGCCAGCGCGCGCGAACTGGTGCGCGAACCGACGCGAGGGCGCGTCCTGCTGGTCGACGAGGACCAGGCGCGACTCGACGTGCTGGAAGACGTGCTGGCCTCCGAGCACTACACCGTCGAGACGGCCCTGGGCTCGCGCGATGCGCTGGGTCGCTTCGAGGCCGGCCGCTTCGACCTCATCGTCACCGAGCACGACCTGCGCGAGATGCGCGGCGAGACGTTGCTGCAGGAGCTGCGCAAGCTCGACCCCACCGTCCGCACCATCCTCACCGGCGACGTCCCCTATTCGGAGGCGACCAGCGCCGACCTGTCGCTCTCGCGCCCGCTGCCGATCGACGTGTTGTTGCAGTCGATCGCGGAGGTGCTGGAGAGTAAGAGATAGGGGTTGGGGGTTGGGGGTT
>CAZSVK010000221.1:0-9784 GCA_964610245.1 uncultured bacterium
AGGGTTCGGGAGCAACGCTCCCGCGAGGCAAACTGGAGTACAACACTGGTGTCCCCCGCATGACATGCACTCCGGGTCCAGGGCCAGGCTCCCACCCTGGCGGGGGGCTGGGGACGGCGCCCCCGGCAGGGCCTCCCAGTCAACTCTCCGAGCCACCCTCCCGCCGCCGCGCTAACATGGGCGTCATGCACCCTCTCGGCAAACGAATCCGGTTGGCTCGGCCCGCGCTGGGCCGCGACGAGGCCAGCGCCCTTCGCCTCGTGCTGCGCGACGGCTTCCTCACGGGCGGCCCGCGGATCGAAGCGTTCGAGCGCTCGGTCGCAGCGGCGGCCGGGGCCCGCTTCGCCGTCGCCGTCAGCTCGGGAACGGCGGCGCTCTTCCTGGCACTGCGCGCCGCCGGGATCGGCCCGGGCGACGAGGTGATCCTGCCCGGCTTCACCTTCCCCGCGACCGCGGGAGCGGTGGTCGCCGCCGGGGCCCGTCCCGTCGTCTGCGACGTCGATCCGCTGAGCTTCAACCTGGACACAGCCAAGCTGGAGTCGGCGCTCACCCCGCGAACCCGCGCCGTGATGCCGGTGCACCTGTTCGGACTGCCGGCGCCGATGCCGCCGATCCTCGAGTTCGCACGGGCCCATGGGCTGAAGGTGATCGAGGACGCCGCCTGCGCTCTCGGCGCCCGTCTCGACGGCCGCCCGTGCGGCGCCGCCGGCCACCTGGGCTGCTTCAGTTTTCACCCGCGCAAAGTCGTCACCACCGGCGAGGGCGGCGCGGTGGTCTCCGACGACGAAGAGCTGGTCGCCAAGGTCCGGCTCCTTCGAAACCATGGCATCCGTCGCACGCCCGCCGAGACGGAGTTCGAGCTGCCCGCCTTCAACTTTCGCTTGAGCGATCTGCACGCCGCGGTCGGACTCGCCCAGATGAAACACCTCAATGCGCAGCTCGAGCTGCGGCGCGAGCTGGCGGCCGCCATGCGCGCGGAGCTTCGCGGTCTCACCTGGCTCGAGCTGCCCGAGGAGCCGGCCGGCGGTTCGCATGGGTGGCAATCATTCGTCGTACGCCTGGCCCAGGACGTCGATCGGTCCGCCCTGCTCGATCACCTGGGCAGAGATGCGATCGAGGCCGTCCCGGGCGCCTATGCCCTGCATCTGACGCGGGCCTTCGCTCCGCTCGTCGCCCCCGCCGCTCCGCCGGTCTCCGCGGGACTGCACAGCTCGACGCTGGCCCTGCCGTTTCACACCTTCCTCAGACCGGTGGAGCTGCACCGGATCGCCGAGTCGCTCGGCAGCTTCAGAAATGGGTGAGAGTGGAGGAAGGGCCCAGCTGGGGGCGCTGCCCCCAGACCCCCGCCAGGAGCCGAGCCGGCCCCTGGACCCGGCGATGAGAAGAGAAATCGAGGGCTGATCGGCACTCTCGTGGACTCGCAGCTGCGAACGCAGGCAGAACCCCCACCAGACATCGGGGGGTGAACTTCACTCCTGGTGAGGTCTGGAGCGAAGCTCCAGCGGGGGTTCGGGGGCGGCGCCCCCGAAAACCAGACCCCGCGTCCGCTACCCCTTCGGCGCGACGATCCCCGCGAACGTACCCGCCAGGCCGGCCAGCCCCAGGAACACCGAGGCGCCGGCCAGAAGCGGAGAACGCAGACGCTTCAGACTGCTGCCCACGCTGACCACCGTCCACCGGAACTGCCCCCGGAGCAGGTGGGCCGCCCCCGCCCCGTTGCGCCGCAGCGCCATCGCCCCCCAGAAATTGTAGCGATAGCAGAGTCCCAGCAAGCTCGTGAACCCGTCCCGGCGCAGATGGGTCACCCGGGCCGCCGGCCTGTAGCGCAGCCGCCGGTAGGCGCAGCACAGGCCCGGCAGCATCCAGACCTCGTCCAACGGCTCGAGGCCATGCGTCTGGGGCCGGAACGCAGCGCGCCAGAGGTCCCATCCGGAGGCCCCCTCGCCTATGGACCCCTCGCATCCTCCGACTCCTCCGACATCCTCGGCCGCCAGCGCTGGGAGCACGACGGAAAGCAGATCGGGACAGGGTTCGCAGTCATCGTCGAGGAACAGCAGGTACGGCGCCCGGGTCTCCCGCAGGGCCGTGTTGCGCCCCGCGCCGAGCCCGCGGTTGCAGCCGTGGGCGACGACCCGGACACCGGCCGCCGAGGCCAGCGAGCGGGTCTCGTCGGTGCTGCCGTCGTCCACGATCAGCACCTCGGAGGGTGCCGGGTCCAGCCGGGCGACCGCCGCCAGGACCGCCCCGAGCGTCTCCGCGCCGTTGAAGCAGGGGATGGCCAGCGCCACCGAATCGGCCCGCGCCGGCCGCTCAACCACGGCAACCCAGCTCTTCGTAAGCACGCAGCAGGCCGTCGACGTGCGCCGAGAGAGTCGGAGGCGGCTCGCAGGCCGCGGCAAGCGACTCCAGCACGTCCGGAGCTTCCGCCAGGTGACGCATCAGACCGGCCAGCTCACCGGTCTCTCCGGGAGCAAAGGTGCGCAGGCCCCTACCTTCCGGCGCAGCCTCCGGCAGACCGCCGACCCGGGAGGCCAGCACCGGCACGCCCCTGGCGAGGCACTCGCGCGCGAGCAGCGGAGCGTTCTCCGCGGCCAGCGACGGCATGATGAAGCAATCCTGTTCGCAGAGCACGCGGTCGAGGTCGGCCCTCGAGAAGGGCGGGACGAGTCGAGCGCCAGCGGACTGTGCCGCCTGCCGGAGCAACTCCCCGTAGCCGGGCTCGGTGGCGAGATCGCCGAAGAGCGTCAGCTCGGCCAGGCCCGGCTCGAGACGTCGAAACGCCTCCACGGCGAGGTGCGCTCCCTTGTGCGGCCGCAGCGCCCCCGCGAAGGCGAACCGCACCGGGCCCTTCCCGCGCGGCGCGCGACGCGCACCCGGTGCCTCGACGCCCGACGGCAGAACCCGCACCCGCGCGACCCCGTGCCGCTGATGGAACTCGGCCAGATAGCGCGATGGGGTCAGGAGCAGGGGCAGCCGGCGAGTCACCCAGCGCGCGCAGAACCGGCGGTAGGCGAAGGCCCCCGCCGCGAGCCAGCCCGCGGCCCCGTCCCCGCGGTTGCAGGGCCCGCAGCGCCAGCCCGCTCCCGGACCGGGACAGGCCCTTCCCTTGCCGTCGAGCAGGTAGAGCCTGTGACAGAGCAGCCAGTGATCGTGGGCGGTCGCGACCCACGGCCGGCCCAGGCTGTTGAGTCGCTGGACCAGCCCGAGCGACAGGTACATGAAGTGATGGATATGGATCAGGTCGGGGCGGAAGTCTCGCACGACCGTCATGAAGCGCCTCTCCAGAGCGGGGTCGGCGAGGGTGCTCAGAAAGCGGCGCCACCCGGGAGGCCGGGCCGACAGCGCGAGCGTGGTCAGAGGAAGGCCATCGCGCCGGCCGTGCTCGACGGAACCGTCGCCGTCGCGGTGGGAGGTCCCCGCTACCAGCCGGATCTCATGCCCGCGACGCGACAACTCCCTCGCCACGTCCAGGACGTGCGTCTGGACGCCGCCTTGGAGGCCGGGCGGCAGTTCGTGGAGGGCCAGGAGCAGGCGCATGGAGGGGCTTGAGGCTTGGGGCTGGGGGGGCGATTGCCATTCTAACCCCGCCAACGTAAGCTTCGGGCCGTGAGTGGCGCTCGCGTCAGTGTGGTCATCCCGGTCCGCAACGCCGGGGCCTACCTGGCGGCAGCGCTGGAGAGCGTTCTCCTGCAGACCCGGCCGGTCGACGAGGTGCTGGTCATCGACGACGGCTCGGACGACGAGACGCCGGCCGTCATCGAACGCTATCGCGGGTCGATCCGGGCGCTCTCCTGCCCTGGCCTCGGAGCATCGGCCGCGAGGAACCTCGGTCTGACGCAGGCCGGGGGCGACTGGGTGGCCTTCCTGGACGCCGACGACACCTGGATGCGGGACAAGCTGGAGCGGCAGTTCGCATGCCTGACGGAGCATCCCGAGTGCGAGCTGGTCTTCACCGACGCCTACGTCGTCGACGAGGCCGGGCGCCGGCCGGCCACCTACCTGGCGGGGCGCCTGCCGGTGCGGATCGACCGAGCCTCGCTGTTGCAGGACAACTACATCTGCACGTCGAGCGTGCTCGCGCGAACCGCGGCCCTGCGAGAGCTAGGCGGCTTCCTCGACGGCCTTCGGGTGGCCCAGGACTACGACCTGTGGCTGCGGTTCCTGGCCGAGCGGCCTGCCGCCTGCGTCGAGCAGCCGCTGGTGGAGTACCGGGTGCGGCCGGGAAGCGTGAGCAACGACATGATCTCCAATCTGCGGGAGACGCTGCAGGCACTGGAGGCGGAGCGCCGTGCCGGTGGAGGCGCGGGGTGGCTGGCCTACGCCAGGAGAGTGTTCCCGCTGCACTACACCCTCGGCCACCTGCACCTGTTGGAGGGGGATCCGGGGGCCGCTCGCGCGGCCTTCTTTCGGGCCGTGAGGGCCCATCCCTGGAGCCTGAAGGCGTGGTTCTTCTGGCTGGCGAGCCTGGGAGGACGGCGCATCGCGATTCCCCTGAAAGGCGCCATTGCAGTCTGCAGGCTGCTCGCGGGCGGTCACGAGCCGGACGGGGTTCATGGCTCGGGCAGCCTGCGCCCCCGGCCTTTGCCACGCCGTTCCGACGGGGTTGTATGAACGCCGGAATTGTGCTTGAATAGGGGCTTCTCCGGCCAACGAGCATCCAGGTTCCGGCGGTTCGCCAGGGCGGGGGACTTGCCAGATTTTTTTTCATGGCCGGAGGCGCAACCTCGGGGCGGCCCGGCCCGTAGGATGATATGAGGCGACCCGGATGCTGATGAGATCGCCCAATTGGTTCGAGGAGTAGAAAGGAGCTGGCGAATGCGCCCGAGAAGATTGCAGGCCCTGGCAGTGCTGACGGCCTTCATTACGTCCCTGATCGCGCCGGTTGCGGCCGCCGCGCAGGGCTATGAGGCTGGCCTGTCGGACGAATCCGCCACCTACGTCTCGGCCGTGACCGAGCGGCTGACGACCAAGGATGCGCTGGAGTCGCAGTGGACTCGGGCCCAGCAGCGCAGCCAGGAGATCCAGGCTGAGCTTCACTCGCTCGAGCAGGCGCAGTCGCAGTCCGGCAAGGACGCCTCCTGGTACGAAGAGGTCTCCGCCCGGATGCGCAAGCTGAAGGACGACATGTCGGCCAACGACTCCATCCTGAGCCGCACCCGCGAGCGCCTGGCCAAGGTCTACCAGCAGCTCGACCGCGACCGGACGACCGTGTCCACGAGCCAGGATCCCGCCGTCAAGCAGGAACTGGGCACGCTGGTCGGCGTGGCCGGCTCCTCGATCGCTGCCCCCATCTGGACCCGCCCGACGATGGGTCAAATCGGCGGCATGGCTGCCCAGGCCGGCCGCAATGTGAATCTGGCCACGGTCAACGCTAGCATCCCCCGCTACCAGAGCTGGGCCACCTCGGCCGGCACCCGCGCCGCGGCCAACGAGGCGGCGCTCGGCGCCGTCACCCCGGGTCGCTGGGTCCCGCAGGGTAACGGCGGCAACGGGGCCGGCGAGATCATCCTCCGGCGGCACGACATCCTCCCCGACGGTTCGACGGGCGGCTACACGTCCGGTTCGAAGGGCGTCAAGACCGGTATCCCGTCCAAGTTCCAGACGGCCGACGGCACCTGGAAGCCGAACGAGCAGGGTATGGTCGCCGCCAACGACCTCGCGACCCTGCAGAACGCTCGCACCTCGCTGGCGAACAACATCAGCAAGTTGCGCCTCGAGGCCAGCCGCGCCACCAACACCAAGATCAAGACGACGCTCGAGTCTCGAGCCGCGGCGCTCGAGGGCAAGAAGCTGGAACTCGAAGGCACCATCCGCGAGTACAACGCCAACAACCCGTCGATGGGCCAGCAGATCAAGACGGTCGGTATCAACGCGGCCAAGTGGGCGGCCCTTTCGGCCGGCGTCACCGTCGCCACCAACGCCATCACGCAGTGGGCCCAGACCGGCAAGATCGACTGGGCCAGCGCCACGGCGCCTCTGAAGGATCCCCACTTCTGGGGCGGCACGGCCGGTTCGTTCGTCGGCAGCTACGGCGCCTCCCTCATCGCCAGCGCCCTCCCGGGCGGGGCCTTCGTGAAGACGCTCTTCGCAGTGGGCGGCGCGGCCATCGGCTGGCAGGTCGGCAGCGGCCAGCTCGGCAACACCGACTGGGTCAAGCTGGGCGCGGGAACTCTGGGCGCCACGGTCGGTATGCTGATCGGCACCGCCCTCGGCGGCCCCATCGGCGCCTTCATCGGCGGTATCGTCGGTCAGCTCGCCGCGGATTTCATCCTCAACAAGGTCCGCGAAGCGGTCATCAAGGAAGTCCCGGCGGATGCCGCTGGCGGGCCGGGCGACCGGACCAACTACGGCAGCGACGAGGGTACCTGGGCCTCCTCGGGCGGCAGCGACGCCGGTCAGACCGGTTACCAGGGCGCTTCTCCGGCCGACACGGGCTACCAGAGCGGCAGCGACAGCAGCAGCTCGAGTGGCAGTGCGGGTGAGCTGGCTGCCCAGCGCGCCCAGGTCTACCAGGAGATGATCCAGCTCCAGTCCGAGATGAAGAACGACCCGCAGGCCTTCCAGCAGTTCGTCCAGAAGCAGCGGGAGTACGACGCCCTCACCCGGCAGCTGCACTCGATGCAGCGCGGCGTCGACATCCGCCAGGGCCGCTGAGCCGCCCCGACAGCCTACCCCGAACGCCGGCCCTCACAGGCCGGCGTTCTTGTTCGTCGTGGAACTGGACGCGACCGGAAGCCGGGACTTCGGTTTCCTGATAGCTGCTCGCCCGCCGTCCGGGCCGGCGGTTGGGGCACCTCGGGGAGCGGGAGAGAGAACCTGATGGCCAGCCGGATGCCAGTAATGATGCTCTCCCCTGCCGCGAACCGGGAGTGAGCGCGCCTTCCATGCGCGCCGTCCCGGCCTCACGGCTCTTGGCCTCGACCGCCAGCGCACTCGCGCCGGCCCGCAGCTGTTCCGGGTTCCTCACCCCGGCCTCCGGTCATGAATCTACATCGTTCGCGGCTGCCCTGGCCGGCCATCCGCGGCCTCCAGGACCTCGATCGCCAGTCGTTCCAGCTCGGCCAGGCCGAAGGGCTTCACCAGATACTTGCGACCGCTCCTCTCGACGAACTGTTTCGCGTCTTCTCCCGCCGCGTCGCCCGTGATGAAGAGGACCCGCCTCTCCAGCTCCGGGTGATCGGACCGCAACCTGCCGAAGAGCTCGGGGCCGCCCAGGCCAGGCATCCGTAGATCCGACACCAGCAGGTCCCAGCTCCCCCCCGTGACCTTGGCCAGGGCCTCCTCCCCGGTCGAGGCCACGTCGACACGGCAGCCCCGGCGTTCGAGGCCCAGCCGGCAGATGTCGGCGATTCGCTCCTCGTCGTCCACGATCAGCACCCGCTTCCCGGCCAGCACGGACGTCCGCAGAGCGGCCGCCTCTGCCGCGCCGTCGGCCAGGTCGTCCGGGTGCCGGACGATCGGCAGTTCCACCCGGAAGCAGGCGCCTTCGCCCGGCGCGCTGCTCGCCGACAGCGTGCCGCCGTGCTCGTGAACGATGCCGAAGCTCACGGACAGCCCAAGGCCTGTTCCCTCGCCAGCCTTCTTGGTGGTGAAGAAAGGATCGAAGCAGCGCTTCATCACCTCGGGGGTCATGCCCGGGCCATTGTCCTGCACCTCGACCCGGACGGCGGCCTCGACCACCGACGAGCGCAACACCAGCCTCCGAGGCTTGGGGGCCGTGAGAAGTGCCTGATAGGCATTGTTGACGAGATTGAAGAAGACCTGCTGCAGCTGAAACGGATCGGTCATCGTCAGGGGAAGCGGCGACAGCTCCTTGACGACCTGGATGCTATCGCACCGGAACTGGTAGTCCCTGAGGGAGAGGGCCTCTTCCAGGACGGCGTTCACGTCGGTGACCTGGCGTTCGTGCTTGTGCTGGCGCGCGAAGGTCAACAGATTGGCGACGATCTTCTTGCAGCGGAAGGCCGCCTTGGTGACGTCGTGCAGGATCTGTTTGCAGTCGCTCGGCAGTTCGGAGGATTCGAGCAGCTCCGCATATCCGCTCACGATGGCGAGTGGGTTGTTCAGCTCGTGGGCGACGCCGCTGACAAGCTCCCCCAGCGACGCCAGCTTCTCGCTCTGCAAGGCCCTCGCGACGAGCTGCCGCTCTCTGAGGCGCAGTTCCTCGGACCGGCGCAACTCCCCCTGCTGCGCCTGGACGGTTCTCTCGGTGCTGATCAGGTGGCTGGCCATCACGAGCTTGCTCTCGAGAAACGACGGCACCCATCGGTAGAAGCCGAATCCGAGAAGGGCGAAGCCGACGGCAAAGCCGACGATCCGCTCGAGCCACTGCTCCAGCTCCAGTCCCGACAGGCTGCTCGCGGCGGGGGCAAGCAACAGGTCGTGCAACGTGCTGATCAGGCAGCCGAAGGTGATCAGGTTCAGCCCGACGACAATCCACGACCAACCCGCGCACCGGACGTCCGGATACCGCCGTCCGACGTACATGAAGAAAGCGAGCACCACGAGCATCGTGATGGCCTGCGCGGGGGCCACGAGCCCCGAGGTGAGGCAGGTGGAGAACACCGCCAGCATGGCGACACAGATGGCCAGCACCAGCATCGCCGGCATCTGGACCCGCGGCCAAGGCACCGCCTCGCCGGACCCGGGACATGTCGGGAAGGACACTCTGACACACTCCTGCGCCCGCGAACTGCGACAACAAGCTCGGGCTGCCGCCTGTTGAGCAAGCGGCGCGCCATACCTGATGTTCGCGCTCCGGGACAGGAATCCAGGACGATCCGAGACACGGCCTGCGGCAGCCTGCCGCACCCGCGGGCAGCCATGCGGCCCCAGGGCTGCCTCACGACCAGTGTCGCGGGAAGTCCCACGCGGACTTGACCTTTGGACAGGCTCTTACTCGCGGCCGCGGAGGCCGTAGGCCTTCAACTTGCGGTGCAGCGTCCGCCGATCGATGCCGAGCGCCTTGGCCGAACGGCTCACGTTGCCGTGGAATCGCTCCAGCGCGGCCATGATGGAGGCCTGCTCCTGCTGCTCGAGCGTCATGGCCTGCCCCGCCGGCACCATCGGGCCGATCGAGCCTGCTGCCGGTCCAACGCTGCCGGTCACGGCCGAGGCGAAGGTCTCTCCAGGCGGCGGCGACGGCATGACCGCCCGCTGCTCGGCCGGGGCTGCGGCCGCCCAAGGCGAGACCCCCGCGGGGCGCGGCGGGAACCCGATCGGCTCGAGTGCCTCCCCCCGACTGAGGATGAGCGACCTCTCCAGCTGGTTCTCCAGCTCGCGCACGTTGCCGGGCCAGTGATAGCCGCGAAACGCTTCGAACAGGGCCGCGGAAGGGCGGACCCGGGCGCGCGCCCCGGCCCGTGCTCGCAGCAGGTGCTCGACCAGCTCCGGGATGTCCTCCAGCCGCTCGCGAAGCGGCGGCAGCTCGACCGACACCACGTTGAGCCGGTAGTAGAGATCCTCCCGGAACGCCTTCTCGCCGCTCATCTGCCGCAGGTCCCGGTTGGTTGCCGCCAGGACCCGGATGTCGACCGACCTCTCGCGAGTGTCTCCCAGCGGACGGAAACGGCGGGTATCGAGCACGCGCAGGAGCTTCACCTGCATCGGCAGCGTCATCTCGCCGATCTCGTCGAGGAACAACGTGCCCCCGTCGGCCACGTCGAAGAGTCCCGGCTTGTCGAGGATCGCCCCTGTGAAGGCACCCCTGCGATGGCCGAACAGCTCGCTCTCGAGCAATGTCTCCTGGAAGGCCCCGCAGTTGACCGCGATGAAGGCCCCCCGG
>CAZSVK010000222.1:0-9777 GCA_964610245.1 uncultured bacterium
CTGCGTCCAGGGATGATGGCGCAGCACGCGAAGCGGGCGAGCCTGCCTACGTCCTCGGGGAGAACGCCTCAGGCCAGTTCAGGGTGCCGGCGAGCGCCTGCCGCCCGGTGCTCGCCTCCCGGCTGCGGGCCGAGGCCAGACGACAGCTTCCCCCTCGCTGAGCGCCGCATGCCCGCGCGCCTCTCGGTCGTCGTCGTCCACTGGGCCCGTTCCGACCTGCTCAGGGGTTGCCTGGCTTCCCTGGCGACGCAGCTCGACCGCGACTTCGAGACCGTCGTCGTGGACAACGGCTCCTCGGGCGAAGGGCTGCAACTCGCGCTCTCCGAGGCCGCCGGGCTGGGCCTGTCGCCCTCTCTCGTTCGCCTGCCCGAGAACCTGGGCTTCGCCGGCGGCGCGAACGCCGGAATTCGCGCTGCCACGGCCGGCTGGATCGCGCTGCTCAACGACGACGCTCTGGCCGAACCCGGCTGGACCCGAGCCCTCCTTGCCGCGCCCACTCGCCACCCTTCGGCCGGGGCCTTTGCCTGCCGCATCCTGGTGGCTCCGGACGGCGCGCGGCTCGACTCGGCGGGCGATCTCTTCACCCGTTTCGGCGAGGGGGCCGGGCGGGGCCACGGCCAGCCCGACGGCCCGGCGTTCGACCAGGACTGCGAGGTCTTCGGAGCCTGCGCCGGCGCGGCCATGTTTCGCCGCGACGCGCTCGACCGGATCGGGCTGTTCGACGAGCACTACTTCCACACCGCCGAGGATGTCGACCTGGCCCTGCGGCTGCGCCTGGCCGGCGAACGCTGCGTCTACGTCGCCGACGCTCGGGTGCTGCACGTGGGCGGCGCCTCGCGCCAGCAGAGGCCCGGCCGTTCTCTCTTCCTTCAATCCCGCAACGCGGAACTGGCCATGTTCTCCAATCTCCCTGTCCCGGTCTTGCTCAGGGTCTTGCCCTGGCACCTGGCGCGAGTTTCCTGGGGGCTGGCCGTGCGCCTCGCGTCGGGCGGGCTGCTCCCGTACCTCTCCGGCAAGCTGGCGGCGGCGGCGGCCTGGCGACGAATCCTCACCCTTCGGCGTCAGCGGCTGGGCACGGCGCGGCTCTCCGCGGCCGAACTCTGGCGACAGCTCGATCCCGACTGGCACCTGGCGCGTTTCCGGTGGGTTCTGCGGAAGCTGCCGGGCATGAGATGTACCGATCTCCCTGCTGGAGCTCCGCTCCTGGCCTTCTTGCCCGTGCGGACTCCCGAAGGGTCGCCCGCGCAAGAGGGCGTTCGCCCACGGCACCGCTGCCGGGGCTCACAGCCAGGGGGTGAGCCACCTCCTGGACCCGGCACTTGAGAAGAGCAGGCGAGGCCCGATCGGGTCTCTCGAGGACTTTGACCTGTAAGCGCGGGTCGGACTGCCTCCGGCCACCGGGGAGGCCAGATTGCATGGCGGCCCCTCCGACTTCGCACCCGGAGGTGGACATCCTCGCGCGAGCGTCCTAACGATTGGCATGTGGACTTCAAGAGAGATTGGGCCTTTCCTTTCTGTGTCACCGCCTGGCTGCTCACGATGCACGCCGGTGCCTCGGATGACGCCTCGCGGGAGAAGAAGTTCGAGTTGCTCTACAGAGCGCCGATCCGGGCCCTCGCACCTCCATCTCCCAGGTTCGATCCCGACCAGCAGCATCAGCAGTTCCTCACCGACGGGATCCTGGTCGACGTCCGGACATCGGTGATCGCCGGGACCGGAGTGCGACGCCGGATCGTCCAGGGCTCGGCCCGGAACACCGGGAAAACGCTCTACCCGCGGGCCGTCCTGGAGCTGATGGAGGCGCCCGTCGCGAGCCGCGCTGCTTCCGGGCAGCTGCAGCCGGGCACGTTCCAGACCGTCGCGTCCCAGTACCTGGGCGACCTGGCGGCTGGCCGGGTCACGGCTGTCAGTCTGCCCTTCGAGCGGCCCCACACCCTCCTGCGGCTGTACCAGCTTCGACTGCGCAGTCTTCCGTGAGCGGGGATGGCCTGGTTTGCTACTTCCGGATGTCGTTGCGCCGCGCGAAGATTCCGGTGAGCATCCTACGGCCCACGGCCTACAGTCCACAGCCCGAGTGCAGGCGAAGCCCGCGCTGGGACCGATGAGGCTCCTGGTGCTCAGGCCCGGCGCGCTGGGCGACCTGCTCCTGGCACTGCCCGGCGTGCGATCGTTCATGACTCGACTGCCCGGCGCGCGGGTCGAGATGGCCGCCAGCCATCGTGCGGTCCTCGGCCTGGCGCCCGACGTGCATGCCGCCCACGACTTCGGTTCCGCGCTCTTCTCGCCGCTCTTCGTCGAGAAGGGGCCGCCCTGCGAGCGTCTCTCGCGGTTCCTCTCCCGCTTCGATCAGGTCGCCGTGCTCGCCGGGGATCCCGACGGCCTGGTCCGCCGCCGGCTACTGGCCCACGGAGTTGGACGGGTGGTCGGCGGGACCCTGGAATCCCGGCCGGTTCGCCCGCCCCACATGTCGGTGCGGCTTGCGCTGCAGCTCGGCCTCGACCGATTACCGGACGACGCCCGGCGGGCCGGGTTGCTGACACTCGACCGCCCCGCCGGAGTGCACGTCTGGCTCCATCCCGGCGCTGGGTCGACAACGCCCGCCTGCTGTGGCGCGTCCCGGCGCCGGGGGCGAGCCGAAGCGCTGGCCGCTCGAGGCCTTCGCCGCGTTGGCTCGCCTTCTTGTCGCCGAGCGAAGGGCCGTGCGGATCCTGGCGGGGCCGGCCGACGGGAACGTGGGCGAGGGCCTGGCCGCGATGCTGGGGATGGCCGGCATGTCGGTGGTGCGCCCTGGCACGCACCTCGAGCTGGCCTCGGAGCTGGCAGGCGGCGCCGCCTTCGTCGGGAACGACTCCGGGCCTGCCCACCTGGCCGGGCTGCTCGGACTGCCCACGGTGGCGGTGTTCGGTCCGACGGCGCCGGAGGTGTGGGCCCCCTGCGGTCCCCGTGCGCACGCGGTGGCCGGGGCGCAGGAGGGGAGCTGGCCCACGGCCGCGTCGGTTGCCGAGGCGCTTCTGAGCGAGGTCCGGGGCCCGGCGGGGACGGGTTCCTGGCAGCGCGAGGGGTCCATGCGCTAGGATCCGGCCGGGCGACAGGTACTGCGCCGGTGCCTCGTCCCTTTCGACCCGGCTCGTTCCATCATGCCTTCCGGCCCCAACGATCGGATCCAGTTCACGCCCGAGTTTCTCGAGCGCTACAGCATCCGGCGCCTGATCGGAGAAGGCGGGAGCGGTGCCGTGTACGAGGCCGAGCAGAAGTCGCTGGGCCGTGTGGTCGCGGTGAAGTTCCTCTCCAACCACCTCTTCCTGGAGGAGGAATCGGTCCGCCGCTTCCTGGACGAAGGCAAGATCACCGCCCGTCTGCAGCACGGGAACATCGTCACCATCTACGACTTCGGGGTGATGGGCGAGACCCCGTACGCGGTCTTCGAGTACATCAGCGGCAAGCCGCTGCGCACGCTCCTGGACAGCTCTCGCAGGCTGCCGGTCTCCGAGGCGCTGCGCATCACGCAGGAGACGCTCGCCGGGCTTGCCTATGCTCACGGGCTGGGCGTCGTGCACCGCGACCTGAAGCCCGAGAACCTGCTGCTGGAGCCCGACGGCCGCGTGAAGATCGCCGACTTCGGCCTTGCCAAGGGGCGCGACAAGCGCGACTACAAGACGCGAGCCGGGGTCGTCCTCGGGACGCCGGAATACATCTCGCCCGAACAGGCCAGCGGCCAGGAGGCCACTCCCCAGTCGGACCTCTACTCGCTCGGCATCATGCTCTACGAGATGCTCAGTGGCGCCGTCCCCTTCAGCGGCAGCAACGACATGGCGATCCTCATCGCCCACGTGCAGAAGCCGCCGCGTCCACTCCAGGAGATCCTGCCCGCCATCCCGACCCTCGTCGCGGAGATCGTGGCCCGTTCGCTCGAGAAGCAGCCTTCGAAGCGCTTTTCCAGCGCCGACGAGTTCGCCGAGAAGCTCGAGGAACTCCAACCTTATCTGGGACGCAGCACGCGCGAGGTCCCTTCCGGGGTCGTCCGGATGGTCCGGGCCAGCTCGAGCGCGCGCCTCTCCGCGCAACCCCGGGCGCTCACGTCGGAGATCCGCACGGGCCAGAGGGCCATCGTCGGGATGCTGGCCGGCCTGGCGCTCCTGATCGTGGGCGTGGCGGCGGGCACCTACTTCGTGCGGGCTCGCCTGGTCGCGACCACCTGTTCCGTCGAATCGGTGCAGATCCGGCCCGGGGTGCACACCTCGACGCTCGAATGGCGCAGCAACGTCGCCACCGCCGGCACGATCGAGCTGGCCGAGGAGGGCGCGGCCGGCACCGACGACTGGCGCCGCATCACCATGCCGGACGACCAACCCGGTCTGGAGCACAAGGTGGTGCTCTCGGAGCTGAAACCCGAGACTGCCTACCGCTTCCGCTTCGTCTATCCCGACGGGACCACCAGCATCCTCTACTCGTTCCAGACGGCGAAACCGTTCAGGCCCGAAGGGGTCGAGCTCGACTACCTGACGATCGACAAGATTGCTCTCACCGTCCGCTCGGCCGAGAAGGTGCGCCTCTCAGCCGAGTTCCCCGGCACCGAGCGGCTGGAGGCCCCTTCGGAGACCGGTCTCGTCCACACGCTGGTCATCACCGGAGTGAACCCGATGATCGGCATCAAAGGCGGCATGTTGAAGGCCTCCTACCCCGGCGACGAGCGCTCGGAGCTTCCGCTCGAGCCCGTGCCCTCGCTACCGCAGACCCTCGCCGCCGAGATCAAGCGACTCGATCTCGACGTTCTCATCGGCGGACTGGACAAGCAGCTGGCGGCGCTCACGGCGGCCCATCGGCCGGCGGCCTTCACCGAGCGGCTCAAGAAGGAGCGTGCCTATGGCCTCTTCCAGCTCTTCCGGGGCATATCGTCGGCGTTCTTCCTGTCGACCCAGGTGCCGATGGACGGCAAGCTCGAGGTCTACGAGCAGTTGACGAGGCTCGAGAACCTCGACGGCCTGGCCAACCTCTACCAGTTGAAGAGCCCGCTCGACGTGGCGCCCACCTACTCGGGCCTGGTCTCCCGCACCTACAAAGACCCGATCCCCGAGCCGGCCGAGTACGACAGCGCGAAGTACGAGACCTCGACCGCCGCCTTCTACCCCGAGAACTTCGACTTCAAGGGGATGCCGCTCTACCGCGACACGATGGAGATCGTGCAGGGGCGCGGCCGCACGCACGAGACCTTCCACTTCACCTTCCGCGGGCCGCCCGATCAACGCTTCAGCCGGGCCGCGCTGATGATCAAGGCCAGCCAGCTGCCCCCGCGCATCTACTTCGAGGCCACGCTCAACGGCCGTCTGAAACTGCTCTTCCGCAGCCCTTCGGCCGGCTACGCCAGCCTCGGCCAGCCGGCGGCCGAGGTCTACAACTGCTTCTGGCCGGAGTTCCTGAAGAGCCCCGAGAATACCGTCGAGCTGCGGCTCAAGACGTTGCCCGGGCTGAAGCCGATCTTCAACTCGCTGCTCTACGAGATCGGCCTGAAGACGGAGTAGAGGAGGGGTAAGGGGTTGGGGGTTGGGGGTAAGGAACTGCGAACGGCTTCGAGGTCGCGGCCGCGCCGATTGCGACAGGCAAGGGCATCGCTTGACGGCCTCCGATCGCCGGCGGGGAAGTGGATCTGGCAACGGCGCTTGCGCCATGCCTAACCCCTAACCCCTAACCCCTAACCCCTTGTAGCCCCCTTACCCCTGTTCTTCGCCTTCAGCCGCGCGAGCCGCGTCAGGAGCGCCTGACGCCGACGGGCCACCGACCCGCCGGCGTTCCTGAACGCTGGCGAATTCAGGCGGGTCAGGGCCCGGTGAACGAACGCCTCGGCGGCGGCCGGCGCGCGATGGCGATGCTCGGCCCGCTTGGCGAGCGCCTCCAGAGCGTCCAGATCTTCCCATCGCTCGGCGACGGCCAGCCACTCGGCCTCGGCCTCGTCGTGGCAGCCCAGGCGGGCCAGCGCGGCGGCGAGGTCCTTGCGGATCTTCCGCTCGAGCGACGGCTCGCATGTAAGCTCCAGGGCGCGCCGGTAGGTAGCCACCGCCTTCTCGAGCGAGCGCATCGAGTCGAGTGCGCGGGCCACGCCGTAGCGCTCGCCCGCCCGCGAACCCTCGCCCCGGCAGGCCCGCAGCCCCGCCGCCAGCACCGAGGCCAGGCTCAGCACGTCGATCTCGTTGTGGCGCAGCACCGGCTCCATCAGACCGGCCCGGCGCGTGGTCAGGTAGCGCACGTACATCGCCGGGATCAGCGCGCCCGGGATGTCGTCGCCTCGGTGCACGCCGAGCATCGCCTTCTCGACGTGACCGAGCGACATCTCGGCCAGCTCGTGCCGCCAGATGCGGCGGGCCGCGTGCAGCAGGTCCAGGTGGGGCAGGTCCAGGAAGTCCGGCCGCGGCAGCCGGTTGGCGACGTAGCGGCCGGCCAGCAACGGCAGGTCGAAGCTCTTGCCGTTGTAGGTGACCAGGCAGCTGGCGCCTTCGAGGAGCAGGGTGAGCTGGTGCAGCATCGCGGCCTCCTCGTCGAAGTCGCGCATGAAGAGCTGACGCACGACGAAGGCCCCGGATTCGAACCCGGCCAGGCCGACCAGAAAGGCCACCGTGCCGGTGCCGCCCGAGAGACCGGTCGTCTCGGTATCGAGGAAGGCGGCCCGCGCGAGCTCGAGGCCCCCGAGCCCGGCGTCTCGGACCAGCACGCCCAGCGCGGGGTCCGAGCCGTCGAGGCAGTCGCTCAGCAGGAAGTCGCCGTGAGCCTGCCCGGCGGAGTAGGGCCGCTCCTTGAGCAGGAACGTGCCGAACAGATTGGCGCAGGGCGCCGTCCCGGCGAGCAGCCCGCGCGAATCACCGAGTGGGCCGTCCACGAAGCCATCGCCTGCAGGCCGTTCGAACGCTTCCTCGTCCGGCACGAACCTGAGGGGCGGCGGTTCGGGCCGGTCTTCACGAGGCAAAGTGGCCGCTGGCGCCATTGGCTCCTTTGACTCCTCTGAATCCTGGGCCGGTTTCGGAAGACCCCGTGCGGCCCCGACCCGGCGGAGGCGCTCGGCGAGGCTCATGACGCGGGGCCGCTCGCTTCCGGGAGCTGCTCGGGTTGGGCCGGGCCGGCGTCGAGCTGGCAACGTCCCAGCAGCGACACGGCCAGCTCCTTGCCGCGAGAGCCCACCTCGAGCGACGGTCCGACACAGGAGGGGCAGCCGTCGCCGCAGCCGCATCGGCGCACCAGTTCGGCCGCGGTCGCGAAGATGCGCGGGCACTCGGAGAAGATCCGCTCGCTGAAGCCGACTCCGCCCGGGTAGTTGTCGTAGACGTAGACCGTCGGCCGCTGGGTGAAGGGCGACTGCACCATCGCCACGGCGCGCACGTCGTGCGGTTCCCCCATCACGAACAGCGGTACGACGTGCCCCAGGATGTTGGCCAGCGCCTTGAGCCCCAGCCCCATCTCTTCCGGCGTCACGCCCAGCCCCTCGTGGGCGTTCTCTTCGTAGCTGAACCAGAACGACGTGGTCTGCATCTCCTGCTCGGGCAGGTAGATGTGCCCCCAGCCCACATTCTCGTGAGTGTGGAAGCGGATCTTCTTGTAGAGCACCGGCAGCGTCGTGACCGCCACCTCGCCGTGGCAGCGCCGGCCGCCGCGCGCGGGCTCGTCCTGGAAGACGTCGAGCACCTTGATGTCGGTCTTCGATTCCGCGTCGGTGTAGTAGTCGACCTCGACCGGCCGCGCCTCGGCCCGCTTGCCCTCGACGTCGAAACGCTCGATCTGGTACTGACGGCTCTGGTGCAGATAGATGGCGTCGTCGTGCACCAGCATCGGCGCCGACGCCCAGTCGACCTCCCCGATGACGCGGTCGTTGACCGTGTCGTGGATGACGACGTTGTCGGTGCTGGCGCTGCGCAGCGAGACGTCGCCTGCCGGGTAGACGTCGGCCATCCAGTGCCAGCGGTTGGCGACGTGTCGCAGCACGCGGTGCTCCTCGAGGAAGACGAGCAGCTCCGTGAGGTCTTCCCGGCAGTTGCCGAAGAGTTCGCCGTCCTCGAAGGGCAGCTCGAAGGCCGCGCACTTCACGTGCGACATCAGGATGACCAGGTTGTCCGGGTTGAGCGTCGCCCCCTCCGGCGGCCGTCCGAAGAAATAGTCGGGGTGCGCCACCAGGTACTGGTCGAGCGGGGTCGAGCTGGCGACGAGGATGGCCACCGAGCGGCCCTGGCGGCGGCCGGCGCGGCCCGCCTGCTGCCAGGCGCTGGCGATGGTGCCCGGATAGCCGGCCATCACCGCCACCTCGAGGCTGCCGATGTCGATGCCCAGCTCCAGGGCGTTGGTGCTGACCACGCCGAGCACCTCGTGCTCGCGCAGCGCGGTCTCGATCGCCCGGCGCTCGTTGGGTAGATAACCTCCGCGATAACCTCGGATCAGGTCGGGGCTCTTGTGGCGCTTGGCCATCCGCTCCTTCAGGTAGGTGGTCAGGACCTCGACCGTCAGGCGCGCCCGGGCGAACACGATGGTCGGGCAGCCCTTCGCCAGGAACCTGTCGGCGACGGTGCAGGACTCCTTCACGACCGAGCGGCGGATGCCCAGCTCCTGGTTCACCACGGGCGGGTTGTAGAGCAGGAAGTGCTTCTCGCCGGCGGGGGCGCCGTTCCGGTCGACCACGCGCACCTTCTCCTCGAGCAACCGCTCGGCCAGCTCGCCCGGATTGGCGATGGTGGCCGAGCAGCAGATGAAGCGCGGCGTGGAGCCGTAGAACCGGCAGATGCGCTTGAGCCGGCGCACGACGTTGGCCAGATGGCTGCCGAACACGCCGCGGTAATGGTGCAGCTCGTCGAGCACCACGAATCGCAGGTTCTCGAAGAGCTTCACCCACTTCGTGTGGTGCGGCAGGATGCCGCTGTGCAGCATGTCCGGGTTGGTGACCACGACGTGGCCCGCCGCGCGGATCGCCCGCCGGGCGTCGGCCGGCGTGTCGCCGTCGAAGGTGAAGGTCTTGATGTCGGCCTCGAGCGCCGTCACGAGTCCGTGCAACTCGTCGACCTGGTCGGCCGAGAGCGCCTTGGTCGGGAACAGGTACAACGCCCGCGCCTCGGGGTGGGCCAGCAGTTCGTTCAGGATCGGCAGGTTGTAGCAGGCCGTCTTTCCCGAGGAGGTGGGCGTCACGACGACGATGTTGTGGCCGGCCGAGACCAGATCGAGCGACTCGGCCTGGTGGCAGTAGAGCGACGAGATGCCGCGGGCCTCGAGGGCGCGGGCCAGGCGAGGATCGACGCTCGCGGGGAACGGCACGGTCACCGCCTCTCGCGGCGGCAGCACCTTCCACTCGGTCAAGCGTTCGCGGAAGCCGGTGTCGGCGCGAAGCTCGGCGAGCAGACGATCGATGTCGTGGTCGGAGAAGCCCTGCATTTGGAGGGGTAAGGGGTAAGGGGTTGGGGGTTAGGGGCTACGCACGGCACCGAAGAGACGCGGCCCTTCGACGCCTGGTTCGCCGCACGCGATCAGGCTAGCAGGTTCCCGAAGCCCCTGACACTCCGTCGGTGCCGCTCGGGTGCAGTCGCAGTTCATGGAGAAACTGGGAGAACGTCGATTTGTCTCTCGGGAGCGCTGCTCCCGAACCCTCGCAAGGGGCGAAGTTCGCCCCTTGCCCCCCCGATGACTGGAGGGAGTCTTGCCCGCGCTCGCAGCTCAGAGTCCTCGGGAGTGACGCTCAGGCCTCGATTCGTCTTCTCATCGCCGGGTCCAGGGTGGGGCTCCCACCCTGGCGAGGTCTGGAGCAGAGCTCCAGCA
>CAZSVK010000223.1:0-9763 GCA_964610245.1 uncultured bacterium
TGGAACCGATAGATGCCCCGACGCCCCCCGCCCAGGCTGTCAGGGTTGTCGCCGGGCAGGGCCGGCGTGGGGATGACCGAGTACTGGGCACCGCGGTCGGTCGTCCCGGCCAGGAAGAGCGGCCGCACCAGCGTGACCGCTGCCGTGGCCTGGCCGAAGTTGTCGACGCTCACGGTGACCGTCGCCGACTGACCGCGCGACACGCGGTCTCGGGAGATGCTGACCGAGTAGATCGAGAGCAGCGCCGGCGACTGCAGAGTGAACGCCGTCGTTACCGCGGAACCCGGATCGCTGATGGCCGCCGTGCCCCCGGATTGAGTGCCCGAGACGGCCGCGTCGAGCTGGAACAACCCGGAGAGCGCCGTCGCCTTCGAGGTCAGCGTGTAGCGCAACACCGCGGTCTTGCCCGCGACGAGCGACGTCGGGTTGCCGGGGACCGGCTGGATCGCCAGGAAGTCCGAGCTGCGCGATCGCCCGCCGCTCGTGATCGAGAAGGCCGTCGAGAGACCGACCACGTTCTTCGTGCCGGAGTTGGCGACCGTCACCGTGACCGGGAGCGACTGTCCCTTGCTCGCGACGGCGACGGGGATCTCCACCTTCTGGACGTCCAGGGCGCCGGAGCGCCGGGTGACCGCGACCCCGTAGTCTCCGGTCGCCGACAGGCTCAGAACGTCGTAGTGGCGTACCTGCAGCCGGTAGACGCCCTTGGCGGCAGGCTGGAAGTAGTTGATCCGCGACGAGCGGTCGCCGATGGCGTCCGGATTGTCGTCGTTGGATTCGACTGGGCGGGTGGTGTCCGCCGAGGAGTAGAGCGACAGATGGGAATCGGTCAGGTTCCCCAGCGTGGTGCTGATGTCGTAGACGGCACCGGGCAGCGCGTCGAACCGGAAGCAGTCGGCGTCGCCGGGGTACTCGATCGTTCCGGACGCGCTCTGACCGTCGACGGTCAGCTTGTCGGCCGGGTCACGGGCCCCGGCAGGGTCGTTCGGATGGTCGTCGGGCGCGTCGGGGTCGAGAACGCTCACGGTGTAGGTGCCCTTCTGGCCCGCCTGCAGCTCGACCTTGGCATAGTAGGTGGTCGTCAGCGAGGCGAGGCTGCCGGAGACCGCCACGGTGACCATCGAGGTCCGCTCGGCGGAGTCGGGCCTGTCGTCGTTGACGATCGGCTCGCCCTCGGGCGGATACACGGTCAGGACGGTATCGCGGGCCGTGCCAGCCCCGGTCTGGATGGTGTAGGTGTGTCCGCGAAGGCCGGTGAAGCGGAAGAAGTCGACCTCCTTCTCGCGAGTCTGGGGCACCGTCGTGACCTCGATGTTGCCGGGCGCCGGCGAGGCGTTGACGAGCAGCGTGTCGCGCTCCGGCAGGGTCGAAGTCGTCACGCCGAGGCTGGTGTTGGGATGATCGTCCACGGTGAAGAAGGCGCCCGTCTGGGGGCTGGTGGTGCCCATGTTGGCGACCACGGCGGCGAAGCGCCCCGGCCGTTCCAGCGCGGGGATCGTCGCCCTCAGCTTGCTGTTGCTGACCGTGGTGAAGGACAGCGCCGTTCCATCGGACAAGAACGCTCCGTTGGCCCCTGCGAACGCCTCTCCGGAGATGTCGACGACGGCGGTGGTGCCTATCAGCAGGAAGCTCGGAGAGATGGAGGAGACCCCCACGGTCATCAGTCCACGCTTGATGCCGGCCTGGACGAGCTGGCGCGTGTGCTGGCCGCCGTAGGTGACGACGTCGGCCTGCACCGCGGTCCGCGCCGCGCCCGGCAGGTCGGTCGAGGGATTCAACATCGAGTGGGCTTTCAGAGCCAGGGCAAGAAAGGTGTCGTTGCCCAGTCCCGGCACTGCCGCGCCGGACCCGGCATCGGTGTACCCCTGGCGCACCTCCCACCAGTAGCGCGACCAGATCTCGCCGTTGTTGTACGGATCGGAGTTCAGATCCCGGATGGTCTTGTAGGACTCCTTGTCGTCGATGCGGCGGAGGGTCTTCCCCCCATCCTCGAGATAAGAGGCCGACAACCCCTTCGCGAACCACTCGGCAATGGAAGCGGGATCGGGGTCGGGCAGTCCGTCGAGTGTGGTGAGTCGGGAGGAGATGCCGGCCGCCAGCAGATCGGCGAACCCCTCGTGGAGCGAGCGGCCGTAGGTGGCGCTGCGCAGCGACGGCACCAGGTAGTCTAGCACCGCGTGCCCGAACTCGTGCATGATGACGTCGCAGTCCTCGCCTGCGTCCACGCCGTAGTCGAGGAAGTAGAGCGCCCCGGTCACCGAACTGTAGAAGGCATTCGGAGAGGTGAAGGCCGGATCGTCGAAGTGGGCGAAGGCCTTCTGACGAGCCATGCCGTCGAGGTCGACCCCGAGCGTCAGCAGAACTCGACGAACCAGGTCCAGGTGATAGTAGACGGTCACCTCAGCGAAGCCCTTGTCGTTCCGCTCGTAGTTGAAGATCCTCGTCGCCGAGGTCGCCCTGTCGGTGGCGGAACTGCTGTAAACGTCGGCATAGGGGCCGCGCAGGTAGAACGAGCTGTCGGTCTCGAACTGGAGCGTCCGGTAGGCCGGCTCCAGGACGGGCGACGGCGCGTCGTTGTTGTCCGCCAGCCCGAAGTTCTGCAGAACCACCACCGGGTTAGGCGAGAAGACACGCCCCGACGCCGCGAGCAGCAGGTCGGTCACGCGCAGGACCGCCCCGTCCGCCGCGCTCACGATCGCCTCGTAGGCCGAGAGCGGCGACGTGCCCGAGCAGCGGACGGCATAAGCCGGCACCGCCTGTCCATCGACAGGGAACACGCCGGCTTCCGCCACCCGGCTCGTCTCGGGCGCGTGACCCGACAAGGCCACCCCCGCCGCGACGACTCGGGCCTGCTCCGGAGACAGCCGGACTCCCACCGGATAGCTCTTCAACCGCTCCTCGGGCGAGGCCTGGCCGAGCACGACCTGTCCGGCCGCATCCAGGTGGACGGTCACGAAGCTGGTCAGCACCGGCTGGCCCTCGAACAATCGCCGGTAACAGAGCTGACGGGCGCCCTTGCCGCTCGAGGCATGGAGCAGCCGCACGTTGGCCGCCCCAGGCTCCAGCCCGAGCACCCTGGCGTTCGCCGCCATGAAACGCAGCCCCGTCTCTCCGTCCCCTCCCTTCGCGGGGGCGAAAGCGCCCCCGGACACCTGTACCAGTCCGCAGGTCGGCGACACGTAGGCCGCCCAGTCCGCCCCCGCCGCGGAGGCCGCCGGCCCTGCCTGCCCGCCGGCCGCCAGGGCCGGAGACACCAGGGCCACCATCAACAGGACCGACCAGATAGTGAGACGCATCGTGGATGAGGTTCGGAAAGCGTGCCGGCTGGAAGCCGCCGGTGGGCTCAGGGGGCGGTCGGGAGAATCACGTCGCCGCCGGCCGGCAGATTCAACAGGTAGCCGCGGCCGGGCAGCAGGTCGAACGGCGCGGTCACACCGGGCAGGTAGAGTTCGAAGCGCGCGCCGCCCACGCCGTCCGTCACCAGCCGGCCGGCCGAGGTTGCGCCCTGCGAGCGCTGCAGGAGTTCATCGGACCGCAGTCCGGCGGGCGTGCCCAGCGGCAGCCCCACATACGAGGCGCCCCGCGGCAGCAGCCGGTAGAGCTGGCTGGCCGGCCAGGGGCTTCTGCGAAACCGGACGAGCTGGTCGGAAGGCGATGAGACCAGGTAGCCCTCGTTGCCCCGGATGGCGAAACCGGGCGCCGCCTGAGATGCCAGGTAGCCCTCCGAATGGCTGCGGGTGCCGGGGGCGCCGGCGAGCCGCAAGACGAACGTCGAGCGGGTTGCCTGGGCCAGCTCGCGGGCATTGAATCCGGTGTCGGCCGTGGTCGCCGGACTGACCGGGACAGCCATCAGGTTGAGGCCGCGGCTGAGCGCGGCGAGCCCCTCGACCAGATCCCCCGCGGACAGGTCCAGGGTGCGCCGCCCCGCCGCGATGTCCCGGGCCAGGAGGGTCACCCGGTCCGGCGAGGTCGGCCTGCGAAGCCCTTCGGGCTCGCGCAGCTGAGCGGTCAGCACATCGCCCGGCGCCGCGGCCCCCGACCCGGAGGAGAACGTCACCGTATAGCGGCCGCCCGCGGTGACCGCTTCGGCGCTGAGGCCGCGGGTCGTGTTGCGGAACGAGACCCGGAAACCGTCGGCGAGCGGAGTGAGGGCCTGCGTCCGGACCGCCGCCCCCGACACCGACAGCGCGTTCACCGCGGTCGGGAGCCCGAGGACCTCGAACGAGGTCGCCGTCGTGAGGTTGATCGCGGTTCCCACGGAGGCGGTGACGCTCACCAGGTGGGTGCCGGTCGCGAGCCGGACCGGCAGTATCTCGCCGGAACCCATCTGACCGGTGAGACTCGAGCGCCACTGATAGCCCGCGCCGGAAACCGCGGCCCCGTCGCGGGTCCGCAGCGACGCCCGGAAACCGATCGGTTCGTCCGGATAGAGCACGGCGGAAGGCAGCGGCGATTGGATCGACAACGCCACGTCGACCACCGAGACCAGCGGATCGGCCGCGGCGCTCGAGGCCGACGAGAGCCGCGCCCCCGAGTTGGCGTCTGCACCCAGCACGGTCCCCGAGACGCGCAACTGCTCGAACGGAACCAGCGGCCCGGCCACGGCGGTGAAGGTGACCGTGACGGTCGCTCCGCCCGCGAGCACGAGCGGCAACGGGGCCGCGGGTGCGACGGTGAAGAGAGGGGCACGATCCGCTCCGGAGGCCAGGGAAAGCAGCTGGAAACCCAGCGCCGACAGATTGGCCGTGGCCGCCCCAGGGTTCTCGACCGTGAGCGTCAGGGCGATGGCCCCGCCTCTGGCGACCTGCGCCGGCGACGCCTGGACCCGAGTGACCGTCAACTCGGCCGGCGCCTGCACGGACCACCATGCCGGCGTGCTTGCGCGCAGCAGCGAGATGGCGCGGCCCGTGCGATCGTCCCGGGCGGTCGCGAGGCCGTCGACCAGGACCGGCGCGAGCGAGGCCGACGCACCGACCGTGACGTCGAACGGCACCGACAGGCGGTTGCCCGCCGGGACCGTCAGGCCGGACCCGGAAGGGATGCGTGCCTGGTACTCGGCGCCCAGGTCACCGCCCGCCTCTCCCAGGAAACGCAGCGCCGCGACCAGGATCGTGGCCGAACTCTGGCCGGGATTCTCGAACTGCAGATAAACGCGCGCGGTCTGGCCACGGCTGACCGTCGGCGGCGCCTGCACGGCGGCGATGAGCAGAGAGGCAGCGGTCTGCACGGTCCACTGCACGGGTGTCGAGGCCGCTTCGTCGGTCAACGTCAGGCCGGAGTTGAGGTCCCGGCCGGTGAACGAGCCATTGATGGCGACGGTTTCGGTGGTCGCCGTCGACTTGACCGCGACCGAGAAAGCCAGGTAGGTGCGACCCGGCAACGGAGTGGCGCCACCGGTGGCACCGGCGAGCTCCACCGGATTGGATGGAGACGGCAGGATCACGTATTCGCCGTCGCGGCTCGAGCCGTTCGAGCCGACGAACCTGAGCGTGGCTTGCTCGACGGCGACCCGGGCCTGTCCCGAGTTACTCACCACCATCGTGACGGTGGTGCTCTGCCCGCGCGAGACCTGGGCAGGCGCGGTGAACGTCAAGATCGAGATCGCCGCCGGGGTCTGAACGGCCCAGCCGGTGGTGACGAACGAGGGCGGGCTGCTCACCGCGGTCGAGCCGTCGCGCCCGCTGGCATGCCCCCCGACGACGGTCGCGCCGAGAGCGGCGGCGCCCGAGACGGCCACCCGGTAGCGGAAGGTGGCATTCTGGCCCGCCGGAAGCGAGGTCACGTTGCCGGCCTGGGCGCTGACCGCGTAGTCGCCGGCGGAAGAGCGCCCGGCAAGCGAGAAGTCGAGCCCCGCGACGATCGACGCCAACGGCCGTGAGCCGGTGTTCTGGACCTCGACCTCCACGGTGAGCGCCTGCCCCCTGGAAACGCTGACCCGCGGCGCCCTCACCCGCAGCACCGCCAGCGAGGCGGGCCTGCGACTCAACAACAACGTATAGGAGCCCGTGGCTCTCGCCAGGTCGGACGAGAAGTGACGGACCCTGACGTAGTAGGTGCCCGCGGTCCGGGGCTGGAACGCCGCGAGCTTCGAGGCCCGTGAGGTGACCGACTCCGGGTTGTCGTCGTTCTCGGCCAGGACAGTCGCTCCGTCCCGGTCGAAGATCGTCAACACCGTGTCGGAGGCGCTGCCGAGCGTGGTCTCGAGGTCGTACAACGCGCCGGTGACGGCCTGGAAGAGGTAGAAGTCGACGTCGCCCGGATACTCGATGGTCGCGGCGAGGGGAACGCCCTCGGAGAGCAGGTCTCGTGGAACCACGGGGGCGTTCGGCCCTGGCGCCGTGAGATTCGGGTGGTCGTCGGGGGCACCGGAGTCGCTGACCGAGAGACCGTAGGTGCCGCCGATCGCCCCCAAGGTATCTACCCGGGCGAAGTAGGTGGCTGTCTCCATCGCCGTGAACGTAACGCTGCTGTTATACGCTCCGCCGGCGGTGTCGACGTTGTCGTTCTGGCCCATGACGGTCGTGCCGTCGCGTGCAACCACCGTCAGGAAAGTGTCGTTGAGCGTGACGAGGCTGGTCTGGACGGTGTAAGTGTGGAGAGGCTGCACCGGGAACAGGAAGACGTCGCGATCGGAGGCGAGCTCGAGGTTGCCCGGGCTCGGCGGCCGGTTGACCGGCACCAGGTCTCTCGGGGCGATGGGGGCGTCCGGCCCCGTCTCGGCGACGGAGTTCGGATGGTCGTCGACGTGGAGCTTCGGCCCCGTGGCGTTGGCGCCGAGAGAGGTGGTTATGTAAACGCCGTAGTAACCGGGCGCCACGCCGGGGGGAACGGTCGTCAACGCGGAGCGATCGCCGACGACCGTCGGCGGCGCCAGCACCGTGCTCCGGGGGTCGTCGAAGGCAACTCGGGTGGCACCCAGGAACCCGCTGCCGGTCAGGACCAGCGGTGCCGGCCTGTCGTTGAGCACTCGCGAGGGGCTCAGGGCCGTGACCGAGGGCCTGGTTGCCTGGAACACCCGGATCGTGTAGTCGCCCGTGCGCAGGTTGCCCTCGCCCCTGACCGTCAGGTCGATGTTGGCCGCGGCAGGCGCCTTGAGGGTGGTGAACACGCTCGAAACCCCGAGACTGACCGAACCGGCGATCGGCACGCCCCCGCTCGCGGCCTGCACGGTGAGTTGTCCGGCATTGCCGAGGCCGCCG
This sequence comes from uncultured bacterium, assembly GCA_964610245.1. GTDB lineage: Bacteria > Muiribacteriota > UBA6191 > JACPRK01 > JACPRK01 > CAZSVK01. Next base: position 7,200 of record CAZSVK010000223.1, read on the forward strand.
CGCTGCACCTCGACGATGTAGACGACGCCGCCGGTCGCGGCAAATCGGAAACAATCGGCGTCGCCGGCATAGCCAATCGTGCCCGCCAGGGCAGCGCCGCCGACCGTCATCGTGTCCGCCGGACCGAGGCCCGCGGGCGACTCGGGGCGATCGTCGACCAGGCGAATCACGGATCGATCGGTCGCGGGACTGAAGTTGTTCAGGTTGTTCAGCACCCGGATGTGGTAGGTGCCCGGAGGCAGGATCTGTCCGATGGGTCTGACCGGGACCGAGGCGCCGAGCCTGCTGGCGGTTCCCCCGGGGTCGACCGGCACCGCGATCGACGAGGCCTCGCTCAGCCCGACCGAGACGGCGCCGGTCAGGTTGATGCCCACGACGGTGAGTCCGAAGCCCCCGGCGTTGGAAGCCACGGGGTCTCCCGCCATCGGGCAGAGCCCAGGGCTGAGGCAGACATCCGTGACGACAGGAATGGGCGCCACCGAGACCCGCAGGCCATAGGTGCCGGACGAGGTCGCCCCGAGCCCCTTCACCCGCAGATAGTTGACCCCGGACGTGCGCTCGTCGCCCACGGTGGTGATCCGGCTCGGCTGCCCCGCCCCTTCGCTGACGACGCGGCTCAGGACGGCCCCGTTGAGCCCGACAAGCTCCAGGGAGGTTCCGGTGAGGTCGGCAGGCTCGCCACCGAGGACCGTCTCGATGAGGTAGGGAGTATCGAGGCTCTCGGTGAACACGAAGGAGTCGACGTCGCCGGGGGCCTGGATCGCCGCCCGCACGACGCTCCCGTCGGAGGGCACGAAATCGGCCCCCCCGACCCCCATGTCCGAGCCCCGGATGAGCAGGAAGTCGGACGGATGGTCGTCGAGCCGGATGTCCAGCGCGTAGGTACCGACGCTGGTGGGAGGCAGCCCCTGGACGCTGAGGTAGTGATCGCGATTGGCCCGCTCGGGCGTCACCACGTACTCGATCCGGGCAACCCGGTCGGCCGAGAGATCTGTGGCCGAAGTGATGATCGCCCCGGAACTGCTGAAGAGCGAAAGACGCGAGTTGCCGAGACCGAGCAACCGGGTGGTGAGCAGGTAGATGGCCCCGCCGTCTGCCCGGAACTTGTAAAAGTCGAGGTCGCCCGGATAGCTGAGGTCGGCGGTGGTCGGCGACACGGCGGCCCCCACCGGCCCCGCCAGCGTGTCGCCGGCCCCGACGTCGACGAGTTGCGCGGGATGATCGTCCCGCAGGGTGAGCAGCAGCCCCGGCGGAGTGACGCCGGACTCGCGGTCGTTGGTGATCCGGAAAGAGTAGCTCCCGGGCAAGTACCGGCTACCCGCGTACCGTACCGGCAACCTGGCGGTCATCGAGCGGTCGCCATTCGGCTGGATATCGGAGAGACTGACGACCTGCCGCCCGCCGGCGTCGAACATGATGACGCTCGTGGTGTTGGTGTAATTGGTGCCGCTGAACGTGAGGTCGAGGCCGCCGGAGTTCAAGCCGGCGACCGGCACGAGCTGCGTGATGGTCGGCGTCTTGCGAATCCGCACGCGCAGCCGGTAGGAGCCGGTGTCCGACAGCGTGGCGCCGGCCACGGAGAAGTAGCGGGCCTCGGTCGTGTAGGCCGTGAAGATGACGCTGTCGTAGCCGGTCGTGATGGCAGCCCCGGTCGTGCTGAAGAGCGAGACGGCCGAGCGCGGCAGGTTGAGCGTGCCACCGAGGATGCTCTCGATCTGGTAGGTGGTGTTGGCCTCGGCCGTCAGCCGGAAGAAGTCCTGATCGCCGCGATACCCGATCGCCGCGTCGGTGGTCACCCCGCTCAGGTCGGTCGGCCGGGGTGTGCGGTCGTCCTGAATCCGCGCCGGGCTGTTCACCAGTTGAAGCAGCGTGTCGTGGTAGTCGTCGTAGAACTTGATCGCAGCCGCGGAGCGCGCTGGGCTGGTTCCCAGCCGCCCCCTGACGTGCACCGACCACACCCGCGGCTCGAACAGGTTCGGAGGCTCCTGATCGGGAATGACGATCCGGACGGAGCTGGTCGCGATCGATCCGGGGACAACGGAGGCTTCCCGGATGTTGTTCGGGTTCACTGTGTCGGCCAGGTAAGCGGAAGTCGTCGAGGCCAGGTAGTAACCCGAGACGGCGAGCGTGGTCACCCGGCTCCCGCCGCGGTTGTCGGCCTCCTGCGGCGCCACCGACTCGAGGATCGCCTGCCTCTCGGCCCGGATCTCCAGGCGATAGGAAAGCGGATAGGGATCGCTGGGGGCGGAATTGCCGCCGACGACCAGCTTGAGCAGCTCGTCGGCCGACGAGACGTAGGTGAGCTGCGACGACGGGTCGAGCCGCCCCCGGTCGTCGTTGAACTCGATCAGGCCGGTGCGCACGCCGGCCTCGCTGACGTTTCCGTCCTTCGTGTAGAGACGCAGGGTCGAGTCGGTCAGCGTCTGCCCCACCAAGGCGGTCTCGATGCGATAGACGGTGCCGGTGGTGACCTTCATCTCGTAGGCGTCCTGATCGCACAGGAAGTCGACGAAGGCGCTCGTCGTGATCACCGAGGTCGAGCCCGGAGTGGTGTCGCCGCTCCA
>CAZSVK010000224.1:0-9759 GCA_964610245.1 uncultured bacterium
TTCCGGCCCGTCCTTTCACCCCTGAATGTAAGCGACCGGCCCGGTCCTGTCAACGCACCCGGCCGGGCGGCGCGCTGCGGATCGGCGCGAGCTAGCGCCGGCGGCGCCGGAGCGGCAGCCAGCCGCAGACCGCCAGTACGGGCCACAGCTCGAGCCACGAACCGCCGCTCCCAGGGGCCAGCGAGCAGCCGCCGAACCCCGCGTCCGCGCCGCTGTCGGACGCCGTGGCCGGGGGCGCGATCACCGCCGTGGCCCGATCGTCGCCCTCGTCCTGCCCGTCGTTGGCCGAGAGCCGAAACCGGTAGACGCCGGCGGAAGGCGGCACGAACTCCGCGTCGACCGTCGCCTGGTTCTTCAGTTCGACGACCGCCACCGGCCCCGCTTCGTACGTCCAGCGGATGGTGACCGAGCCCGGGCCCCTGGGTGCCAGCACCCGTCCGGAAAGACGCACCGGACTGCCCACCTTGCCGGCGCGCTCGCCGCCCGCATCCACCGCGGGAACCAGCGGCGGCACGTCGAGCACCACGACGGTCGCCGTCGCGGGCAGGCTCTGGCGCACTCCGTCGCTCACCAGCAACTCGATGCGCACCAGACCCGGATCCAGCAAGCGGAACGAGGCCCGGGCCGACGACGCCCCCGCGAGGTTGACCGGCATCCAGCCGGCCTGCCTCCAGGTGTAGGCGAGGGTCATTCCTGAAGGCGAGAAGGACGAGCTCCCGTCGAGCGTGACCCGCTCCCCCGGACGCGCCTGGGAGGGCGCGACGGCCACCGCGGTGGGCGCCACGACGATCGTGGTGCCGGTCGCCCGCAGCCGCAACGCATCGGACCCGGTGAGTTCCCCATCGCTCACGGTCAACTCGACGAAGTAGTCACCCGCCGCGTCGGGTGTGAACGAGGCCAGGAACGAATCGGCGCCGAACATCACCGCGCGGCTTCCCACCGGCGCGCCGACGAAACGCCAGTGATAGGTGAGCTGCTGGCCTTCCGGGTCGGAGCTGCCCCGCCCGTCGAGGAGCACGGAGGTGCCCGTCGGGCCCTGTCTATCGGCGCCAGCCGCGGCCAGTGGCGGCTGGTTCGCCAGACAGGGCGAGCCTCCCCAGCCGGCCGCGAGCACGGTCAGCAGGAGCGCCAGCATTGCCGGGTGAATGGTCAGCATGGCCTCGCCCTTCGACGGTCCTTCGACTCCCTCTTCGGCCGGGAGCCCGGGGTGTCGTTAGCGGCGGTCGGGACGGCCGCCTCTTCCTAACCCCTAACCCCTGACCCCTGTCTTCAGGCCCCCACGCCGTCGGCGAACTTCTTGACCAGATGCAGCAGCTCGGCCCGGCTGCAGGGTTTGTGCAGCAGCCCCGAGAAGCCCTTGCCGAGCACCTCGTCCTCTTCCAGCGTGATCGTGCCGGTCAGCAGCACAATCCGCGACCGCGGGCTGACTTGCAGCAGATCGCCGACCGCCTCCATTCCCGTCCGGCCGGGCATGACGTTGTCGAGCAAGACCATGTCGTAAGCGCGGATGCCGATGCGTTCCAGCGCGTCGCGGGCACTCTCGGCGCAGTCGGACTCGACGCCTCCATCGGCCAGGATGGTCTGGATGTACTCGCGGGTGGTCTCGTCGTCGTCGACCACGAGCACGCGGAAGCCCCGGTTGAAGATGGTCAAGACCTGGTCGCCGGGTGGTGAGTCGTCGTCGCCTGGCCACCCGGCGGGCCGCGGACCCGAGGCCGGCAGCCGTACCGTGAAAGTGCTGCCGTGTCCGACCTGGCTCTTGACCGAGATGGAGCCCTGGTGATTCTCGACGATGGTGTGGCTGACCGATAGGCCCAGGCCGGTGCCGGTCCAGTCTCGCTTGGTCGTGAAGAACGGATCGAAGACGCGATCGAGGTGCTCCGGCGGGATGCCGACCCCGGTGTCGCTCACCTCGACGATGACGAAGCCGTCGGCCGCCCTGGTGTGGACGGTGGCGACGCCGCCGTCGGGCATGGCCTGCACCGCGTTGAGCAGCAGGTTGGTGAAGACCTGCAGGACCTGATTGTCGTCGCCCTTGACCAGCGGCAGGTCGGGGTCGAGTTCCATCGCGAAGCGGATCGTCTGGGCGTTGGTCTGCAGGTTGACGATCGGGATGCAGTTTCGGACGACCGAATTGAGGTCGAGATCGCCCAGCAGGTTCTTCGAGGGCGCGTAGAACTCGCGCAGATCCATCACGATCCGTTTGATCCGCTCGGCGTTGGTGAGCGCCTTCTGCAGGAACCCCTTGAGGCGGCCCTCCGAGCGCTCGATCGCCAGCTCGAGGTTGCCCATGATCACGAACAGCGGATTGTTGATCTCGTGGGCGATGCCCGCGGAGAGCTGCCCCAACGACGAGAGCTTTTCGACCTGAAGCAACTGCCGCTGGGCGGTGGCCAGCCGCTCGTACGAATCGCGCGCGTTGCGGTAGAGTCGCAAGTTGTCGATGGCCACGGCGGCGGCCGAACCCAGGACCTGCGCCTGCTCCAGATCGGCCTCCGAGAAGGGCGGACGGAGCGCCGCCCGGCCGGCGAGCAGCAGCCCCACCAGGCGGCCATCGCCGACCAGGCTCACGGCCAGCGCGTGCCCGGACCCGGCCGGGAGCAGCGCGCGCGTGCCCGGGTCGTCGGCGACCATCGCGGAGTCGAGCACCGTGGCAACTCTCCGGCGCGCCACCTCCGCCAGGAACGACCCCTGCGGGAGCCGCGTGGGTTGCGTGGCCTCGGCCCCGCCGACAGTCAGCTCTCCCTGCTCGTCGACGATGAGCAGGACGGCCGAATCGGCCTGCGCCAGGGCTTTGCACGAGGCCTCGATCCGCTGGACCTTGTCCTCGATGCCGGTGAGGCGTGCCAGGATCCCCAGGTCGGACAGCAACGCCCGGGACTCGGCGGCGTGACGTTCGGCCGAGCGCAACTCCCCGGCCATGTTCAGGAGCACCCGGAGGCTGGCCTCGTCGGGCAGCCAGGGCAGACCGGGTGAGGTCGCCGAGGCGGACGGGGAGGCGGGCGGCCCCGCAGGCTCTTGCGCCGGCTGCACCAGGAGCACCCGGCTGGGCAGCGCCTGCGCCAGCCGCTCGGTTCCGGGGGACCTGACCAGCAGCACCAGATCGAATCGCGGGGGCTCGGGCGCCTCTCCCGGCTGGAGCCGGTGCACGGCCAGACCCAGCGGCAGCTTCAGCGACTGAAGCAGCACGAGATAAGCCTCGAGCGAGCCGTCGACGGCGATTCGGAGCGACATATGCGTTCTCGTCGGGCGCGGTTCGCGCCCAGAGAAAAGCTATCAGGCAGCCCGGCGACCGTCAACCGGAAAGCAAGGGGCGCCTAGCTCTTGTCCGCCGCCCTGGACTTGGCCAGCCGATCCAGGACGCCATTGACGAACTTGGCGGCCTCGTCGGTCGAGTAGTCCTTGGCCATCTCGACCGCCTCGTTGAGCGTCACCTTCCGCGGGATCTCGGGTCGGTGCAGCAACTCGAAGACCGCCAGCCTCAGGATGGAGCGCTCGACGTTGCCGAGGCGGTCGAAATCCCACTTCTCGAGGAACTCCCGGATGATGGGATCGAGTTCCGGCTGCAGCTGGAGGGTGCCCTCGGCCAGTTCGCGCGCGAAGGTCAGGGTCTTGTCGTCGAGGCCGAGTTCCTCTCGGAAATAGTCGAGGGTCTCGTCCAGGTCGGTCTCGACCAGGCCGCTCATGAAGACCAGCTTCATGGCCACTTGCCGCGCGAGGCTACGCTTTGAGGTCATTGGGTTGGGTGCCGGGAGATAAGAGGCGGCCGCGCGGCTTCCGATAAGTCATGTGGCTGCACAGGACGGGGCCTCGAATCTAGCACGCAGCCGCATTCGTGTCAACCGAGCGAGGGGCCGGCACCGCGAGCCGGCCGAGAGGACTTCCGTGAAGAGCAGACTTGGAAAGCTGGCGCTGGCTGTCACCCTGGCGTGCGGGGGGAGCGCCGCGCTCGCCGTGCCCGAGGCTCTGGGCCAGGAGGCCTCCGCCCAGCCGCCGCCGCTCCTGGATGCGATCAACGGACTGGTCGATCGGCTCGATCGGACCTTCGAGAATCCTCCGGCGCCCGACTTCAGCGCGGTCGATCTGTACGGCAAGCGGATGTCGATGCGAGAGCTGCGCGGCCGCATCGTCGTGATGAGCTTCGTGGATCAGAAGAACGAGGACGAGGCCCGGGCCTGGCTGTCGGAGCAGTCGGTGGACTTCATGGGCGATCCGGACCTGGTGTTCCTGAACGTGCTCTACCCGGGCCGGATTCCGTTCATCGTCTCTCGCGGTAACGCCGCGGACACCATCCGCCAGGAGGTGGATCGCTATCTCGACGAGACCTGGAAGGAGCTGGACGAGAAGGAGAAGCAGGCCTTCCGGGCCACGACGATTCGCTGGCTGGTCGACTGGAAGCGGGAGTTGCAGCGCCGCTACAACGTCACTCGGGACCGGGTGAACATCGTCGTCGTCGACCCCCAGGGCTGCATCCGGGAGATCGTGCGCAACAAGACACCGGCCACCGTGGCCCGGTTGAAGACGCTGATCACCGAACTGAAGAGCGGGCAGGCGGCGGTGCCGAAGGACTGAGTCTCGGAGGTTGAGGCTCGAGGCTTCACTGACCCTCGACCCTCGACTCCCTACTGGATCGCCTTCTCCATCGCCTTGATGGTCTCGAGGGCGGCGGCGACGGTGAGGGTGTCGCCCTTGCTCAACGGCTGTGCCGCCTGGGGGAAGACCGCCTGCGCGCCATCGTGCACGACGGCCAGCACCGAGCAGGGATAGCGCCGCTCCAGTTCGCTCACCGTGAGGCCGTTGAGAACCGTTCCGGCCTTGAACTCCCCGATGTGGTAGATGTCGTCGGCGACCTGGAACGACTGGCGCACGGCCAGGCTGGTGCTCGCCGCGGCGAAGGCGGGGCCGGCCAGGCTCGACGAGCTGAAGGCAACCCGGATGTTGAAGGCGTGCTGGAGCTTGGCCGCCAGGGTGTCGTCGAACATCCGCAGCACGACGCGTATGTCCGGCTTGAGCTGACGAGCGTCGAGCACGATCTCCAGGTTGGCGAGGTCGTTGTTCGTGACCGCCAGGATCGCCTGGCAGCGCTCGACCCCGACCTCCCGCAGCACCGTCTCCTGGCGCGGGTCTCCGATGACGACCGGGATGCCGCTGTCGCGGATCTCCTTGATGAAGCGGTTGGCCGGGTCGATCTCCACGGCGACGATGCCCTTGCCGAGCCGTTCCAGGTAGCGCACGACCCGATACCCGATGGCGCCCAGACCGCAGACGACATAGTGGTCGGTGTAGGTGGATGCGAGGGCCACTTGCCAGTCCTCCAGACGATTCTCCTGGTTGAAGACCAGGGCGCAGAACCGGATCACCGGTTCTGCCAGCAGCGCGATGCCCAGCACGGGCAGCAGGAAGAAGAGGATCTGCACCGGCCCGCCCTGGGGGTAGGGCAGCGTCGGCTGCAGGAACATCATCGAGACGGCCGCGTAGATGCCTTCCGACAGGGGATGGCCCCGGGCGGCCTCGTGAAAGTGGGTGATCAGCAGTCCGCTGACGACGGCGAGCAGGCCGAAGAACGCCAGGTAGATGCCCGACTCGGACAGCAGCACGATCCAGAACCGTAGCCGCGCCCGGACGGCGCGCACCAGCCGCGTTCTCAGGGCGGGCTTCCGGACCGGGGCCGTCACTTCGGCTGACCCAGCGACTCCTCTCCGACCAGCCTTCGCAGCTTGTCGGCCAGGTCGTTGATGTCGTCGACCGCCTTGCGAGTGTCCTCGGAACTCTTGAGCACCTGCGCGGCGACGCGGCTGACGTCCGAGATGGACTGGGCCATGTTGTCGGTGGCAGTCGTCTGCTGCCCGGTGGAGAGGCTGATCTCGTTGGCCGCCCGGGCGGTCTTCTTGACCAGCGTCACGATGTTCTCGAGCGACTTGCCCACCTGCTCGACCATCCGGAAGCCGGCATCGACCGACTTGCTGCCCTCCTCGGTGAGCAGGATGGTCTTGTTCGTCGAGTTCTGGATCATGTCGATGAGCTGCTTGATCTGCTTGGTCGCATCGACCGTCCGGTCGGCCAACCGCTTGACCTCGACGGCGACGACGGCGAAGCGTTTGCCCTCCTCGCCGGCCCCGGCGGCCTCGATGGCGGCGTTGAGCGAGAGCAGGTTGGTCTGCTTGCTGATCTCGTCGATGATGTTGATCACCTCGCCGATCTTCTGCGAGTTCTTGCCCAGCACGAGCATGCTCTCGGCGATCGACTGGACGTGGTCCTTCAGGCTCGACATTCCCTGGATCGCGACGGTGGTGTCGTCGGTGCCCTTGCCGCACGCCCTCGTGGCCTCGTTGGCGATGTCCTTGACGCTCGCCGCGTTGTCCGAGATCTGCCTGGCCGTCGCGGCGATCTCCTCCGAGGTGGTCGTCACCTCGTTGACGCTCGCGGCCTGCTCGGTGGCGCCGGCCACCTGGCGCTGGACGATGGCCGAGATCTCGCCCGTCGTCGACGACATCCCCGAGGCGCTGGCCTGGATCTGGCCTATGAGCGTCTCGGCGCGCCGGATCTTCTCGTTGATGGTGGCCGCCATCTGGTTGAACGCCGCGGCCAGCTCTCCGAACTCGTCGCCGCTGGCGATCTCGGCCCGGCGCCCGTAATCGCCTTCCGTGATCGCTCGCGACACCTCGATGAGGTACTGGATGGGGCCGGTGATCCGGACGCTCAGGCTGTATCCGACCGCGATCGTCAAACCGAGGATGATGAGACCGATCTCGACGATTGCCCGCTTGGTGTCGGCGCGCGCCGCTTCGCTGCGGGCGTCGATCGCGGCCAGCACCCGGTTCGAGAACTCGCCGGGCACTCCCGCCATGACGCTGCCGATGACCCGGCCGCGATGGTCCTTGATCGGCGAGAGCTTGCAGAAGGCCGCGCCCCGGCCGGTGTCGAAGAGCCCGCCCACTTCGGGGTTCTGCTGGAACTGCGTCCAGAGGTCTTTCGGGAGCGAGACGCCCAGCGGCGGCTTGTCCGGCGAATCGCCCGCCTCGAGGCTCAGCACCCGGAGGGCCTGCAGGGTCACGACCACGAAACCGTCGGAGGTGAAAGATTCCTTGAAGTCGGCCGCGAGCTTTGCGTTGCGGTTGATGAGGGTGCCGGCGAAGACCGCGCCCAGCGGACGTCCGTCCGAGGCGAGCACGGGCGCCACCGCCAGCAGGGCCAGGCCTCGGTTCTCTTCCCCGGAGAAGGCCGCCTCGGGATAGGACTGGGCGGCGAGGCGGGCCTGGTCGGCCAGCGTGTCGCCGGCGCTCGTGATTCCCTGGATCGCCGTCGTCTCGGTCACCAGCTCTTCCCTGAGGAGGGCCGACGGCAGCAACTCGACGGAAGTGATGGTCTTGCCTTTGAACGCCTTCTCGAGAAGGCCCTTCAGATCGGCCGAGTTCTCTCCGCCGTCGCGGGCAAAGAGGTCGTCGCCGCTGCGCGCCGCGTTGGTGGCTCGCGCCACGGTGCGGCCCTTGGCATTGACCACCGTGAGAAACGAGCTGCCCACGCCGCGGAGTGCCCCTTCGAGCCAGGACTCGGGCGCGGGCTCGGCGTTGCCCTCGCCCGGCTCGGTCGCCGTCGTCGAGACCGCGCTCCGGAGGGCCGCCCCTCCGTCGGCCAGCAGGGCGCGAACGGAGCCTTCCGCGACCACGCCTTCCAGGCGCGCCGCCAGCGTCTCCAGCCGGCCGGCGACCAGTTTGCGTGCAAACTGATCCTGGAGCTGGGAGCGGTTGGTGAAGAGTTCGTCCAGTTGCGAACGGGTCTGGTCGGCCATGTCCTGAGTGTTCTTGCTCAGGCGGAAGAAGCAGACCAGCGCCAGCACCAGGATCATCAGCGGGATCGTGGCGAACGCGTAGGTGAGTTTGGCTCGGAGGCTTATCTGGCGCGAGTTCATGGCACTGCGAACACTATCATCGGGTCGGGGAGGAGTCAATCGAGGCTCGGACCCGGGCAGGAAGGCCGTTTCCGACACCGGGCGGATCGACGGCCTTTGCGGGGGAGCTCGGCATCCTGTACATTGGGTGGGGGGCGAGCGCCGGACGAGGGGTGCCGCGGCGATGTCCCGAGACAACTTCAGATGGAATCCAAGGAAATCACCAAGCGCCTGCGCAGCAAGCGGGCCCAGCGAGATTCTGCCGAGGTCACGGCTCGCAACCCGCTGTCGCAGCTTCTGAAGGCGCTGCTGGCCTTTCTCCTGCCGATCGGCGGCCTGTACTTCGGCAACGAGTACTTCTCGAAGATGTCCGCGGATGCCTTCTGCCAGCGGTTCCTCAACGAGATCGACACCGGCAACTACGACGCGCTGTACAAGGAATTCACGACCGCGGACTTCCGCTCCACCGAGAGCCAGGAGACCTTCGTCACGCGCACCAACTGGATCACCCGCTCCTTCGGGAAGCCGATGTCGGTGCGGATCGTGCTCTTCGAGACCAAGTTGATCGGCGGTACCGCCCTCCTCCAGTACGACACCCACTTCGAGAAGCAGAACGCCCGGGTGACCTTCTTCCTCGTCAGGGAGAAGCTCAGTTCCTGGAAGGTCGTGCGCTTCCTGGTGAAGACCGAGTAGCGACCCCGCCTCGGTTCCAGACAACAAGTGGGTCCGGCGCGTGGTTTCCGTGCACCTTCAAGCCGGACGCCCGCCCCGGCCGATACTCGGAACGATGAGACGTTCCAGATTCGGACCCGGTCGGGAATTCCTGGCGACGGTGCTCACCCTGCTGTGGCTCGCCCTGCCGGCGGCGCGGGCGGAGGAGTGGGCCGTCGTCAATGCTCCGCTCTCGCCCATCCTGGACCGCCCCAGCGTCACCGCGGAGGCCCGCGACATGCTCTACCCTGGGATGCGGGTGGAGGTGCTCGATTCCCGCTCGGCGCCCGGCTATGCCAGGGTGCTGCACCGGGACGCCGCCGGCTGGATGCGGTCGAGCGAACTCCTTCGCGGATTCATCCCGGAAGATCGCTACCCCGGTCCCGGCGACCGGACGGAACCCGGCTTCGCCCAGTGCGATCGCGACAGCGACGGCGTCCCCGACTTCCGGGACATCGTCTACGCGGCGCGGGAGATGCTCGGCCTGCCCTTCGACGACGCCGGGAGCCTCCAGCTCGACGACAGCGGAAGGACCCCCGATGGGATGCACCTGGGCTGGGCCACCGACCGGGCGGACAACAACGGCGACGGAGCGATCGACGACCGGGAGGAAGATGTCCTCGTGTGCATCGACCTGCTCGTTCGCGCCGTCGAGCAGGCCGGCTATCCGATCTCCCGGGCCATGCGGGAACTGGCCGCGAGCCGTCCGGAGGTCTTCAGGGAAGGCACCCGGGGCACGGCGGCGCGGGATGAGTTTCTAACGCGTCGCGTCAGAAACGTGATCGCCTTCGTGCGCAACAGCCCCGACTTCCGCTATTTCCCCGAGGCGAAGATCCACGACGCCACCACCTGGCCGTCGGAACGGGCCCGCCCGGGCGACCTGCTCTTCTTCGGGCTGTCGAAGGACCTGGACCGGCCCCGCTTTCAGGTGCAGCACAGCGGCATCTGCGTCTCGGTCCATCCCAGGACGGGATTGCCTGTGTGGATGGTCACCGCCGTCGTGCCTCGCGTGCAGTTCTTCAATCTCCAGAAGGGCTTCGGGCGATTCACCTACTGTGGCCACGCACGGCTGATGCCTTTGCCGATGGCCGCGCCCGCGACTGCCACAGCCCTCTCCGGCCCCCCTACGGCGGCGCTCGCCGCGGGCGGCGTACCGGCCC
>CAZSVK010000225.1:0-5993 GCA_964610245.1 uncultured bacterium
GGGGGTCCAGGGGTGAACTTCACCCCTGGCGAGGGTTCGGGAGCGGAGCTCCCGATTGGGATCATCCTGCCCTGAGCATCACCGGCCTCAACCCTCATCGCGAGCCTCCCGGCTGGGCGAAGGTGGGCGCCATCGCGGGCGGCAGGGCATTGCCCGGCTTGGACGGATCTGGCTGCGGCGGCCCGCCCGGCTGCTGCCCCTGGAAGCCGCCCTGCAGCGTCTGCACGGCGCCCTGGGCGCGCTGGGGCTCGGCCTCCTGGGCCAGCGAGACGGTGATCAGGTCTTCGACCTCGCGGTTCTCGTCCTCGACGGTGTACTTGAACCGGACCTGCTGGGGCAGTCGCTTCTTGAGGGAGTAGTCCCAGGCGGTCGACCAGGAGGAGCCGTCGTAGTAGCCGAACTCCCACGACCGGACGGCGGGCAGGAGCAGTTTCTCGGCCTTGTCCTTGTTGGCCTGGTCGGTCAGGAAGTAGTAGGGGTGAGCGCTGATGAAGTGGGTGTTGTCGGGCGCTCGGGCAAACTCGACCCAGGCGAGCGGGCTGACCGGGGCGGGGGGACTGGTGGGCAAGGGGAAGGGCGATGACAGGGTGGTGAACGAGAGCTTCTTCGACTCGCCCTTGAAATTGGCCTTGGGGTTCGCGTTCTGGGGGTAGGGGCTGACGCCCTGGATGGCGTTGATGAAGCTGCGGCGCAGGGTGATGACCTTGATGAAGACATCGAAGCGGCCCATCACGCGCGACATCGAGCGATTGGCCGTGGCGTAGCAGGCCCAGGTCGTCACGAGCAGGGTCGTCAATAACGCTGACGCTATCAACAGCTCCAGCAGGGTGAACCCGGCGTTATGTCGGCGGGCCGGGATCATTGGCCTGGAGGGCGGTTCTCCTTCTCCCGGATGTAGGTGATCAGCTCGACCCGTCGCTGGGGACGGTCGTCCCAGGTGACCTCGACCTGCAGCCGCTTGAGCCCGGGGACGGTCTCGATCAGCGGCGCCAGCGAGACCTTCTCGACGCGGTAACGCCAGGCATAGCCGGGCGCCTTCTCGAAGGTGCCGTCCTTGAAGTCGCCGACCGAGACGCCCGACTTGGCGTTGACCAGCTCCGTGAACTTCTCCTGGGCGAGGAAACCCGCGAGCAGCGTGCCCTGCGCCACGCGGTACATCTCGATCGAGTGGAAGATGTTGGTCAGCAGGATCACCAGGCTGGAGCCGAGGATGCCGAGCGCCACGAGGATCTCGAGGAGCGTGAAGCCCCGGCGGGAGGCTCGAGGCTCGAGGCTTGATGCGTGAGGCTTGAGGCTTGAGGCTCGAGGCTCGAGGCGGGCGGACCTGGGGCGCCCGAACCACCGTGCGCCCCGTGCGCCTGTGCCTGACCCCCGACCCCCGACCCCTGACCCCTGTCTCTCGGCCCCCGGCCTCCAGCCTCCAGCCTCCAGCCTCCTCATACCGCCTGCTTGTTCAGCTCGTAGATGGGCAGCAGCACCGCCAGCACGATGAAGCCGACCGTGAGGCCCATGCAGATGATGATGACCGGCTCGAGCAGCGCGGTGAGCATCTCGATCGTCCCTTCCACCTCGCGATCGTAGTCCTCCGCCAGCTTCAGCAGCATCTTCTCGAGCTGACCGCTCTTCTGGCCCGCGCTGATCATGTCGATCACGATCGCCGGGAAGAGCGCCGACTGCCGCAGCGGCGTCGCCAGGTTGGAGCCCTGGCTCACCGACTTGCGCGTCTGCTCGAGCGATTCGGCGATCACGGCGTTGGCCACGACGTTGCGCACGATGTCGAGAGCCTGCAGGATCGGGACGCCGCTCTGCAGCAGGATACCGAGCGTGCGCACGAAGCGGCTGATGGCGATCTTGCGCACGAGCGTACCGAAGACCGGCATCTTCAGCTTGATGCTGTCGTAGGTGTGGCCGCCCGAATCGGAGCGGCTCCACCGGTCGAAGGCGAACCAGGCGAGCACCAGCACCCCGAGGACCGCCCACCAGTACTGGCCCAGCGCGTCGCTCGTGCCCAGCAGCATCCGGGTCGGCAGCGGCAGGTCTCGCTTGCTCTGGGTGAACAGCACCGTCAGCTGCGGCACGATGTAGACGAGCAGGAAGGTCACGATTGCCGTGCCCATCAGCGTCATCAGGATCGGGTAGGCCAGCGCCACCAGGACCTGGTTCTTCAGCGCTTCCTTCTTGTCCAGGTAGTCCGAGAGCTGGAAGAGGATCTCTTCGAGGCGGCCGCTGCGTTCTCCGGCCTGCACCATGCTCACGAACATGCTGCCGAACAGCTCGGGGAACATCGCCAGCGCTTCCGACAGCGGCGAGCCCTCCCGCACCTTCTCGCGGATCTGGACGACCACCTCGCGCATCATGAGGTGCTCGATCTGGTCGGAGATCGACGTCAGCGCCTCGATGACCGGGAACCCGGCGCTCGACAGCGTCGCCAGGTTCCGCGTGAAGACCGAGACCTCCTTGGCGGTGATGCGGTCGAAGAGCCCGCCCGCCGGCGAGGTGCGCGCGCCCACAGCGATGCGGGTCGGATAGAGGGCCATCCCGCGCAGCTTGCGTCGCGCGTCGTCTTCCGCGTCGGCGTCGATGATGCCGCTGACGGTCTTGCCCGAGCGATCGAGCGCCTCGTACTGGTAAACGGGCATGGGAGCTGCCGTGAGGCGTGGGCCGCCGGGGACGGCCCGGGCGGCTCACTCGATGACGTACTTGAGCGTCACCGGCCGCGTGTCGCGAACGACGGTAACCTCGACGTTGGTGCTGTTCTTGAAGATGTTGTAAAGCTGGAACGCGTTCTGGACGTTGTCGATCTTCTGGCCGTTCACGAAGCGCAGGATGTCGCCGTTCTGCACTCCGACCTGGTCGATGAACGAGCCGGCCCGGACGTTGGTCAACAGGAACCCCGCCGGCTGCCCCCCGTCATAATAGGGCTGGATGCGCATGGACGCCAGCAGGCTCGCGAGATCCTGCAGGTTCTTGTCGACCTGCCCCCGCGGCACCTTCCGGGTCTCGATGCTCTCAGGGATCGGCACCTCGTTTGGCTGCGAGTAGACCGCGGCCGGGTTCGGATCCGACGGCATGCGCGCCTCCGCCGAACCCGCCGCCGACGGCGTACTGTTGCCCCAGTCCTTGAAATCGACCTCGAGCGTCGAGGTCTTGTTCTGCCAGCGGACCGTCGCCCGGTTCCTCTGGACGGCCAAAACCGTCGCCTGCTCCCAGGTCGCCCCGACCCTCACCGGCTCCTGCTTGCCACCCTTCTCGAGGAAGGCCAGCGCGACCTGCGGGCCGCCCGCCACCGTCCCGACCAGCTTGAACGGCAGCTTGACGTCGGGCGTCGGCGTCGGTGCCGTGGGAGGCGGGGGAGCGGCGGTCACCGGCGCGGGCGGGGGCGGCGCGGGCTTGTCTTGCAGGATCCCGAACGGGTTGAAGTCGAGCGTGGCGTTCGAGTCGGCAGGCAATGCGGGGGCCGCCGCCTCGGGAGCCTCCTGAGCGGCGGACGGTGTCAGCGTCAGGCCCAGCGCGAGACAGAGCGTCAGCCCGGCGCCCCGCCACGGCGCCGCGGGCAGTCTCGTGCCATCCCTGCGGCTCGTGCTCTCCGTTCGGTTTCTCAAGGCTTCATCTCTCGCTCTTGGCTCGCTGACACCCGACACCCGACACCCGACACCTGTTCCCCACAGCCTACAGCCTACAGCCTACAGCCTCCAGCCCCCGGCCTACACATCCCCCTCCTGCGTGGCCCGGGCGACCTCCTCCAGCGTGGTCCAGCCATCCGCCACCTTCTGCAGGCCGTCCTTTCGCAGCGTGATCATCCCGTTGGCGATCGAGGCCGCCTTGATGGTCCCCGACTGCTTCCGGGTCGAGATCAGCTCGCGGATCGCCTCGTCCACCGTCAGCAGCTCGAAGATGCCCCGCCGGCCCGAGTATCCGGTGCCCCGGCACTCGTCGCACCCCTTCGCCTGGAAGATGAGATCGCACGGCAGACCGGTCGCGGCCTTGATCTCCGGCGACACCGGCACCGGCTGCTTGCAGTGCTTGCAGAGCACGCGCACCAGGCGCTGGGCCAGGATCCCGATCACCGAGCTGGCGATCAGGAACGGCTCGACGCCCATGTCAACCAGACGGGTGACCGCGCCCGCGCTGTCGTTGGTGTGCAGCGTCGAGAAGACCAGGTGGCCGGTGAGCGAGGCCTGGACGGCGATCTCGGCCGTCTCGTGGTCGCGGATCTCACCCACCATCAGCACGTCCGGGTCCTGCCGCAGGATCGAGCGCAACCCCTCGGCGAACCCGAAGCCAATCTTCGGCTTCACCTGGATCTGGCTGATGTCCTTGATCTGGTTCTCGATCGGGTCCTCGACGGTGAGGATGTTCTTCTCGGGCGAGCGGATCGTCACGAGCGCCGAATAGAGCGTCGTGCTCTTGCCGCTGCCGGTCGGACCGGTGACCAGGATGATGCCGTAGGGGCGGTCGAGCAGCTTGCGGAAGCGCCTGAGCATCCCGTCGAGGAAGCCCAGGTCGGTCAGTTGCAGCACCGTCTCGCCCTTCTCGAGAAGGCGCATCACGACGCGTTCGCCGTAGGCGGTCGGCAGCACCGAAACGCGGATGTCGAGCTTGCGCGTGCCGGCGGTGATGTTCATGCGGCCGTCCTGCGGCAGCCGCGTCTCGGCGATGTTGAGATTCGAGAGGATCTTGATGCGGCTGATGAGCGCCGACTGCACGTGCTTGGGCGGCGAGGGCGCGTCGTAGAGCACGCCGTCGATCCGGTAGCGCAGCTTGATGTAGCGCTCGTACGGCTCGATGTGGATGTCGCTCGCCCGGGCCTTGACCGCCTCGTAGATGAGCGAGTTGACCAGCTTGACGATCGGCGCCTTGCGAGCGATGTCGAGCAGGTCCTCGCTGCCCTCCTTCTCCTCCGAGGCGTACTTCGTGTCGTCGTCGTGGACCTCGTCGATCGCCTTCTGCGTCAGGTCTTTCTGCGCCTCGTAGAAAGCGCCGATGGCGCCCAGGATGGTGCGCGGCGCCGCCACGACCGGCCGCACTTCCTGGCCCAGCAGCCGGCGCACGTCGTCCAGGGTGTTGACCGCCAGCGGGTCGGCCATCGCCACCCGCACCAGTCCGCCTGCCTCGCCTCTCAGCGGCAGGATCAGGTGGCGCTTGAGGAAGTCGAGCGGCACCGCGTCGAGCAACTCCGGATCGACCTCCGTCTGCGAGATCTCCTCGACCGACTCCATCCCCAGTTCGTCGGCCAGGGCCCGGACGATCTCCTCGTCCGTCAGCATCTCCTTCTCCACGAGAATCTCGTGCAGGAGCTTCCCGGGGCTGATGGACAGCAGGCTGCTGGCCTCATCGAGTTCGGGAGTCTCGAGGAGGCCCTTCTTCAACAGCAGGCTGGCGAGGAACTGCGACATTGCGGCACCGGCTACATTACAGCGGCCCGGACGGCCCGCCAAGTGGAGGCTCGGGCCTGGGGGCTCGAGGCCCGCGAGGAGCCGCCCTCCAGCCTCGGGCCTCCGGCCTCACTTCGCGGCATTCATCGCATCGAGCAGCGCGGCGGCGTCGGTCTCGGAGCCCCTTCGCTTCTGGGCCTTGATCGTCGCGTGGCGAAGCACCGGCGAGACGCGCTTGCTGTTGGCGGTGGCCGACTCGCTCGACCGGATGATGTGCGGGGTCATGAAGACCAGGTTCTTCTTGGCGCGGCTGGTCGCCGTGTCGCGGAAGAGGCGGCCCACCACCGGCAGGTTTCCGAGGAGCGGGATCTTGGTCTCGGTCTTGAGTTCCTCTTCCTGGATCAGACCGCCCATCACGATGGTGGCCCGGTTCTCGACGGTGATGTGAGTCTCGATGTCGCTGTTCGAGATGACCGGCAGGCCGGCCACGTTCTGGCCCGGGACCAGGTTCTTGATCTGCGCCTTGATCTTCAGCGCCACGAAGTCGTTCTTGGTGATCCGGGGGGTGAGGGCCAGGATGATGCCCAGGTCTTCCGTCACGAAGTTGGTGATCGTGTT
>CAZSVK010000225.1:6003-9689 GCA_964610245.1 uncultured bacterium
AGCCCTGCGGGATGCGCACCTGCGAGCCCACGGTGATCTTGGCCTCCTCGTTGTCGGCGGTCAGCAACTTCGGCGCCGAGAGGATGTTGGCCCGCGTATCGGTCGCCAGCACGTTGATGAGGATGCCGATCTTCGAGAGCTGTCCCAGGTCGCCGCGGGCCGCGGCGGAGATGTCGAAATCGCCGCTGTCGAGCAGGCCCAGGTTCAGGCCCGACCGGATCCCGGTGGTCGAGAACAGGCTGCTCAGCTGGCCGGTCGAGCCGATGGCGAACGGCCGCGCCGAGCCGTCCTTGTTCACCATGTTGAAGTCGAGGCCGAGGTGGCGCGCCCGGTCGACGTCGATGCGGACGATCAGCACCTCGACCAGGACCTGCGGGCGCACGATGTCCAGCTCCTTGATGACCGTCGTGAGCTGGTTGAACTTCTCGCGCGTGGCCACGATGACCAGCGAGTTGGTCGCCTCGTCGGCGATGACCGTCGCCTTCTTGGCGGCGGTGCTCCCGTTGGCGCCGCCAGGGGTCGAGGGACCGGCGCCCGACGAGGGTTTCTGGCCGGCAAAGGCGGAAACGGCCGCCACCACGGGATTCGTGGAGCTGCCCGACGGCACGACCGAACTCATGATCTCCTCGTCGCCGCTGGCCAGGCCGCTGAGCACCTCGGCCACCTTCTTGGCCTCGGCGAACTCGAGCTTGTAGACGCGGATCGCGGCGCCGGCGGTCACCACCGGCACGTCGAGCTTGTCGATCAGTTCGAGCACCCTCAGCATCATCTTCGGGGAGTAGGTCGTGACCAGCACCGAGCCGGTGCGTTTGTCCGAGATGCAGGCGAAGTTCTTGATGCTGCCGGCCAGGCCCGGGTCCGACTTGAACGCTTCGCTCACCAGGCCCTTCACGGTGTCGGCGTCGGCGTACTTCAGAGGGACGAGCTTCATGTCCGGGACGTGGTCGGGGTCTCGATCCAGCATCTGGACGACCTGCTGGACGTACTCGATGTCGTCGGGATAGGCGATGACCATCAGGGTGTTATCGCCCTCGTCGACCAGGATCGTCGGATTGCCAGGGGTCGCGGTCCCGGCCGGGGCCACCGGCATGCCCGGCTGGGGGGGCGGCATGGCCGGGTTCTGGGCGTCGCCGCCGGCGCTCTTGTTGCCGCGGGTTTGCTTGAGAATGTCGGTCAGCGGCTGCAGGATCGACTTGGCGAAGGCGAACCTGAGGGGCACCAGCACGACCCGTTTGCTCGGGTCAGGCGTGTCCAGTTCGGCCACGATCTGCATCAGGCGGTGGATGTAGGTGCCGTTGTCGGTGATGAAGAGGCTGTTGGTCGGGGCGTAGGGCAGGATGCTCGCGGCGTCCTTGGCGAAATTGACGAGCACGCCTCGCACCTCGTTGACGTTGCGGTACTTGAGGCGGATGAGCTGGGTGACCAGTCGGTCTTCCGACAGCGGGTAGCCGTCGAGCGGTTGATAGTCGCCGAGCCTCAGCTCGGTGTTGCGGAACTTGCCCTCCGTGCGGGGAACGACTCTGCGGATGCTGCCGATCTCCTCGATGGTGAATCCCTTGAACTCGAGCACCGACTTCAGCAGGTACTGCGCCTCCTGGAGCGTCATCTCCTGGGGGCCCAGCATGTTGATCTTGCCGCTCATCGCCGGGTCGAACACCCAGTTGGTCTGCGTCTGTTCGCTCAGGATCTTGATGAAGTGCTTGATGTCGGTGTCGCGCAGATCGAGCGAGAGCTTCTGGTTCGGATCGGCCGGAGCGGTCGTTCGAAGCGAGGCGCCTGCCGGGAGGATGCCGGAGGGCCCCGTCCCGGACAGCTCGAGCGGCTGGGCCGGAGGCACGGTGCCCGGCGCGGGCGGCATCGGCGGCATCGGCGGAGCGCCCGGCGCCTGGGCGAGCTGCACGTAGGCCTGGCTGGCGGGGAGAGGCAGTTCCGAAGCAGCCGGCACCCAGATCGGGCCGCGGAAGCTGGAGGATGGAGAGGCGGCCCAGTCCGGCAATCCTCCCCGCGGGGCGCTGCTGGAGGAACTCGAGACTGAGCCGGTCCTGTTGCCGGCGGAGGGTTCGCCCGCGTCGCGGGTTGCGTCGCCATCCTTGGACGCCGGGGATCCGCCGCTGCACCCGCTAGCTCCCTCCGGGGGCTCGCCGGCAAGCCCGGCCCGAGACGCGTCGCTGTCCCCGGAAGCGGGCTCCAGGGTCTCGAGCGTCAGGCCCTCCAGCTTCGCGGAAGCGGCGGCTGGGAGCGGCAACTCAGGCCGCGAGGTCTCGGTTCGTCTGGCCTTCCTGAAGGGGGAGTGCCCGCGGCTCATCCTCGAGCCCAGCAGCGAGCCGTCCTCCGCCCAGGCGGCCTGCAGAGAGCAGAGAACGGCCGTCATGACCGCGATCCCTGTCATCCACCGTCTGTCGAGAGAAACCATGATATCCCCTGGCAACATCGGGCCGTCAGCCCCCCACTTACCTATCGTCAGGGGTGAACCAAAAGGGTGACGCGGCAGGCCTACAATTGTCGGCCCCCGAGGGCCCGGTCATGCACGCTCAAACCGCACGGCTAGCGGTCTTTCAGGGACCGCGGCCACTCCGGTCCGTGGCCCGGAGATCGGCCGAAGTGGACAAATCAGCGGCGAACCGGCGCAGAAATAGCTTGATTGCCGCCATGGCGCTTTGTATACTTGACCGCCGATTTCACACGGTCCGGATGGCTCATTCCGTGCCCATCCCCAACGTATTCGCAAAGGAGTTTCCCTTGAAGCGTCTTTCTATCCTTGGTCTGGCTGCCCTGTTCATGCTGACCCTGGTGGGCGTTTCTGCTTTCGCCGCCGATCCCAAGGCCGATGCTGCCGCTACCGCGGCCCCGGCTGCTCCCGCTGCCGAGGTCAAGGCCGCTCCGGCCGCTCCGGCCGCCGAGGTCGCCAAGCCTGCCGAGCAGCCCAAGGCGAAGGTCGTCAAGAAGGCCAAGAAGCACAAGAAGGCCAAGAAGGCCAAGAAGGCCGCAGCTTCCGCCCCCGCTGCCGGCAGCGAAGAGTACGGCGTGTACGCTCCCCCGGCTGGCGAACTCACCCAGGAGCCCGCTCCCGAGGCCGCTGCGCCTTCCGCCTACAAGTACACCCCCGAGACCTGCAAGTTCTGCAAGGGCCTGAGCCACATGGAGATGGCTTGCCCCTACTGCGGCCGCACGCCTGTCGCCGCCTCGACCGCCCAGCCGACGATCGAGCGCGCCAAGCTCACCCCCGGCATGCAGAAGTTCATGGACAAGATCGACACGCTTCGCAAGGGCGCTCCCCAGAGTTCCCTGTGACGCACGCCTTCCCTGGCCACACCGGCCGGGGACCTACAGGCGCCTGACCGGGCGCACGGACCCGGTCGGGGATCGCTTTCAGGCCGCATCCAGCCCTTCGGGGCCAGATGCGGCCGCCGTCTTTTCCGCCGGTCTCGTCGACGCGCCGCCCCGGAACGCTGGGCCGCGCGCCGGCCGTTTCGTAGTTCCCAATCCGCCGCGTCTTTGCTACCATCTCGCGGGGCCACCGGTGTTCGCCGGGCGGCCTCGATCCTGACCGAGGACGGCCAATGTCTCGAGAAGAACGCAAGCTGCTGGGCCTGTCGCTGATCGAATCCGGCTTCCTGTCGAGGGAGCAGCTCGATACGGCGCTCAAGAAGCACCGCAAGACGGGCGACACCCTCGGCTACACCCTG
>CAZSVK010000226.1:0-9657 GCA_964610245.1 uncultured bacterium
CCAGGGCCGGGCACCGGTCCTGGCAGGGGCCCGGGGACAGCGTCCCCGGCAGAACCCGAACCGGAACGAATACCGACCTTCCGCGCGTGCACCCCGCTCGGCTCGAAGCTGTCCACACGCCGCCGGATTTGCCATAATGGGTGACCCCGGCCGCAGGCTGGGGGCCCACACGTGTTCCGAGTCGGCAACCTCCCCAAGAAGCAGTTCACCTGCCTGCACTGCGCGCGGCAGTTCAGGGCTCCCGTGGTGCGCCCGTTGAGGGCCAGCGTGGAGGTCCTGCTGTGCGAGCGCTGCGGCGAGCCGGTCGTTATCGAGTTCTACGACGAGCTGCTGCTCTGGTTCCTGAAACGAGCGTCGGGAGCGCCGGGCGTGGAGCTGGAAGACGCCCTCAAGCCATGTCCGTGCGGCGGAAAGGCGCGCCGCGAGGCCGCGGTGCGGTGCCCCGACTGTCACAAGCCGATGCCGGGGCTGGAGGCCGATCGGAAGGCCGACCAGCCGATCCCGCTCGTCGGCGAGGTGCGGGTGGCGCCGATGGTGTGGGATCGCGACCACGAGGCCCTGCGCGAGGAGTTGAGCCTGGCCGCGTTGCCCTGTCTCGAGCCTCGTGGGGCGAGATTCCAGGAAGGCTGCCGCGCTCTGGCCGCTCTGGCGCTGCTGGACCCGGAGCGTTCGTTCGGACTCTTCCGGCGGGCGCTCGAGGCCAATCCGGACGCACTGGACGAGGACGCCTGGTACAGCGACGACCAGGAACCGACTCTCTTCACCCTGGGGGTCTCGCTGCTGACCGCGGCACTCAACGGTGGCGGCCGTCGGGTACTCCCGTATGTCGCCTCCCAGCTCGGCGGGAACGAGGCCTGGACCGAGTTCTTGATGGAGGCGATGCGCGAATCGGATCAGCTCAACCGCCGCAGCGAGACCTCCTGGCTAGAGTCGGGCACGGCCCGCGCCGAGGTCAGGGCTCTTCTCCGGACGGGGTGAATGTTATGCTGCCCACGACGGGCACTCGACGGATCCCCTCGAACTGCGGCCGTCCGCTCGCGGCAGAAAACAGCAGAGGAAGCCATGGACGAAGAGAACGAAGCTCCCGTGGAGCAGGTCAAGGTTACCTGCGAGAACGACTGCGACGAGGGGTTCGAGGTCTACATGACCAAGACCAGCCTCATCCTCGTGTGCCGCGTCTGCGAGACCGAGTACGAGGTCTCCGGCGGAGCTACCTGGTCGCCGGGTGCCCAGGAATTCCAGTGAGCTGACGGGGAGCGCGACGGAGACACCCCGCCCGTCCGACGCTCTCTGCAGGAGAGGTGCCGCGATGAGAACGTCCGTAGCCCGTCGCCTGATCCCGGGCGTATCCGCTCTGACGCTTGCCCTGGCCCTGGCGAGCCCGCCATCCGTGAAGGCCCTGACCCCCGTCTGGCAGAAGGGGCTGACCTGGACCGTTTCCACGGTCTATCAGAAGCTCCCGGTCGGCAAGAAGATGCCGGGCGAGGCAGCGCGCAAGGTCGAGTGGTCGGAGCCGACCAACTGGGTGTTCTACGTCGCCCAGGTCGAGCCTTTCAAGGGCGGCGTCCACTACCTGGTCCAGGTGAAGGATCGGGAGCACAAGAGTTCGGCCCTGGCCTCGCTCGTCTTCGGTTCGCACGAACTGAAGGGTGGCGGCGCCGTCCTCTCGCTCCTGCGCGGCAAGTACCTCAGGACGATCCGCGACCGGCGCATCGTGGCCGAGCGCACCGACAACGAGTTCGGCGACTCTCCTCGGCCGGTCATCCACGAGCTGAGCCACATCCCGTACGACTTCCCCGCCATCCCGCTGAGCGAACCGGCCGCCAAGCCGCTCGAGCGTAACTTCGAGGTTACCGAGGAATCGCCGCCCTTCCGGTTCGCCAAGGATATTCTGCAACGCGAAGAGACCGGGCTCGACCCGAAGGCCTTCTGCGGCGACGACATCCTGAAGAAGTCCGGCTTCCGCAAGACACCTGCCGACCAGATGGTGTTCGTCACGCTCACCCGCAGCCTGGACGGCGTGCGGGTCCGCCAGATCTGGGCTCCGGGGCTGCCCTGGGCGCTCTTCAACGACAACGGCGAGAGCCGCTCCGTGCTCATCTACCACTCGCGTGAGCTGAGCGGTGGCAGTAAGTAGGTGTCGGGGGTCAGGGGTAAGGCACGGCGCAGCCGCCAGACGGGGTGCGTGGATCGTACGTCGAGACGTTCGGCTCACGACGTGGCCGGTTCGCCAAAACCGCGCGCAATGCCTAACCCCTAACCCCTGTCTTTCAGGGCGCCGGGACGTTGATCGGGAGCCGTCCGGCAGGCGCGGGCACGAGATAGGCCTTGCCCGGCGTCAGCGAGAACGAGGGGGTAGTCAGGCCTTCGACGAACACGCGCCAAGGGCCGGCGGCCCCGGTGAGTCCGTCGACGTGTTCGAGAACCGCGCCTCCGCCGGCGGCTGCGGCCAGCGCTTGTGCGTCGAAGGTCGCGGAGACGGGACCGGGCAAGCCGATCAGGTTCGCCCCGCCCTGCACCGGGATGTCGCGGGCCGTGGCGGGCCAGGCGGTGCCCGAGTAGGTCACCGGTGCGGTCGTGGGAACCGAGACGACGTAGCCCTCGCCTCCGCGCACCGGGAAGTCTCGGGTGGAATCCACTCCCGGAACGAGCACCTGGAATCGCCCGCTCGTGCTGCTGCTGGGGACGACTCGCGCGATGTACGGCGAGTGAAGCAGCGTGGCCAGTTGCAGGCCGGTGAAACCGGTTCCGTTGGTGGTGGCCGGCTGGATCGGAAGAGATACGAGATTCAGACCCGCGTCGAGCGTGAGCGTGGCCGAGGTGGTGGCTACAGCCGACTGGGCCGAGATCAGGACGAGATCGGTGGCGCTGACGCCGTCGGGGTTGGTCACAGTGAGCTGCAGTTCATACTCTCCGGCGACTGTTGGCGTGAAGCTGACGACGGAGGTCGTCTCGCCCGTCAGAACCAGCGTGTCGAGCCCGGTGTTCTGCCGCCAGCGATAGGTGAGCGGCCGCAGGTAGGGGTCGGAACTGGCCCTGCCGTCGAGCAGGACCTGGCTGCCGAGCGGCACGGCGCGGTCGGCGCCGGCGTCGGCAGTGGGCGTCACCGCGGGCCGGTTGAGCGTGACGGTCACCGCGGCGGTGGCGGTCAGACCCTCGGGGTCGGTGACGGTGAGCTGCAGCCCGTAGGCGCCGGCCACCGACGTGGTGAACGACAGCGTTTCCTGGCTCGTCTGGGTCAGCCGCAGGAAGGGCCCTGTGAGCTGGCGCCAGGAATAGGTCAGGGTCTCGCCGTCAGGGTCGGACGAGCCGGCGCCGGACAGATTGATGGCCAGGCCCGCGGTGGCGGCGAGGGAGCCCGAGATGCTCGCGACGGGGGGGAGCGACTCGCGCGTCACGACGATCGTGTCGGTCGAGGTCAGAGAGCCGTCGCCCACGGTGAGGCGGAAGGTGTAGACGCCGACCTGCGAGGGCGCGAAGGAGGCCAGCGCCGAGGTCGCGCCGGTGAGCGAGACCTCCGGACCGGAGAGGCGCTCCCACAGATAGGTGATGGGGGTGCCATCCGGGTCGCTCGAACTCTGTCCGTCGAGTGTGACCGCCGCCGAGCCGGTCTGAGTCTGATCGGTCCCGGCCACGGCCACGGGCGCCCGGTTGGCGGGGTTCACGGTGATGGTCACGGACGAGGCGAAGCTGCTCGCCAGACCGTCGCTGACGGTGAGGTCGAAGACGTAGGTGCCGGCCAGCACCGGAGTAAACGTTGGGTTGAAGATCGCCGCGTTGCTGAGCGAGACCAGGGGGCCCGAGGCCAGACTCCAGGAATAGGTGACCGAATCGCCGTCAAGGTCGCTGCCGCTGCCCGAGAGCGTGACGAGGTTCCCGGCGGTGACCGTCTGGGGCGAGCCGGCGATGGCCGTGGGGGCGCGGTTGACGACGGTGACGATGACCGTGTCGGTGTTACTGCCGCCCGCGCCGTCGCTGACGGTGAGGGTGAAGGTGAACGTGCCGCGGGCGTTGGCGGTGAAGGAGGGCGTCCGGGTGTTCGCGCCGGAGAGAGTGCCGAAGGCGCCCGAGGTCGGGGTCCAGCTGTAGGTGAGGGTGTCACCGGCATCCGGGTCGGTGGCCGAGCCGGTCAGGTCCACCGTGGCGCCCAGGACGAGACCGGTCTGGTCCGAGCCGGCATTGGCCGTGGGGGGCGTGTTGGGCGGGGCGATCTGGCCGCCGGTGACGTCGAAGGCCGCGGGCATGACAGCCACGTCGGTCGAGTTGTTCTTGAAGATGATGGCGCGCCCGCCGGGCGGGATGGTGCCGGGCACGGTGAGCGGGAATCGACGGAAGCTCGGGCCTCCCTGGAACTGGCCGGAGGTGGCGGTTCCGAGCGTGACGTCGGAGCCGCTGAGGCTGACCTGCGTGCTCGCGGAAACGCCATCGGTATGAACGACCAGGAGCTGCTTGCCGGTGGTGCCGGCCAGGATCACGACCTGGCTGCCGTAGCTGAAGCTGGTGGCGCCGGCCTCGGTGAGCCCAACGAGTTGCTGCGGGTTCATCGTCGACGAGCCGGCCGTGACGGTCAGGGTGCCAGCGCTGGCGGTGCTGCCGGCGGTGACGGTGAACGAACCGCTCGGTTCCCTGCTGATGAAGTTGGCGTCGAAGGTCCCGACGGTCTGGAAGAAGCCCCCCAGATTCCCCTGGCTCGTCGGACCGTCGAGCGGCTCGATGCCGAGGCTGTAGGTGCCGGGCTCGAGCCCGCGGATGGTGAAGTTGCCCTGCGAATCGGTGGTGAGCCCACCGCCGGCGATGACGCCGTGGCTGTCGACGAGGAAGACGCCGGCCCCGAGGACTCCCGCGCTGTTCTTGGTCACGCGCCCGGACAGAGCGCCGGTGGCGGTGGAGCCGGGGTAGGTCGCCCGAAGGCCCGCGATATCGTCGGCCGCGAGCGTGCGCTGGCTGTCGGCGGCAGTCGGGGTGGACTGGAACATCGTGGACGAGAACAGGTCGGTGTGATCCAGCCCCAGCAGATGGCCGACCTCGTGGGTGAGCACCGATTCCAGGTCGAATCTGCCCGTGGTGACCGCGCCGGCAGCAAACGTCTGGCTCATGTTGAAGACGATGTCGGCGTCGGCGAAGTTGCCGTTGACGCCATTGAAGCTGGTGAAGGTGACGGCGAGCGCGCCTCCGACCTGTCCTTGCGAAGCCGAATCCTGGAACAGCACGGCGTTCACACCGTCGCCAGAACTCTTCTGAGTGATGGCGGTCGTGCCGGCATTGGTGATCGTCAGCGAGGTGTTGCTCACCTCCTGCCAGTGGGCGAACGAATTCAGGACGGCGTTCAGGACGGCGGTATTGTCGCCGGTGATGTTGCTGCCGTGGCTGACGTTGTACCGATAACTGACGGCGCCGCCGGCCCACTTGGTCTGGACCAGGGCCGTGCTGATCGTCGAAGGCACCCAGGCGAAAGCGCTCGAGGCCAGGATCGCCGGCAGCAGAAGGAGAGCAATGAGCAGCGCGCGGTTCATCGGGCGCCTCCCTTCGCGGCGTGGCCCTGGATCGACTGGATGAAGGTGGAGAGCGCGATCGGCCGGCCGGGGCGGCCCTCCTCGATGGTGGCGGAGCCCTTGCCCATCAGCGAAGCCCCGGAGTTGTCGCCCTTCACCGAACGGGTCCGGGTGGCCGAGTCGACGAAGACCTTGTAGCACCCCTGCGACCAGCCTTTGCACTTCCAGCCGCCCTCGGTGTCGGGCTCGAGGAACAGCACGTACTCCTCGCCGATCCGGAAGCGCGGCGAGCCCGCGACGTTCATGCCGCGGTCCCCGATGATGCCGCCCAGCGTGGTCACGCGCACCGCGGCAGCCGGGGCCCCCTTGATCGTCTGCGAGAGGTTGAATCCGAACACGGTGAGGATGGTGGTCTGGGCCCGATCCCAGCGGCACGCACTGGCAGTGCAGGTGCCCACCACGATGCGGTCGGCGGACTGGCAGAGCCGGTCGAATTCGACCTTCTCGAGGATGGTGGCGGGCAGACTGCCGGCCAGGCAGATGAGCAGAAGAAGAGCGAGCGACGCCTGTGATGCGGCGGCCCTCGGCGAGAAGGTGCTAGCCATTTGGAGTCATCCTCCGGTCTTGATGAATGACGACGGGATGTCGATCCAGTGTCGCAAGCATGAACCTGGCCAGACAAGGATGGCGTGCGCTCGCCGTCCGAATTGTGGATACCGGCCCTGGAGGCGCGGCGCGATCGTGACGAAGGTCCGGCGCACCACGACGGAGCGGGCCGGGGATTGCTCCCCGGCCCGTGTCCGAATCGGTGCAGTCTCTATGGCCTATTCGCCGTAGAAGTCGAGGAGCTTGCTCGAACGGCTGGGATGCCGGAGCTGCGAGAGCGCCTTCGCCTCGATCTGGCGGATGCGCTCGCGCGAGAGGTTGAACCGCAGGCCGATCTCCTCGAGGGTGCTCTCGCGCCCGTTGATGAGGCCGAAGCGGTACTTGATGACCATCTGCTCCTTGAACTTGAGGGTCTTGAGCACGTCCTCGAGCTGCTCGCGGAGCAGCTTGTGCTTGATGATCTCTTCGGGACGAGGGACCCGGCGGTTCTCGACGAAGTACTCGAGCTGGTTGGTGCCGTCTTCGTTCAGCGGCTTGTATTCCAGGCTGATGGTGTCCTTGTTGAGCCCCATCACGTACTGGATCTTCGACATCGACATCTCCATCGACTCGGAGAGTTCGGTGAACGAAGGGCGCTGGCCGGTGCGAGCCGCCAGGTTGCGGCTGACGCGCTTGATCTTGGCGATGGTCTCGACCACGTGGACCGGCAGGCGGATGTTCCGGGCCTGGTTGGCGATGGCCCGGATGATCGACTGCTTGATCCACCAGGAGGCGTAGGTCGTGAAGCGGAATCCCTTGTAGGGGTCGTACTTCTCGATGGCCCGGATGAGCCCCTTGTTGCCCTCCTGGACCAGGTCGAGCAGCGGGATGCCTCGTTTGACGTACTTCTTGGCGATGCTGATGACCAGGCGCAGGTTGCGCTTCACCAGTTCGTCGAAGGCGATCTTGTCGTTGCGCAGCACGCGCTTGGCCAGCGAGAGTTCTTCTTCCCGAGTGAGCAGCTCGTGCCGGCTCACTTCCTTCAGATAGCTGGTGGTGATGTCGGGATCGACCGAGCGCGAGAAGGCAGGCCCCCGCGAATAGGCGCCTCCGGGCTTGTTCGCCCCCTTGCGCGCACCCTTGGAACCCGGCTTCGTGGCAGGCTTGGCCACTGCCGAGCCATGCGACTTCAACTGCTTGAAGAAAGGCACCCTATCGGGAAGCGGCACGCCCTCCACCAGGGCCGTCTGGGCCTTCTTCAGGATCTTCTCCCGGACCTTGCCAAGAGCAGCGGACTCCTGGAGTCGAGGCTTCACAGGCTCCGGCACCGGCTTCCTCGGCCGTGCTTCCTTGACCTTCAGCGTCTCCGACCTCAACTGCCCCCGGGGAATCTTGTTCTTTTCGCGCATAGATGTTCCAAAGGCTCCGAGAGAGAACTGGGGTGGTTCCAGGGCGCGAAGGCGGCGGCCATCGAGCCATCGCGTGTCCGAACCGTGCCGGCTCCGGGGGCCGCCCCTTTTCATGGACCGAACCGGAGTCGTCCCTAACTTAATACGAAAAGATCCGTCTGAAAAGATTCGCGTTTTTTGTTGACACTTCTGGCTTGATTTCTCTAGATTTCGTCCTGACGTGAGACGACTCGCCACGGCCATCCTGTTCTGCTCGCTCGGGCTGTTCCTCACCGGCTTCCAGATCTTCCAGATCTCGACCGGTCCCAAGGGCACTCGCAACGAGACTTGCGGCGACTGCCACCGCGCTCTCTTCCGGGAGTGGCGAGATTCGGCCCATGCTCGGTCCTATACGACCCCGCTCTTCGTGCAACGTTCCGGCAACTACAGCCGTAAGGACTGCCTGCCCTGTCATGTCCCGGTGACCTCGCAGGAGACTCCCCTCACCACCCGCACCTGGAGCCAGGACACGGGCGTCGACTGCATCTCGTGCCATGTTCTGCGCAGCGTGGCGCGCGGCCCCTACGACGTCGACTCTGCCCACCGGTCGGTCCAGGACGAGCGCTTCAAGGACGAACGCGCCTGCCAGCAGTGTCATGCCCACACGGTGCGCGAGTCTCGCGAGGCCCCCGGCAAGCTCGCGGGTCAGGCCTGTCAGACCTGCCACATGCCTGGCGTGAAGCGGCATCTCGCGGTCGGCTTCTATCAGGTCCTGCGCAAGCGCAAGACCAGCACCAACCACGCCTTCGACCTGGCCGCCCTGCTCCGCAAGGCCGCCGAACTGTCGTTCGAGTACGACGCCGCCGTCCGCGAACTGTCGGTGACCGTGAAGAACGTCGGCACGCCCCACATGATGCCCACCGGCAACCACGGCGCCCCCTCCGTCCGCCTGGTCGTCTACCTGGAGAGCGACGAGAAGGGCAAGGCGCCGATCAAGCGCACCATGACCTTCAGCAACAAGGATGGCACCGCCATCGGCCACACCGGCGCCGGCGTCCTGCAGATTCCACTGAAGAGTTCCGTCCCCGTTCGCTACACCGCCCACGCTCGCCTGCTCTATCTGGCTAACGACGACGTCACCGAGGCCGCCGCCACGGTCATGGCCCAGAAAGACCACGTCGTCCAGTACGAGCCGGCGCCGCGCGACGACTGACGAGGCGGTGACGGCATCGGGAGTCTCCGGGGACGCTGTCCCCGGACCCCTGCTGGAGCTCTGCTCCAGGAGGTTGTTTTCCTCTGTTACAATCAGGCCTTTCACGATCTGTCCATGCGTGAGGGCAGCGCTCCCGAGAGGCAAATCCAAGTCGCCCTCGCGCATTCTCGGGCTTGCCATGATTCGCCCGAGTCTTCATAATCTGCGCACTCCGCCGGGACACGGCCGGCGGCGCTCTATTTCCGGAGGATCGACTCGATGAAGCTTCGCGGACTTCTGGCACTGGCAATCCTCGGCTGCACCTTCTCCACGATGCTGACGGCCGCGGGCACTCCTCCGCCACGCCTGGTCCGCTATCACTTCACGACCACCGCGCAGCTCGCCTCCCTCGCTCGCGCCGGAGCGGACATCGTGGCCACCGGCAAGGATTGGGCGGATGTCCTGGTCCCGGCCGACGCCCGGCCGCGCCTCACGGCGGCCGTGCGTTCCCTTCGCAGCCGGGTGCTGATGGAGGACGCCGAGGCCCCGATGCGCCGTTTCAAGGAAGTGGCCAACCTGGGCGTCTACCACACGCTCGACGAGGTCAAGGCCGAGCTGGATGCGACCGTCGCCGCCCACCCCAACCTGGCGAAACTCAGCGAGATCGGCCAGTCGGTGGAAGGCCGGAAGATCTGGGCCGTGCGCATCAGCTCCTGCCCCGAAGATGGCAAGAAGCCCGCGTTCCTCTTCACCGGCGCCCACCACTCCCGTGAGTGGATTTCGATCGAGGTGCCGATGGGACTCATCAAGCGCCTGGTCGAGGGCTACGCCGCCGATGCCGGCATCCGCAAGCTGGTCGACGAGCGCGAGATCTGGATCGTCCCGGTCATGAACCCGGACGGCGTCCACTACTCCCAGACCGAGTACAAGATGTGGCGCAAGAACCGGCGCAAGAATGCCGACGGCAGCTTCGGCGTCGACGTCAACCGCAACTACGGCT
>CAZSVK010000227.1:0-9646 GCA_964610245.1 uncultured bacterium
TCCGGAGCATCAGCCGCAGCACGCCGTGGGTGCTGGGGTGCTGAGGCCCCATGTTGACGAACAGCTCCTGGCTTCGAAGTTCTCTGACTCTAGTCATGGCACTTGATCCCCCGGTACTCCGTGGGGAAGAGGTAGTCCTTGCGCAGCGGATAGCCTTCCCAGTCGGGCGGCAGCAGCAACCGCCTGAGACAGGGGTGGGCGTTGAAGACGATGCCGAAGAGATCGTAGGTCTCGCGCTCGTGCCAGTTGGCGGTGCGCCAGACGTGGCAGACCGTGGGGAGCCGCGGGTCGGCCCGGGAGAGCAGCACCTTCAGCACCAGCTTGTGCTTGCGGGTGCTCGAGAAGAGGTGGTAGACGACCGCCATGCCGTCGGGCGGCAGGTCGACCCCCGACAGGCACATCAGCTGGTCGAACTCGAGCGCCGCGTCCTGCCGGCAGAACGAGCAGACTTCCTCGACGGCGGCGGGAGCGACGGTGACGAACGGGTCGCCGGCGTGGCCCGACGAAAGCTCGAGCACCTGCTCCGGGAAACGCTTCTTCAGATGATCGAATAACTCCTGAGCTAGCATCGTGTCGGTCTCGCGGGTCAGACGTTGAAGCCCTTGGTGATCGGGGACAGGTTCTTGGTGGTCTCGGTGTAGTGCTTCTCCTGCGCGTCGAGACGGGCCTGCTCCTCGTCGGTCAACTTGCGCAGCACCTTCTGGTGACGGATCTTCTCCTGGAGCTTGATCAGCCCCTCGAGCAGCGCCTCGGGCCGAGGGGGGCAGCCGGGGACGTAGACGTCGACCGGGACGATCTTGTCGACGCCCTTGAGCACGTGGTAGCCGTGCTCGTAGTACGGCCCGCCGGCACTGGCGCAGACGCCCAGGGCCATCACGTAGCGGGGCTCGGCCATCTGCTCCCACAGACGGCGAAGGCGGATGGCCATCTTGTAGGTGACGGTGCCGGCCACGATCATCAGGTCGGCCTGGCGGGGCGTGGCCCGGAAGGCGCCGGCCCCGAAGCGATCGATGTCGTACTGCCCGGCGCCGACCGCCATCATCTCGATGGCGCAGCAGGCCAGGCCGAAGCTGAAGGGCCAGATCGAGTTCAACCGGCACCAGTTGATCAGCTCGTCGACGGTCGTGAAGACGACGTTATCTTCGAATCGGTTGGCAAGTATCGGCATGCGGATCACCTTCGATGGCAGAGGAGAGGACCGGAAGCGGGCTCAGGCCCGGCGGACCGACCGGACCCAGTCGAGCAGCCCCTGCTTCCAGAGGTAGGCGAGGGCCACTGCCAGGATGGCGATGAAGACCGCCATCTCCCAGAACGGGAGGGCGCCCTGGGTCATGGAGAGTTGCCGGAAGACGACGGCCCAGGGAAACATGAAGACGATTTCCACGTCGAACACGATGAAGACGAGGGCCACGGTGAAGAAGCGCAGGTTGTACTGCATCCAGCCGGTGCCGACGGGGCTCTCGCCGCACTCGTAGGCGAGCATCTTCTGTTCGGTGGGGTTGTAGGGCCGGAGCAGCTTGGGCAGGACGATCATGAACGCCAGGTTCGCCGCGCCCAGGACGAAGAGGATGAGAACTCCGCTGTAGTCGAACAACATGGCCGCACCTCAGTGGATCATCAGGCTCGAGATGGAGCTGGTGCAGTACTCGATCAGCTGCGACCAGAAGAGGCCGAGGAAGAGAATCGGCACCGTCAATCCGGCGATCAGCGCGTTGTAGCCGCAGGGCAGGCAATCCTTCCCGGGCTCTCCCAGCACCGGCTCCCGGAAGTAGAACGCCTTCATGATGCGCATGTAGTAGAAGAGCGAGACGACGGTGTTGAGCGCCGCCACGACCGCCAGCCACGCGTAGCCGCCGTGGATGACCGCGCTGAAGAGATAGAACTTCCCGATGAAGCCGGCCGTCGGTGGCAGCCCTGTCAGCGAGAACAGACAGACCGCCATGCAGGCGGCCGCCAGCGGGAACATCCGGCCCATGCCGGCCAGCTCGTCGACCTGCTCGGTCTGGTAGAGGTTGAAAAGCGCGATGACCACCGTGAAGGCGCCCAGGTTGGTGAACAGGTAGGCGAACAGGTAGAAGAGGATCGCCCGTCCGCCCTCCTGGTTGAGCACCGCCATGCCCATCACCATGTAGCCGGCGTGCGCGATGGCCGAGTAGGCGAGCATTCGCTTGATGTTCTCCTGGTTGAGCGCGGCCAGGTTGCCCAGCGTCATCGTCAAGGCGGCGATCACCGCCAGGAGCGGCCCGAGCCACGTCATCACGCTGACCGCCTCGACGCTCAGCGTGCCCAGCAGCACCCGCAGGAACAGCGCGAAACCGGCGGCCTTGGGCGCGACCGAGAACATCGCCGTCACCGGCGTGGGGGAGCCCTCGTAGACGTCGGGCGCCCAGTAGTGGAACGGGAAGAACGCCACCTTGTAGCCGATGCCGACGAGGATGAACACGATCGGCAGCAGCATCAGGTGAAGGTTGGGCAGCAGCCCCAGGGTCATCCGGGAGCCTATCTCGTTCATGTTCAGCGAGCCGGTCATCCCGTAGAGCAATCCCATGCCGAACAGCATCACGCCGGAGCTGACGGCCCCGAAGATGACGTACTTGAGGCCCGCCTCGGCCGAGCGCGGGTCGCCGCGGGTGAAGCCGGCCAGCACGTAGCTCGACAGGCTGATCATCTCGAAGGCCAGGTAGACCACCATCAGATCGATGGCGCTGGCCAGGAACATCGTCCCCGAGAGCAGGCCCAGCAGGAAGCAGTTGTACTCCATGCTGCGACGCGGGCTGATCTCGACCGAGCCGGCGCTGAACAGCACCGCCGTCAACGTGGTCAGCAGGAACAGCACCTTCATCAGCTGGCTGAACTGGTCGACCTGGAGGATGCCGTTGCCCACCTGCACCTTGGCGACGACGGTCTCTTCTCCCAGGCTCACGACCGTGAGCAGGAGGGCGACCACGATACCCAGGACGGCCACCTCGGAGAGCCGCTTCCGATCGGTCATCCCGAAGATGAACCCGAGCATCAGCAGCAGGATGGTCGCGCAGACCGCCCCTTCGGGCAGCAGGTAGGAGAGGTTGAGCAGACTGACGTTCATGAGCGAAGACCTCTCAGCGGAAGAGCGTCAACAGGTGCGTGAGGGTCGGGTTCATCATGTCCAGGACCGGCGCCGGATAAACGCCGAGGATAACCACGATGATGCCCAGCGGGGCCAGGCAGAAGATCTCGCGAGGCGAAACGTCGGGCAGCTCCGCGTACTTCTTGTTGAGCGGCCCCAGGAAGACGCGCTGCAGGGTCCAGAGCATGTACGCCGCCCCGATGACGATGGCGGTGGTCGCCGCGACAGTGATGGCCGGAAACGCGGTGAACGAGCCGATGAAGATCAGCGCCTCGCTGATGAAGCTCGAGAGGCCGGGCAGACCGAGCGCCGCGAAGAACGCCAGCATGATGAACCCCGTGTAGACCGGCATCTGCTGCGCCAGTCCGCCGAAGTTGTCGATGTCCCGGTGGTGCGCCCGGTCGTAGATGACGCCGACGAGCAAGAAGAGCATGGCCGTGACGCAACCGTGGTTGAACATCTGCAGCACCGCGCCGTTGATGGCGGCCGGCCCGCCGAGGTTGTTGGCCTGCACCGCGGCCGCCATGCCCAGCATCACGAAGCCCATGTGGCTGATGGAGGAATAGGCCACGAGCTTCTTCAGGTCGCGCTGGGCCATGGCCACGAAGGCGCCGTAGACGATGTTGATCAGCGCGATGATCGCCATCGGGATCGCGAAGGCCTTGGTCGCCTCGGGGAAGATGGGATAGTTGAAGCGCAGGATGCCGTACGTGCCCATCTTCAGGAGGATGCCGGCCAGGATCACCGACACCGCGGTCGGCGCCTCGACGTGGGCGTCGGGCAACCAGGTGTGGAACGGGAAGGCCGGCACCTTGATGGCGAAGGCCACGTAGAACGCCAGGAACACCAGCCAGCTGAAGGTGGGGGTCCAGTCGTGCGGGAAGGTCTTGCCGATCTCGGCCAGCCGCACGATGTCGAAGGTGTGCGGCGTGCTGTAGAAGTACAGCCCGATCATCCCGAGGAACAGCAGCACGCTGCCGGCGAGGGTGTACAGGAAGAACTTGATGGCGGCGTACTCGCGGCGAGGCCCGCCCCAGATGCCGATGAGGAAGTACATCGGCAGCAGCATCACTTCCCAGAACACGTAGAACAGGAAGAAATCGAGCGCGCAGAAGGTGCCCATCATGCCGGTCTCGAGCAGCAGGAAGAGCGACATGTAGCCCTTCAGCCCCTTCTCGATGTTCCAGCTGGCGAGGGTGCAGATGAAGGTCAGCAGCCCCGTGAGCACCACCATCGGGGCCGACAACCCGTCGACGCCGATGTAGTACTCGATGTTGAATGAGGGCAACCAGGCGGTGCGCTCGACGAACTGCATCCCCGTCGCGGTGCGATCGAACAGGCAGTAGAGCAGCACCGACAGGGCCAGCGGAACGGCAGCCGCGCAGGCAGCCACGGTCTTGAGGATCTTATCCTCGCGGCTGGGCACGCAGAGCACGGCGATCGCACCCAGCAGGGGCACGAAGATCATGAGTGACAGGATGTGGCTACCCATCGGAACCTTCCTCCTCGGAGCCTCAGGACAAGAGTGAAAGAGTCAAGATGAAGATGACGGTGATGGCGAACGAGATCAGCAGGTAGTCCTGCACGCGCCCACCCTGGAGGCGGCGGAACTGCTGACCGAGATCGAGCGTGAGTTCGCCGACCCAGTTGACGAATCTGTCCACGATGTACAGGTCGATCCGGCCCGACACGTCGGCGATGAAGACCGTGGCCCGCCCCACCCAGTTGACCACGGCGTCGATCACGTGCAGGTCGAAGCTGGCCAGGAACGCCTCGAACGCGAGCAGCGGCCGGATCAGCGCCGCCTGGTAGAACTCGTCGACGTAGTACTTGTTCTTCAGCCAGCGGTGCAGCGTCGGGAACCGCGCAGCCACCGCCTCGGCCCGGATCGACCGGCGATAGTAGGTCAGGAACGCCAGGACGAAGCCGGCGATGACGACCGCGAGCGAGCAGGCCACCGCGATGTAGTGGATGGCGTGGCCGCCCTCGTGGCCGCTCTCGTGCCCGCCCCCGGCGTGTCCGGCAGCCTCGTACTCGACGTGAGCCGGAACGTGGGACGCGACCACGCCGGCCGGGCTGGCCAGCACGTCGAACCGGGCCCCGCCGGCCTGGTAGAACTCGGGCCGAGGCGTCGGCACCAGGTGCTCGAACCAACCGCCCCAGCCGCTGGCGATCGCGAGGCCAGCGAGGATGACCAGCGGCAGCACCATCGAGCCGGGCGACTCGTGGGCGTGCTCGTACTTGTGGTGGTCGCGCGGTTCGCCGAAGAACGTCAGGAAGATGAGCCGGAACATGTAGAAGGTCGTGATGCCGGCTCCCAGCACTCCGAGCAGGAACAGCAGGAAGTGCTGCGGATGCTCGACGACGAAGGCGAGCGTGGCGGCCAGGATCGCGTCCTTGCTGTAGTAGCCCGAGAGCGGCGGCACTCCGCACAGCGCCAGCGTGCCGATGAGCATCGTCACGTAGGTCCAGGGCATCTTCTTGCGCAGGCCGCCCATCTCGGGCATCTCCTGGCTGTGCAGCCCGTGGATCACCGAGCCGCTGCCCAGGAAGAGCAGCGCCTTGAACCAGGCGTGCGTCATCAGGTGCTGCAGACCCGCGGTGTAGCCGCCGACGCCCAGGCCCATCACCATGTAGCCGAGCAGGCTCACGGTCGAGTAGGCCAGCACTCGCTTGATGTCGGTGGCGGCGATGGCGATGGTGCCCGCGAAGAACAGCGTGATGCACCCGATGTAGGCGATCACCAGGAACGCCTCGGGGGTGAAGACCGGGTAGAGCCGGCCGACCATGTAAACGCCGGCGGCAACCATCGTGGCCGCGTGGATGAGCGCGGAGACCGGCGTCGGGCCCTCCATCGCGTCGGGAACTGGGCCGACTTGCCGATGGCGCCGCAGAACAGGAAGACGCCGGCCAGCGTCAGCCACTTGGCGGTGAACAGCCCCAGCACGCTCACCGACCCCTCGGCGCGCCCGCCGGCCACCGCCTGGAAGATCTCCTGGAAGCTGAACGTGCCCAGGTGACTCCAGAGGAGCATGATGCCGATGAAGAAGCCGATGTCACCGACCCGGTTGGTCAGGAAAGCCTTCATCGAGGCCATCGCCGGCGCGTGCTTCTCGTTCCAGAAGCCGATCAGCAGGTACGACGAGAGGCCCACCAGCTCCCAGCCGCAGTACAGGAAGAACAGGTTGTCCGAGAGCACCAGCCCCAGCATCGAGAAGCTGAAGAGCGACAGGTAGGCGAAGAAGCGGGGATACTTCGGGTCGTCGTGCATGTAGCCCGTGGAGTAGATGTGCACCAGGGCCGACACGCCGGTCACCACCACCAGCATCACGGCGGTCAGGTTATCGATCAGCAGGCCGCCCACGAAGAAGGTGAAGCCGGTCTGGAACCAGTCGAAGACGCAGCGGACCTGCCAGTGCGGGTCGTAGGCGCCGAACGCCTGCAGCGCGATCAGGACGGAACCGCAGAACGAGAGCACGATGGCCGAGATCGACACCCAGTCGCCCCCGCGCGCCAGCCGGCGGCCGAAGAAGATCTGGATGACGAAGGCCAGCAGCGGAAGGAGCAGGACCGGTATGGCGACTTCGGCTACGAGCGAGTTCATTCGTTCAGGACCCCTGATGAGCTAGTGGATGGGAGTTGGAAGGCCCGGGAGGGCTGCGAGGGCGACGGTCTCACTCTCCGGCGCCGGAGGCGGGAAGTTCGTCGCGGAGGCTCGAGATCTTGTCGACCTGGATGGTGTCGAAGTTCTGGAAGACCGAGATCAACAGGGCCAGGAAGATCACCGCCTCGGAGGCGGCTAGCATGATGACGAAGATGGCCCAGAGCTGACCGCCCACGGGGTTGGCCACGTGGCGCGAGAAGGCGACGAGTTGCAGGTTGGCGGCGTTGAGGATCAGCTCGACGCCGACCAGGATGCCGATCGCGTTGCGCCGCGTCAGCACGCAGAAGAGGCCGAGGCAGAACAGCGCCGCGGCCACCACGAGGTAGGGCGTCAGGCCGATCGGATACAGGACGACGTTCATCACTCGACCTCCTTGCGGGCCAGCGTCGCCGCACCCAGCACGACGACGAGCAGGACGATCGAGGCGTACTCGAACGGCACCAGGTAGTCGCCCAGGAAGGCCATGCCGATGGCCCGGGTCGTCGGCGCGTGCGGGGGCAGCTCCGCGATCGTCGGCCAGGGGACCTGGAAGATGAACATCACCAGGCACAGGAACATGGCGCTGCAGAGGATCAGGCCGGTCTTGAAGTGCGCGTGCTGCGTCTCCATCGTCACGTCGGCGATGCGATGCGTCAGCATCACGCCGAACACCATCAGGACGAGGATGCCGCCGGCATAGAGAAGCACCTGCACCGCGGCCAGGAAGTCGGCCGAGAGGAAGACGTAGAGCCCGGCGACACCGAGTAACGTCAGCAGTAGCGCGAAGACGCTGCGGATCAGCCTCCGGGAGAAGGCCGCGGCCACGGCGCCGAACAGCGTCATCGCCACGAAACCGTAGAAGACCAGGACTTGAAAGATGGCTTCCATCGCTCTGCTCGACGCCTCCTGTCAGCTGGTCGGAGTCTCTCCGGCCGGGACGTCCTTCTTCGGGGTGGGCTCGCCGGATTGTGCTGCAGGCGCCGCAGGCGGCTGTCTGCTCGAATCCGGCGCGGGATGGCTGCGCGCAGCGACAGCCTTCCCGGGTTTCACCGCGGCCGGGTTGCCGGGCCACGGCCGATCCCACTGGTGCGGTCGCGCAGGCGCGGCCAGGGGCGGGCCGGACACCTTGGGCAGCGTCCCCGGGGGAGGCGCCTCGGCGCCCTCCGGCCGGACCCCTTCGCCGAAGTGCAGCACCATGCAATCGCGGCTGTAGCCGGAGACCTCGTACTCCTTGCTCATCACGAGCGAGCCGGTCGGGCAGGCCTCGACGCAGAAGCCGCACCACAGACACTTGTAGAGGTGGATGTCGAAGACCGTGGAGTAGCGGCCCTTCCCCTTGCCGGCGCCCTCCATCGTGAAGCAGTCGGCCGGGCAGGCCTTGGAGCACATCTCGCAACAGATGCAGGCGGAGATGTCGTTGAAGAGCATCCCCCGGAAGCGCTCGGGATACTCGAGCTTCTCATCGGGGTACTGGCTGGTCACCTCGCGGGTGAACATGTGCTCGAGGGTGATCTTCATCCCCACGGCGGTGGTGACCAGCCCATGCCAGATATCCGCAAGATAACGCTTCATAGAGGACGCCTCGTGATTCGCATCAGCCGACCGGAGCTGCACTCGCAGCGGTCGGGCGAGCGCCGGCAGCATATCATCGGACGGGAATCCGTCGCAAAGACCGGCGCAGGACGCGAAAAGCCGCACCAGCCATGATCGGCGCGGGCCGGTAATCCGCAAGAATGGTGCCGCGAGCGAGGGGTCAGCGCGGGCTTCGCCCTCGCTGAGGGGTCAGGGGTGAGGGGTTGGGGGTTAGGCAAGGGGGCACGGTCCGAACGAAGGGCACGCGAAGGCGGAGGCGTGTGGGGAGAGACGAGCACAGCCGTGATCGAGCCCTCCCGCAAGCACTTGCGGAAGGCCTGACCCCTACCCCCCAACCCCTGACCCCTACCTTCAGGCCTTGGC
The DNA here is from genome assembly GCA_964610245.1 of uncultured bacterium. Lineage (GTDB taxonomy): Bacteria > Muiribacteriota > UBA6191 > JACPRK01 > JACPRK01 > CAZSVK01. Next base: position 8,706 of record CAZSVK010000227.1, read on the forward strand.
CCGAGGATCCGTCGCGACCTTCAACCGGGCCTCGGCGCGCGCCAGCGCCGCCCGGGCCAGTTCCCTGTCCAGATCGTGACTGTCCAGATCCTCGAGCGACTTTCGGGCCCGCTCGAACGCCTTCCGGGCGCGATCGATGTCGATCTCCTCGGGAAGCTCCGCGTCGTCCACCAGAACGATGACCTTGTTGTCCGTTACCTCGAAGAAACCACCTTCGACCGCCATCAGGACAGTGCGTCCGCCCCCCAGACGGATCACCAGCTCGCCGGCCCGCAGCGCGGCCACCATGGGCAGGTGCCCGGCCAGGACCTCAAAATAGCCCTCGGTGCCGGGCGCCGTGACGCTGACCGCGCGGCCGGAGTAGACCGACCGCTCGGGCGAGACGACCTCGATGGAGAACGTGGCATCGGACATGATCGAACCTCAGGCGGACATCCGCTTGGCCTTCTCGACCGCCTCGTCGATGGTGCCGACCAGGTGGAAGGCGCCTTCCGGCAGGTTGTCGTGCTTGCCGTCGAGGATCTCGCGGAACCCGCGGATGCTCTCGGCCAGCGTGACGTACTTGCCCGGAGTGCCGGTGAACACCTCGGCCACGTGGAAGGGCTGCGACAGGAAGTTTTGCACGCGGCGGGCCCGCGCGACCGTGAGCTTGTCGTCGTCGGAAAGCTCGTCGATGCCCAGGATCGCGATGATGTCCTGCAGGTCCTTGTACTTCTGGAGCACCGCCTGGACGTCTCGGGCCACCTTGTAGTGCTCCTCGCCGACGGTCAACGGACTCAGGATCCGCGACGTGGAATCGAGCGGGTCGATGGCCGGGTAGATCGCTCGCTTGAAGAGATCTCGCGAGAGCACCGTCGTCGCATCCAGGTGGCTGAAGGCGGTGGCGGGCGCCGGGTCGGTGAGGTCGTCGGCCGGCACGTAGATGGCCTGCACCGACGTGA